>NZ_AP014631.1:0-346620 GCF_000828855.1 Metamycoplasma canadense | reverse complement strand
ATTTCGGTTTGGATTCAAATAAGATAAATAAACGCTATCAAATGAGGGGGCGATACCAATTTTTATGTTTTTTAATTCATCATTAAAAGTGTTTATCAATTTTGATATTTTTTTTACGTATTCATCTGTTTCTAAAAATGTTTTATTCATTTTAAAATTACCAATTAAGAATTTCATTTGTTAAATCTCCTTAAAAATTAAATTAATATATTTTTTATGACAAATGGATTGCTAATAATCCAATTGTTAATGTAACTAAAGAAATAGAAATTAATAAATAAGATGATAAGTTAGTTACTTCATTTTTTGCTTTTTCTATACTTTTTTTGCTTTGTTCATTTTCGTATAAACTTCTTTCTCTTGCAATAATTTTATCTTTTTGATGCTGCGTCATTGTTGAACTTCATTTACCCTTAGCACGAGACATTATACGTTGATTATGATAAAAAGATGAAAATGGTTTAATAATATTCTTGCCAAGTCCTTTCCGAACTAAAATTACAATCGTTGACAATCCAAAAATAGTTACACATCCAGCTGTTATTGCATTTGATCATGTTATTCTTTCGGTTGACTGTTTTTTTAAAAAACCTGTTAATAAAATCATTAATACCATTAAAAAAAGAATTGTAAAAAAATAAACAACGCTATAAATATTCCAACTTCTTCTTCAATATGAATTTCTTGATTTAAATTTTAATTTTGATTTATTTTTGAATCTCATAATATATCTTTTTAACCTTTAAATTATACTTAATATACTTAAATAAATAAAAGTATAATAAAAAACATCAAGCATTTTTAAAAAAGCAAGATGTTTATAAAATATTTAATCAATGTTATTATTTTATTTATTTTTTAAAACTCATTTTTCAATTTGCTGTTTGGTTCCATAAATTCAGTGATTTTTATCAATTTGATAATTTTCTGGAATATTAGGGAATTGTTGTTCATAAACATAATCTAAATTAAATGAAACATTTTGGAATTTTTCATTAACATTAGAAATTTTAGGAATAGCTTTGAATAAATTAATTGTATATGGATGAAGAGGATTATTATAAATATCTTCTGTATTACCACTTTCAACAATTTTACCCAAATGCATAATTTGAACATTATCAGCAACATATTCAATCATACTTAAATCATGAGCAATAAAAATTAAACCAATATTTTTCTTAATACATAAATCTTTTAATAAATTAACAACTTGAGCTTGAATTGAAATATCTAATGAAGCAATTGGTTCATCAGCAACAATAACTTTAGGTTCAGTTATTAATGCTCTAGCAATAACTATACGTTGCAACTGTCCACCACTAAATTCATGTGGATATCTATATGCGAATTGCTTTAATAAACCAACATCTTCTAATGATCTGTAAATTATCATTTTATATAATAATTCTGAAATTAAATATTTAGCAACTGGATATGAAATTTTATAATCAAATAAATTAAATCTTGAAATTCATTTTTTATCTTCTGCACTTTCTTGATCTTTATTATTCTTATTTAGATTCATTTCTACTCATTTATAATCAATACCTAATAATAAATAAATACGTTTAATATCTTTTAATAAATAACTTCTTTCAATATTAAATGATTTTAAAGTGTCTTCTTTTAAGGTGATGTCTGAATTATACATTTTTAAAACTATATCTAAATCTTTTTTAACTTCTTTGATTTTTGTATTAATACGTAATAAATCATCATTATGTTTTACTGGTTTATTATTACTTTTTAATGAATTAATTATATTTTCTTTTTTTTCTAAAAGAGTAGATATTTTTTGTAAATATCTGTTTTTAACATATATAAAAAATTCTTTTTTGTATTTTTCATACATTGCATTGCATGCCTCTTGATCAGAAACTAAACTTAAATATTCAGTTTTTTCTTTTTCAATATTTAAATATAAATCATTAATAATTTTCTTATATTGAATTAAGAATTTTTGTTTGCCGTCTGAATAAACTCTAAATGCTTCATTAAGTTTATTTTTAGCTTGATCTAATTGATCTTTTGAAAATTCAGGATTTTCTCTTTTAATTAATTTAGCTTTTAACTCTTTAATTTCATTATCTAGAGTATTTAATTGATTTTTATAATTTTCTTCATTTTTATTTGAAATTTGCTTATATTTTAAAAAATCAAAATTAAATTCTTTATCTAATATTTTAGTAATTTCCTTTTTCTGTTTTAATGAATATTCAATCTTAGATAAATATTTTTCGTAGAAATCTTTAACATATTTTTCTAAATCTATAACTAAAGATTTAACGTCCTCGAAATCAAGTAATTTAAGTTCTTTTCTTAATTGTTTCAATGTTTTTATTCGATATTTAAATAAATATTCATTTTTTAAATTATATGAATAAAATTCAAGGTTTGTTGACATTAATTTAGCTATATTTACTAAATCTTTTTCGTGTTTATTTTCAACACAATAATTTAAAAATGTATTTTTTGATTCTTTTGTTTTTTGACTAATTAATTTAACTAATTTATGTCTTTTTTCTAATATTGTTTTTAAATTAGTTTTAATTTCGAACTGATTTTTTGAAATTTTACTTAATTTTTTAACATGATTAAATTCTTCAATTGCCAATTCATATGCTAATTCTTCTTTACTTAAGTCTTTATTTCGATACTTGTTTTGTACTTCGTAATAAAAATTAATTAATGAAGTTGCATTTGAATACATATTATTAATAATTAAGCTTTCCATTTTTTGTTTTTCTTCTAAATAGGCGTAAAATGAAGAAAAGTTATCTTCACGGCTTAATTCATCATCAAATTTAAAATTACTAAATATATTTTTTCATTTAGTGAAAAATGGATTTGCTAAACGATTAATTTCTTGATAATTTTGAAGTTCAAGCTTCATTGCTTGAATTTGAAATGTGTATTTAAATTTTTTCTTAACTAATAATCAATCTTTAAAAATATCATTAATTTTATGCTTCATTATGCCATTAACTAATAGAGGTTCTTTTAAAATAGTATAAATATTTTGTTGACTATTTAATGAAGCATGTGGATCTTGAAAAATCATTTGAACATTTTTACGTAAATATTTTTTCAAAGAAATACTAATATTTTTACCCGAAATTATTTTATCTTCAAGTCTTACAAAACCATTGTACTCATCATACAATCTTAATATTGTACGCCCAACAGTTGTTTTACCAGAACCTGATTCACCAATTAAACCTACAATTTCGCCTTCGTGAACATCGAAAGACACACCATCAACAGCCTTGTTGATAATTCCTTGATTAACAAAATATTTTTTTAAATTATCAATTGATAATATAACTTTTTTATTTTTCTTCTCTGTCATTTTTAAAGGCCTTTATAAATAAATCTAAACGTTTTTGTAAATCTTTTGGTAATTCAATTTTAGGAGCTTCAGGACTCAAAAGTCATGTTGCAGCATAATGAGTCTTAGTAATTGGAATTAATGGAGGTTCTTTGATAAAATCAATTTCTAATGCGTAATCATTACGTGGAGCAAAAGGATCACCAACAGGAAGATTTGCCATATCAGGAGGTGTCCCTTTAATGTTATATAATTTTTCTTCTTTTGATTCAGGAATGGCCGAAATTAAAGCTCATGTATATGGATGAGATGGCTTAGTAAATATTTCTTCTTTTAAACCTTTTTCAACGATTTTTCCTGCATACATAACATAAATAAAATCACAGAATTTTGCAATAACGGAAATATTATGACTAATTAAAATAATTGAAATTCCCATTTTTTGTCTAATTTCTTCAAATAAAGCTAAAACTGAAGCTTGAACGGTTGGATCTAATGCTGTTGTTGGCTCATCAGCAATAATTAAATCTGGTTTTAGCGCCACAACCATTGTAATAACAATTCTTTGTTTCATTCCACCTGATAAAGTATGAGGATAAGCGCTAAAAATCTTTTCAACATTTCTTAAACCAAATGTTTTTAATAAATTAAGTAAATATTCTTTTTTTTCTGTATAAGTTTTATCAATTCAATCAACATTATTATTCAATGCATCTAATAATTGTTTACCAATCGTACGAGTTGGATTAAGAGAAGTTAATGGATCTTGCGGAATATAACCAATTTTTTGACCTCTTACTAATTGCCAATATTTTTCTTTTTTAAAAATACTACTTAACTCAAGATTAGTAATTTGAAGTTTATCAGCACTTACTAATCCATTTTCATTAACATTAATTAATGTTTTTGAAGTAACTGATTTTCCAGAACCTGATTCTCCCACTAAACCAACTATTTGACCTTTATAAACATCTAAATCAACACCACGAACAATATGAATTGTTTTTTTTCTCCCCGCCGGGAAACTTACATGTAAATTTCTAACTTCTAATAATTTATTATCTTCTAATTCGTTTTGAGCTTTAATTATTGAAAATAAGCGATTTCTTCTTTCTTGTTTTTTAGCTTTCTTTTGATTTTTCTTACCATTATTTTTTAAAATAACTTTATCCCTTATAGTAATTTTTTTTGAATTATTATCATTATTATTTTTATTTAATTTTTCTTTAATCATAACTATTTTCTTTTTCCTTTACTCATAACTCTTGGGTCTAGAGCATCGTGAATTCCTAATGCCATGAAGTTTAATGATAATGATAGGAATAATAATATTAAAGTTGGAAGTAATATAATTCAAATATTTTGTCCAGCTTCAGAAGCTGATTCTATTAAGATTTGACCTAAATTGGTATCATTTCCATTTTTAAAAAATCCTAAGAATGCTAATGAAGCTACTCATAAAATGATAGCTGGTACATTTTTAACAAATGAGTTTGCAATTTTACCTATAATAGCGGGTAAAGCATGAACAAATATTTGTCTTGAAGTTGATGCACCAATTGCTTTTGCAGCGCTAATGTATTCTTCATTTTTAACTGTAATAACATAAAGTCTTGTTAAACCAATAAACGAAGGCCATCCAGCGATTGACATTGCTAAAATTAATGAAGTTTGATTTGTTCCAAAAATACCAACAAATATTAAAATTCAAATAATTGTAGGAGGAGAATTAAAAATATCAATTAGTCTCATTACAATTGTATCTACTAATTTTCCAGCATAAAAACCTAAAACTGCACCTATTGTTATGCCAAAGATAGCTTGAATAACTGTTACAATAATAGCAATTTGAATTCCTCTTCAAGTAGCATATCAAGTTGTTACTCAAATATCATATCCTGTCGATGAAGTTCCTAAATAAGTTTTTAAAACTGGTATTTGAGGAAATATAGTATTTTGAACATATTCATCTGTTAAAACAGCATTATTTTTTAGTGATGTATGAAGAAGTTCATTTAAAAGAGATGCTCTAAATAAATGATATGCATTATAAGTTATAAATTCTTGACCTGAATCATTTGTTTGGAACTTTACGGATTCTAAATAAAATTTAAATCAACTATTTCATAAATTTTTTTGTTCTTCCGGTAATTTTTCAATCGAGGTTGTTAAATTCTTATAAAACTTATAAAATTCTTCAGATTTTGTTGTTCATTTTGTAACAATTGGATTATAAATTGGTGGTAACGATTCAATAAACGAATATTTATTAATAGGTTTATTAGCTTGATAATCAGTAATTGATCTAGCAGGTATTATTAATGAAGATAAAAGAATAAATGTAAATACTAATAAAGAAATCACAACAATAGGATTTGAAAAAAATCTTTTTGTTATTTCGGCTAACATTTTTTTAGGTCTACCAGCAATAGAAGAAGATTGAACCTTATCATTTTTTGGAATAAATGAAAATTTCTTTGATAGTTCAGAACTAATTTTATATTGCTTATTAAAATTTTTAATTTCGTTTTGCAGATTATCTTCCATAAATTTTTCAATCTCCTTTCTATTTATTTTTATTAGTGTTTAATAAATTTTGTGATTCAATAACTTTTTTAGCAAATAAATCTTTTGCTAGTTTTTTTCTTTCTAAATATGCTTTGAAAAAGAATCAATAATTTCTTTTACTTTTTGCTGCGTATGTAATTTTAGGATCTAGAATTGTAAACATCACATCAACAAATATTCCTGCTCCCAGTGATAAACCGGTAAAGAATATTGTTGAAAACATAATAATATTAATTTCACCTGTTGGGAATGAATTTGCAATAACTTGGCTTGTACCTGGTACATCTCAGTATTTTTCAATAATAATAGAACCAGATAAAAGACCTAAAAATGAACCAAATAATAAACTAAATAAAGGAATTGAAATATTTCTTAAAACATATTTAAAGAATATTTGAGTTGATTTTAAACCTTTAGTTTTTGCTATTAAAACATAATTCGAGGTTAGTACAGTAATAACCTGATTTCTTGTGTATCCTACGTATCCCGCCATTGAAGTTAATGTAATAATTAAAATAGGAGGTAAATAAGAAATAAATAATTCACCAAATGAAGGTTCAAGAGCCTCTCTCGGAACTGTAACAGGAATTCCAATTTTTAAAGAAATAGCAATTAATATCGGAGCAAGTACAAATGAAGGAATGGCAACAAATAATAAAACAAATAAATTAGCTGCTGAATCAAATAATTTACCTCTTTTATAACCTGCAAACACACCAATAGTTATACCAGATATAGAACTTACAATAAAGGCTGGTAACGTTATTCTAATTGAATATTTTAAAGGTATAAAAAATAATTTTTGAATATTGTCATATTCGTTTGGACTCGGGTTGTTTTCTTTATTAATAATAAAACCGAAATCACCTTTAAAAACATTTCCAATGTATTTAAAATATCTAACTATAATTGGAATTGTTTTGCCGGAAGCATCCCGCAAACCGAAATCGGTTTCATATTTTATAACTAATTGATCATAAGGTAGTTTATTTTTAGGGTCATTTATTGCTTTTTCAACCAATGATTCAATCGGGCTTTTACCAAAAGCACTAACTAAAACATAAACTACAAAGGTTATAATAAACAACGTAAGAATAGCAAACGCTATTCTTTGACGTATATATTTAAACATTTAAAAACCTAAATTATTTTTTTTCTTCTTTAATTCTTCAATCCGAGTAAATTGATACATTCAATGTTGATTCATCTGGCACTATAAAGTGTTTTTGAACTAAGAATTTTCCAAATTCATTTCTATTCTTAAAAATATTGTAAGTAAAATCAACGTGAAAGAATGATGTGAATTCCGTCATTAATTTAACAGCTTCTTCATTTGTCATTTTATGAATGTATTCAAATCAAAATTTTGCACTAAGTGTATAAATATCTGTTAAATGTTTACCATCAGCGGGTTTTCAAGGAATAGGAACCATTTTTGTTATCGGTTTTTTAGTTTTTTCATCAATTTTTGGTTGATTTTTTTCGTCTAAAAGTTGTACTTCTTTTCTTTCTAAGGTGTAATATGTTTTATTATCGTCTTTTACTTCTTTTAATTTGTAATTTAATATTTGATCTAATAATTTTGACTTGTATTTATTTTCAATTAAATGAAGTTTTTCGAAAGGAATAGGAGCAACTCAATTTGTTTTACCATATTCAACTATTTTTTGAGCTAAATCATAAATTAATGGAAAATTTTCTTTTATTAATTTTGTTTTATCTGTATCTTTATTTTCTGCTATTCAAATTAATGTAGGTATTAAATTAGCATTTCAAGAAAGACCATCATATCCTGAACCAATAGCATCATAATCATATCCTCAAGCTAGTAATTCACTTCCATTTGCTCCTTCTTTTCTGATTCTTTGGAATTTTGCATCTTCACTATCCTGCGTATGATATACCGAAATTTTTAATCTTGGGTTTAGTTCATTAAATACTTTTTCAATATTTTCAAATGCTCTTTTATATGCAGCTGGAATATTTATATATGGGAATAAGTGTTCAAATTCAAAGTTTTGACCTTTTAAATCAGGATTTTCTTTATCAAATTGTTCAAATAATTTTTGTAATTCTTCTTTAACCTTATCAAAACCCGCTGATTTTAATTTAGCAGTTTTATCAGAAGTATTTTTAATATGTTCTTCATTTTCAGATGGTTCTAGCGAATCACCTAATTTATTACCAAAATTAATTTTTCCAGTTTTATCAGCCTTAATAGCAAATAATGAATTAATTTTATCTTTAACGTCTGCGGGAGTTTTAACTGAAGCAGTGTCTTGATCCGAGCCACCAATTGCTGATCCATCAGCTACTTTTGCTAATCATGCATATCCTTGACCACCAGTAGCTTGTGAAGCAAATTCATCCCAGTTAATTGCAGCATTAATTAACGTTCTAAAAACTAAACCTCTACCTGATATAAATTCATAAGGATCATTTAAACCTTTAGCTAATTCATCTTTCTTAACACCATACACTAATTTTGAATAAGCATCGTTAAATGCATAAAAATCACTACTTTGATCTTTTGGAATTGGTCTAATAAATCCTTGTGATACCATTCTATAAAATGGATTTGTCTTATTTAAAGTCTTAGCATGTCTTAATCCATATTTTGATGCTTGCTTTAAAATTTCTTGTTGCTGATTTTCTTTTAATGAGCTAAAAGAAATTTGTGATAATCTATTTTGTTTATATTTATCAAAACTTCTTTTATTAAAAGTGTCAGCATCAATATTTTGATTGTATATATAAACTATTTCTTTAATTGTATTGCTATTTTTAGCAAATTCTTGGTCATAGTAATGAGTATTTTTTCTTAAAATTACTTCTTGACCTTTTTGTGGCGCTCCGTAGTATGGTCCTACGAATAAAACATTATTTAAACTTAAACCATATCAGTAAGCACCAACTTTTGAAACTAATTTATCCTTTGGAATAGCTCTTAGTTTTTTCTCAATTTCTTCAGTTTTTTCATCTTTTTTACCATTGTAATTTCAAACTGGTAATTTTTCTTTTTGATTTTCAGCGTCAATATATTGAGAAGGAGCTGGCATAAATGTATAATCAGCAAACATTATCTTATTAATAAATTGATTAAATGAAACTTCTTTTTCAGTGTCTAAAGCTTCAAATGTTACAGCATCCTTACCTTCAGAAGTTTTTTGAATAAATGATTCTTCCTTACTAAATTTTGAGCTATCAACATTAAATAGAGCAAACAAATAGTTGTTTGCATAATTTTGTTGATCAGTAAAAACAGTTGAAGTTTTTTCAGAAAGAGAATCAATTACTTCTTTTTCTAATTCTTCTGATCCACCATTTTCTAATCTAAATGATTTATTAATTGATAGCGTTCTTAATCATGAATATCAAAAATCTCTAGCATTAACGGTATACTCAGTTTTATTACCTTCTTTATCTACTCAATGAACATTTTCACGAACAACAAATTGAAGTTTAACAGCACTTTTTAATTTATCATCGAATTCTTTACTATTAATTGATTGTTTATTATTTGATTTTAAAGCAACAGCGGGTTGATTGTAATATGAAATTCCATTTTCATTATGAGTAGCTGGTTCTTTAATTTCAGCTTCATCAGAATCAAATGTTGAAATTTTTCCTTCCTTATCAGTCAAAATAATTTTAGAAGCTAAAGAAAGTTTTCTTTTTGTTCAAGTTGGTTCTGTTATATAAGTTTTAGAATCTTTATTTTTAACTTCAGGTTCATTTAATGATTGTAATCTTATTAAACCTACTGAAGTTTGTGTTGAATATGAAACATTACTAAAACCACCGAATGATCTAGAAGCATCGTATTCAAATGGTGTGTTTGAAAACGGTGAACTAAATTCATAAACGTATTTATCTTTTGGTAATTCTTTTCCACACGAAGCAGCTAATAAAGGTAAAATTGTCGCTGCAGATAGGGAGGCAAAAGAAGTTAATCATATTTTATTTGATTTTTTCATATATATCTCCATTTTATTCATAATACTATAAACTATAAAAGCAACTATTTTTAATTTTAATATTTAGTTTATATTAAAAATTTATAATCTATAGGATTACAAAAATAATTATAAATTATTTTTATTTAATTCTCTTGTTTTAGTTTAAAAAAACATTTGAATTTTAGTGTTTTTTTAATATTTTTTATTTTTTAATTTTCTTTAATTTTTATTGAAATTAGTTAATTTTATGACTTTTATTATGTACAAATTTATATATTTTAAACCTTATTTTTTATAAAAAATATAAAGACAACAAATTTATGAACCTCTAAAAGTCATAATTCTTATCTGACGGATATTATTAAAATGTATTAAAAAAGTATGAAATTTAAAAATATTTTTAGTTAAAAAAATGATTTTCATTATAAATCCCTCCAAGAATCATATTATTATTTGCTGTATAAAATCCACAATTGCTAATAATATCCTTCTTGTAGTTATTAATAATTTCAATAGCAAAAAATGCAGCTTTGATAGCTGAGAACATAATAAATTTAGAAGATTTTTCAAATATTTTTTTGTTCATCATTTTTTCCTTTTACAAAAATTATTTTACCAACTTTTTTTATATTTTTACAAAAAAACAACTTTTTTACATTTTTTAAGTTTTTCAAATACTTTTATAAAATTTTATTTTTTTATGATAACATTTTATTAGTTCAATTTTAAGTGTAGTTTACAGACATCAAAATTGGATTAACATAGTTAATGTCTTAACCGAGCAATTTATTGCTTATTTCTCTGAATAATATAGGTTAGGGTCTGCGGAGTCTAATTTTTTTTATATATTTTAATTTTGTTAATGCTAAAATTTATTTATGAATTTAACAACAGAAAAAAATTTTTTTAACAAAGATAAAGATAATATAAAATGAGAAATCTATTTTATGTCCCTAGCTAAATTAAGTGCTTTAAGATCAAAAGATCCAACAACAAAAGTAGGAGCTTGTATTGTATCTCCTAACAATTATGTTATTTCATTAGGATATAATGGAATGCCGACAAGTTTTAATAACAAGGAAGTTGATAATGATGAAGTTTTTCCTTGAAATCGCCCAAATCAATCAAATGACGTTTTAGGATCTAAGTATACATATGTCGTGCACGCTGAAGCGAATGCAATAATAAATGCTAATTTAACTAATTCTAAAATTGAGCCAGGATCATCTATTTTTGTAACTCATTCTCCATGTTATAATTGTGCTAAAATTATTGTTCAATCTAAAATTTCAAAAGTTTATTACGCTAATGCATACAAACCTGAATCTGATGATTTTAAAGCCTCACTAAAAATTTTTAATGCCTTTGGTATAGAATGTATTAAAATAGATAACGATTTTGACATTGAATTTAAGATTAAAAATAAAGAATAAAAAAATAAATATAAAAACCCATTTTTAATTCTTGTTATTAAGGTTAAAAATGGTTTTTATTTTTTTAGTTATATTAAAATAAAAAGAGCCAATTGGCTCTTTGTTTTATTCTCTGAAAACTGAATATCGATTAACTTTTAGATTACTTCTATAGAATCACTATTAAACCAATCAATTTATTAGTACTGGTCAGCTGAATATATTACTATACTTACACCTCCAGCCTATCAACCTCATAGTCTATAAGGAATTTAATAGGGAATACTCATCTTTGAGGGGGCTTCCCGCTTAGATGCTTTCAGCGGTTATCCCTGCCGTACTTGGCTACCCAGCTATGCTCCTGGCGGAACAACTGGCACACCATCGGTACGTCCACTCCGGTCCTCTCGTACTAAGAGTAGCTCTCATCAATATTCCAACGCCCACATCAGATAGGAACCAAACTGTCTCACGACGTTTTGAACCCAGCTCGCGTACCGCTTTAATGGGCGAACAGCCCAACCCTTGGAACCGACTCCAGCTCCAGGATGCGATGAGCCGACATCGAGGTGCCAAACCTTCCCGTCGATGTGATCTCTTGGGAAAGATAAGCCTGTTATCCCCGGGGTAGCTTTTATCCGTTGAGCGACGGCCTTTCCACGAAGAACCGCCGGATCACTAAGTCCTGCTTTCGCACCTGCTCGACTTGTAGGTCTCACAGTCAATCACACTTCTACCTTTATGCTCTATGATACGGTTTCTGACCGTATTGAGTGTAACTTTGAACGCCTCCGTTACCCTTTAGGAGGCGACCGCCCCAGTCAAACTACCCACCACACACTGTCCTCTTACCAGATCATGGTAACAAGTTAGAAGTTCAACGTAACAAGGGTGGTATTTCAACGTCGACTCCACTTAAACTAGCGTTTAAGCATCATAGTCTCCCACCTATCCTACACAAGTTAAATCAAACTCCAATATGAAGTTATAGTAAAGCTCCACGGGGTCTTTTCGTCTAGATGCGGGTCTCCGGCGTCTTCGCCGGAACCATAATTTCACCGAGTCCAATGTCGAGACAGTTAAGAGATAATTACTCCTTTCGTGCAGGTCAGTATTTAGCCGACAAGGAATTTCGCTACCTTAGGACCGTTATAGTTACGGCCGCCGTTCACCCGGGCTTCACATCAATGCTTCGCATAAAGCTAACACCTTTGCTTAACCTTCGGGCACTGGGCAGGAGTCACCCCATATACATCGTCTTACGACTTAGCATAGAGCTGTGTTTTTGATAAACAGTTCCCCCTTACTATTCACTGCGGCCCACTTTTTAGGGTGGGCATCCCTTCTTGCGAACTTACGGGATGAATTTGCAGAGTTCCTTGACATTGGTTTTCTCGCTCGCCTTAGAATACTCATCTTGGGGACGTGTGTCCGTTCTCGGTACGGGTTTCATATAAACTTAATGTTAGAAGCTTTTTTAAGAAGTATGAAATCATTTAATTCGCTACTCAGTTGCCTTTTCGCTATGCGTCATAGCTCCCGGTTAAATCATGCGGATTTGCCTACATAACCCAGTTGCTATTTACCCCACAATCCAGTAAGTGGTAAAACTATCCTCCCCCGTCACTCCATCACATTTATAGAAAGTACAGGAATATTAACCTGTTGTCCATCGGCTACGCCTTTCGGCCTCGTCTTAGGACCCGACTAACCCTGGGTGGACGAACCTTGCCCAGGAAACCTTCCCCAATAGGCGTCAGAGATTCTCACTCTGAATCGTTACTCATACCGGCATTCTCACTTGTAAGCGCTCCACCAGTCTTCACAGTCTGACTTCAATGCCCTTACAACGCTCTCCTAACGCATTTTCATGCCCGTAGCTTCGGTATTGTGTTTTAGTCCCGTTGAATTATCGGCACAGAGTCTCTCGACTAGTGAGCTATTACGCACTCTTTAAACGATGGCTGCTTCTAAGCCAACATCCTAGCTGTTTAAGAAACTCCACAACCTTTCTCACTTAACACAATTTTGGGACCTTAGCTGACGATCTGGGTTGTTCCCCTCGCGTGCATCGACGTTATCACCGATGTACCAACTGCATAGTAATTCATGATAGTATTCGGAGTTTGATTATAGTCAGTACAGCTAGGCGCCGCCATTCCATATTCAGTGCTCTACCCCCATCACTTAACACTACACGCTAGCCCTAAAGCTATTTCGGAGAGAACCAGCTATCTCCAAGTTCGATTGGAATTTCACCCCTACCCACAAGTCATCCGGGCACTTTTTAGCGTACTACGGTTCGGTCCTCCACTTAGTGTTACCTAAGTTTCAACCTGCTCATGGGTAGATCACCTGGTTTCGGGTCTATATCAACATACTAAGCGCCCTATTAAGACTCGATTTCTCTACGGCTTCGCTTTATTCCACTTAACCTCGCATGTTGACATAACTCGCCGGTCCATTCTGCAAGATGTACGCCATCACCCATTAACGGGCTCTGACTAACTGTAAGTAATTGGTTTCAGAATCTATTTCACTCCCCTCCCGGGGTTCTTTTCACCTTTCCCTCACGGTACTAGTTCACTATCGGTGTCTGGTTAGTATTTAGCCTTACCGGGTGGTCCCGGCAGATTCAGACAGGGTTTCACGTGCCCCGCCCTACTCAGGATACTACAAAGAGATTTGCATATTTCGCTTACGGGAATTTCACCCTCTTTGTTTAAGCATTCCAACTTATTCTGCTATATGCAAATTTTGTAACTCTGAAATGTAGTCCTACAACCCCAACAACAAATGTTGGTTTGGGCTTTTCCCCTTTCGCTCGCCACTACTTAGGGAATCATTCTTTATTTTCTCTTCCTGCTGCTACTGAGATGTTTCAATTCACAGCGTGTCTCTTCATTCGACTATTTATTCATCGATATGATAATTGAGGATTAGCTCAATTAGGTTTCCCCATTCGGAAATCCCCGGATCACAGTTCATTTCCAACTAACCGAGGCTTATCGCAGGTAATCACGTCCTTCATCGACTTCCAGACCCAAGGCATCCACCAAAAACTCTTATCTTGTTTAATAGTAGTATAAGACCTATTGTTTGTCTATTGTATGATATATTCTATAGGTTGATCTAAACTTTGAAATATTAATAATTTAATTTTTCAATGTCGATATTCAGTTTTCAAAGAACAAAAAGAGAGATAAATCTCTCAAAACTGGATACAAATAATTTTTCCATAACATTGTGTACTCCGTTGAAAGGAGGTGATCCATCCCCACGTTCTCGTAGGGATACCTTGTTACGACTTCACCCCAGTCACCAGTCCTACCTTAGGCGGTCGCCTCCGAGGTTAGCTAACCGACTTTGGGTATTACCAGCTCCCATGGTGTGACGGGCGGTGTGTACAAGACCCGAGAACGTATTCACCGCAGCGTAGCTGATCTGCGATTACTAGCGATTCCGACTTCATGGAGTCGAATTGCAGACTCCAATCCGAACTGAGATCGGCTTTTTGAGATTTGCTCCATGTCGCCATATTGCTTCTCTTTGTACCGACCATTGTAGCACGTGTGTTGCCCCACTCGTAAGAGGCATGATGATTTGACGTCATCCCCACCTTCCTCCCAGTTACCCAGGCAGTATCTCTAGAGTCCTCGACATGACTCGTTAGTAACTAAAGATAGGGGTTGCGCTCGTTGCAGGACTTGACCAAACATCTCACGACACGAGCTGACGACAACCATGCACCATCTGTCACTCCGTTAACCTCCGCTATATCTCTATAGCATTGCGAAGGATGTCAAGAGTGGGTAAGGTTCTCCGCGTATCTTCAAATTAAACCACATGCTCCACCGCTTGTGCGGGTCCCCGTCAATTCCTTTAAGTTTCACTCTTGCGAGCATACTACTCAGGCGGATCATTTAATGCGTTAGCTGCGTCAGTGAATTCTCCACCGACTAATGATCATCGTTTACGGCGTGGACTACCAGGGTATCTAATCCTGTTTGCTCCCCACGCTTTCGTCCCTCAGCGTCAGTATAGACCCAGTAAGCTGCCTTCGCCTTTGGTGTTCTTCCATATATCTACGCATTTCACCGCTTCACATGGAATTCCGCTTACCTCTATCTAACTCTAGTTTACCAGTATCCAAAGCGAGCCAGGGTTGAGCCCTGGTATTTGACTCCAGACTTAATAAACAGCCTACGAACGCTTTACGCCCAATAATTCCGGATAACGCTTGCGACCTATGTATTACCGCGGCTGCTGGCACATAGTTAGCCATCGCTTTCTGACAGGGTACCGTCAGCTTGGAAGCATTTCCTCAACCAAGTGTTCTTTCCCTATAACAGCACTTTACAATCCGAAGACCTTCATCGTGCACGCTGTGTCGCTCCATCAAGCTTTCGCTCATTGTGGAATATTCCCTACTGCTGCCTCCCGTAGGAGTTTGGGCCGTATCTCAGTCCCAATGTGGCCGTTCAGTCTCTCGACCCGGCTAAACATCATAGTCTTGGTAGGCCATTACCCTACCAACTAACTAATGTTCCGCACCCTCATCCTTTAGTGGAGCTTTAAGGGCTCCTTTCACATTGAAATCATGCGATTTCATGCGTATCCGGCATTAGCCAATGTTTCCATTGGGTATTCCAATCTAAAGGGTAGATTAAGTACGTGTTACTCACCCATTCGCCGCTAGGTTCAAAAGAACCTCGCTCGACATGCATGTATTAGGCACACAGCCAGCGTTCATCCTGGGCCAGGATCAAACTCTTAAAATTTGATTTGGTTATTATGATTTATAAAAATTAAATTGACGTTATGGTATTCGTATCCAGTTTTCAAAGAACTATCATTGTGCATTTTTTTAAATATCCAAAAATGTGCACTTTTATAAGTATACACTGTTTTAAAAATTTTGTTGTAAAAATAATTTCTTTTTTTATATTTTAATGTCAAACAAAAAAGTGTACTGATTTATTATACATAATTTTTATAAAAATTTTTAATTTTTTTTAATAGTTTTTAGATAAAAAATAAAATGTATTTTTCATTTGATTATACTGTTATAAATATGCTTATATTTCTTAATATATTTTTATAAATAATAAGATTTTAAAATAAAAAAATAAGGCATTTTTTTAAGCCTTATTAATTAAAAATACAAAATTTATTACATTATAGATTCAATTCTAACTTTATATTTTTTAGGGGCATCAACCTCAACAGTATCATCAACTTTATGATTTAAAATAGCTTTTGCTAAAGGAGAAGAGTTTGAAATTTTTCCATTAAAAGGATCTGCATCTAATGCTCCAACAATTATTACAGTTAAAATTTCTTTTGTTTTTAAATCTAATAATTTGACAGTAGAACCAATTCTAACTATATTTGAGTCCGAAAAATCTTCATCAATTAAAATTGCATTTTCTAAAATATGTTGAATTTCTAAAATTTCATTTTCAATTGCAGCTTGTTTGTCACGAGCAGCATCATATTCGGCATTTTCAGACAAGTCACCTTGATTTCTAGCTTCCTTAATTTCCTCTATTACTAATGGTCTGGCTTCTTGTTGTAAATAAACTAGTCTTTTATTATATTGTTCAAGACTTTCTTTTGTTAAATATATTTTTTTATCTTCCATAAATTTAATCTTCTCCTTTTTCAACAATATCTTTTATATTATTTTTAGCTAAAAGTATAACACTTTTATTCTTGAATTTTAAGGTTTCATATCTTAAATTAAAAAATAAAGCTATATCTTTTATATTTTTAAATTTTAATTGTTTGTCATTTTCAATAATTATCATTCCGTTTTCTGATAAAAAACTAAGTTTAGATTCAATTGCCTTTTTAAATTCCAAATTATTATTTAAAAGGATAATCAAATCGCTTTTCTTATTTATTTCAGAGGTATAAGATATTAAATCAAATTTAATATTTTCAAATTCATTTTTTATTTCATTATTTAGTTTTACATTTTTTTTATTATTTAAAAAAACCTGTTTGTTTGCGAGGTTAGAAATAGAAAGTGCTAAATAATTATTCTTATCTTCACAATAAATATTTTCATAGTTATTTAAATAAATAGTATTAATTACAAAACAAATAAAAAAATCATTTAATTCAGAATCATAGAATTTTTTTATTCCATCAAGAACAACACCATAATTTGGATTAATTTTTTTAAGCTTATTTTTTTCATCTTCTTCACGGGGTGAAACATATTTTTTAACTATTTTTTTCTTATATAAAAATGTAATTATAAAAGCAGTAAGTCCAATTATAAAAACAATAACTAAGGAAATAATTAAACCCAATCTTACATCAGCAGAAATTTTACTTTCTTTATTATTAAGTAATGAGGCATATTCATTTATTATTTTCATTTAATTATTCCTCATTAAGATTCTTCTTGATCAACCAAAAGTAATTTTGAAAGATCATTTCCTTTTTCATCAACAATATCAACATTTTCTAAAAATTCATCTAATAAATCTAAAAGAATCTCAATAACTGCTTCATCTTCAACTTCGACTAATTCCTCATTTTTAGAATCGATTTTTGCAAATAAAATTGATTTTTTATCAGTTAAAGCTATAAAATGCTCACCGTTTTCATCGATTTCAAATAAAACATAAAAAATATCACCATTTTCCAAAATTATTTGACGTTCAGAAGAGCAAATGTTTATTTTTTGTTTTTTTATATTATCTTTTTTTATTTCCATAAATAAATTAACCTCTTTTTAAATAATCTTCTAATATTATTTGTGCTGCTAGAGAATCTTTTTTTATTTTTCTTTTTTTACCATTAAAACCAGCTTCAAATAAAATATTTTCAGCAAAAATGGTACTTTCTCTTTCATCTTGCAATATAACATTAATTTTAAAATTTTCTTCTAATCTTACTTTAAATTTTTCTACCATTTTTGTTCTAGGACTTTTTGATAGATCCATACGTAATGGATAACCTAAAACAATAGTATCAATTTCATTTTTGTATTCACTTTCATTAATTCAAAAACCAATACGTTTTATTAAATCAATAAAATGTCACTCTTCAAAATAAAAGGTTTCAAGTGCTGAAACAATAATGTTATTTAAATCAGTTATTGCAATTCCACAAGTTTTTGAACCTAAATCAAGTCCAAGCTTACGCATTAATTAAATCCTTAATTTCATTAATTAGTCCATCACTTGAAATTGTTGTTTCGATCGAACCTTGACTAACAATTTTATTTCCGCCACCCTTACCATTAAATTTATTCGCAATATTTTTAAATATCAGCGTTGAATCATATGTCTTTGAAGCGATAATTAAAAAATATGTATTTTCTTTATTTTGATTAATTCCAATAACTAAGGAATCAGGGTTACTTTCACGAATTTGAATTGTTATTTTTCTTAATAAATTAATGTCTTTTTCATAAAATAAAAATGTTTTAATTTCATTGATAAAAAGATAATGATACAAACTAATATCAACTGTTTCGTTATTTTTTTCTTTTAAGAATTTTTTATAATCTTCTCTTATTTGATTTTCAATTATTTCATAATCTTCTAAAAGTTTTTCTTTTTCAAAAACATCTTTTGGAATTAAAGTTTCAAATTCTTTTTGATAATCTAATTTAAGTTCTTTATTATTTTTAATTAATGAAATAAGCAATTTTTGCTTTTCGATAATTTCATTTAATAAATAATCATTAACAAGTTTATTTGAAGTTACAACTCTTAAACGATAAATTCCAGTCCCTTTTGAATCAACTGAAACAATCTTAAAGTTTTCAATAATTGATGAATTATCAACGTGGGTTCCGCCGCATAAATCTTTTGTTATATTTTCAAATTCAACAACTCTAACATTATTTGCATCATGATATTCTGATTCTTCAATAGTCATATAAGCTCCAAGTTCTTGGGCTTTTTTAATTGAAGTAATAATGTAATTTCTTTTTGCTGACATTTTAATATAATCATGCATTATTGATTCAATTTGTTTAATTTCATTTTTTGTTGGTCGATGATCAAGACCAAAGTCAAATGTAAAATGTTCAGGGTGAATATTTGATCCTAATTGTTCAATAACTTCATTACTATATGTCTTACGCAATGCATGAAACATAATATGAGTTGAACTGTGATTACGAGCATAATTTAATCTTTTTTCTTTATCAACAAAACATAAAATCTCGTCTTTATTATTAATAATTCCTTTAACAACATGAATATGGTTTCAAAATTTATCTTTAAAAACATCTAAAATTTCAATTTTATTTCCATTTTGAATCATATAACCGAAGTCATGATTCTGACCACCTGAAGTAGCATAGAAGGGGGTTTTATCTAAAATAACATACGAAATCTGTTCAGCATTTTCAACATTATTTATTGAATTTTCAGAATCTAATAAATATAAAATTTTTGATTTTGATTCTAAAAAGTCGTAACCGATAAATTCTGATATTTTGTTTGGAATTAATGCTAGCGAGTTAATTACTTTTTGCATACCTACTTCAATATTTCCACGTGAACGTTTTTGATGTTCTTTTAAATATTCATAAAAATCATCTAAATTAATTTTAATATTTTTTTCTTTTAAAATTTCATCGGTTAATTCAATTGGAAAACCGTATGTATCGAACATTTTAAAAGCAGTTTTAGCATCAATAAAACCTTTTTTTTCTAATTCAAGCTCTAAAAGTTTTTCACCTTCCTTAATTGTTTTAGCAAAAATCTCTTCCTCTTCTTTAATGATTTTAGCAACAGCGTCAATATCAATATCAAAAATTAATGATTCTTTAACAATTTTTACTAATTTATATAAGAATGATTTTTCCTGAATCCCTAATGACAATCCAGAACGATATGATCTTCTTATTAAACGTCGAATTATATAACCACGTCCAACATTTGATGGAGAAACTCCATCGCTTATAGCATTAACACTAGCCCTTATATGATCAGCTATAACTCTAAATCAGGTATTAATTTTTGTTTGATTTGGATCGTTAATGAAGTAATTATTTATATCATAATGATAATTTGTTAACCTTTCAACTTCTTTTATTATTGGTAAAAATAAATCAGTATCAAAATTAGTTGGAGCATCTTGCATAATTGAAGTTATTCTTTCAAGGCCTGCTCCGGTATCAATATTTTTTGTTGCTAGTTCAGTATAATTGTTTTCACCATCATTATTAAACTGTGAAAAAACAATATTTCAAATTTCAACATATCTATCATTTTCAATATCATTAATAAGAAGTTCAAGACCTCTTTTATCATATTTTTCACCACGATCGTAAAAAATTTCCGTATCTGGTCCACAAGGGCCTTGACCGACATCTCAGAAATTAGTGTCTCTTGTTCCTTTAATCAAATGATCTTTTTGAATTCCTAATTCAATTCATCTGTTATATGTATCCAAATCATCTTCGAAATAAGTAATATAAATACGATTCTTTTCTAGTTTTAAAACATCAAAAATAAACTCATAGCCAAAAGCTATTGCTTCTTTTTTAAAATAATCACCAATTGAAAAATTACCCAACATTTCGAAAAAAGTATGATGCCTTGCAGTAACACCAACATTTTCTATATCATTTGTACGAATTGATTTTTGTGAGTTAGTAATTCTTTTTGCAGGGGGTACTTTTTTACCACTAAAATAATCTTTTAGTGTCGCTACTCCTGAATTAATTCATAATAAAGAGGGATCATTTTGAGGAATTAAAGATTTTGATTCAACAACTAAATGATTTTTTGATTTAAAAAAATCTAATCACATTTTTCTTATTTCTTTTGATGAAAGCATAGTTTTTTCTCCTTAAATTTTAAAATTATTATAAATATGTTTTTTCTTTATTCTTATAAAATACTTGATTTATAATTGCGGCTCCAACTACTTTATTTTCTTCATAAATAACTACTTCTTGACCAGGTGTAACTGCTTCAGTAGCGTCATAAATAACCTCAACTTGATTATTTGAAAGAACCTTAATTTCACATTTAATATCTCTTTGACGATATCTAAATTTAGCACTTAAATTAAGAGGATTATAATTTTTAGCAATTAAATTTCAATTAATTGCAATTATTTTATCAGATAAGAGATATTCAGGATTATCTTCATTAGCAACATAAATTATTTTATTTTTAATATTATGTCCGACAACAAAATATGGTTTTTCAAATCCACCTAAATTCAATCCCTTTCTTTGCCCAATTGTGTAATACATAGCGCCAGAATGTTTACCAACTATTTTATTAGTGTGAATATCAATAATATCTCCAGGTTGTGCAGGAATGTAATTTTCTAAAAATTGTGCAAATCTTCTTTCTCCTATAAAACAAATTCCTGTTGAATCTTTTTTAGACGCTGTTGCTAAATTAAGTTTTTTTGCTATTTCTCTTACTTCGTTTTTTGTAAAATTAGCAAGAGGGAAAATTACTTTTTTTAATTGTTCATTACTTAATTGAGCTAAAAAATACGATTGATCTTTTAAAACATCTTTAGCTCTATATAATTCGCCATCAATAGCATTAGCATAATGACCCATGGCAATAAAGTCAGCATTTAAATTATTAAATGCATAATCTGAAAAAGCCTTGAATTTAATATATTTGTTACAAAAAATATCTGGATTAGGTGTTCTGCCAATTTTGTATTCATTAATTAAATACTGAAAAACATTTTCTCAATATTCTTTAACAAAATCAACACGATGAAGTTTTATATTAAGTTGATTAGCAACTTTTTGAGCATCTAAATAATCTTGTTCTTGCGGGCAAATATTTTGATTAATATCATAATTTCCTAAAAAATCATTATTTAAAAAAGAATCTCAATTACGCATAAACAAACCTTCAACATCATAACCTTGTTCTTTTAATAAATATGCACAAACACTAGAATCAACACCACCACTCATGCCTAAAATCACTTTTTTCCTCATTCTTTTCCTTTCTTAGTTTCTCTTGCATTAAAAACTTAATAGCATTTCAAACAAATATTTCTTGTACTTTATTATAAAAATATAATTAATTATAAAGTTTTTAAAATAAAATGGCATCCATTTGATAAAAAAATAAAAAGAGCTTATTTTAAAAAGCTCTTAATAGAAAAATTAATCTACAAATGATGTATCAAATTGACCCAAAACACCATGAATATTTGACGTAGTTACCCAAGCATTTTTATCAACCTTTTTAATTTCTTCAATTATAGTTTCTCTTTCTAAAAATAACGCTACAGTTTCTATTTTGCCAAAATCATTATGACTAAATCCACCGACACCGTAAAAAATATTAAATGGATGAACATAACCTATTTTTTTAAACTGTTCAGCAATAATTTCAGGACGTTTTGTATAAATTTCAATCTTAACTTTTTTATATTTAGGATAAAACTTATTAACCAACATTGAAAATACTAATAAATAAGCAATAGTTCCTAAAATTCTTACTAAAAATAAATCTCGATTTCAAACGTGACCAACAATATTTCTAGTGTATTCTAACGAGCCAATAACGATAGTTGAAAATGATGAAAAGCAAATTGCAACCGTTAAAAATACATTTCCAACAGGTTTTTTATTTTTATAAGCAATATAGTTTGAAATTACCGATGTTCCGCCGATTGATCCTCTTTGTCTTCACGCAATAATTGAAGCAAATCCTTCAGCAGCACCACCAATTATTGCATAAACCAATACTGGTCAATTTTGGCCATCATAAACACCATAAATTTTAGTATTTTCTAGTATTTTTACAATTGAGGAAGAATTATATTTTTTAATATTGTTAACAATTTTAAATAAATCTTTATCAAAAAATTGATTTTTAAAATATGAAATAATTTCATTTGATTGTTCTAAATGTGTAAATTTAGCATGTGTTTGATTTGTTAAAGCGTTTAATATTTCGTTTTTATCATTAGAATCCATTAATTTGTTAACCATTCTAATATCAATGCCAAACGGGTCTCAATAATAATTTTTTTCTCCAATTGGGTTATAAAATGAAATTTTTTGATTTATAAAATTAACAATCGGATTAGAACCACGTCCATTATATTCAATAAATAAAAGTTGAACAATAACTTGAAATAACATTCAATAATAGGTTAATACCATAAACATTCTTGGGTTCATTTTTCAAAAAATAAACATAAGTGGTAAATTTACTAAAACGTAAAAAAGACCATAAAATTGAGCTGTTGAAGGAGCAGTAAAAGTGATAATTTGTGCTAATGATGAAGTCCCAGAAGCAATGGTTGCTGCTTTTTTAAGAAAGACAGTTAAAGCAATATTATATAAAAAAGCACTAACAAGCATTCAAATTACTTTTCTAGGATATTTTTTTCAAATATTAATAATATTAACTTTTTGAGGATTTAAAATTGCCATTTTTTCTTCATGTTTTAGTTTTTTTTCCTCAATGCTTAATTTTTTCTTCTCAATTTTTTTATCTAAATTAACAACTTTTTTATTCAAAGTAACCTTCTTTCAATTATTCCATAATTTATTGTATATTTAATTTTCTAATTGAGATTTACTTTTATCTTTAGTAATTTTACCATAAATAAACTTATTATAATCAGGAGCAAAAATTAATTGAATAGTTTTTGTTGCACCATGACGATTTTTTGCAACAATAACATTTGTTAAAGATGCTCTACTCTTATCATCATTTTGTTTTAATTCAAATGATGAAGTAGAAGCATTATCAGTTGATATTTTTTTATTTTTATAATAATCATCACGGTGTAAGAAAATAACCCTGTCAGCATCTTGTTCAATTGCTCCAGATTCTCTTAAATCGGAAATTAATGGGGTTTTGTCCTCACGTTTTTCAACACCACGACTTAATTGGCTCAAAGCGATTATAGGACATTCAAGCTCACGACCTAATTGTTTTAATGAACGAGATATTTTAGCAACTTCTAATTGTCTATTTTCTTGTGATCTTTTTGATGAATCTCCAATTAATTGTAAATAATCAATAATAACTAAATCAACTTTAGAATTTCTTGCAAATCTTTTTGATAAAGTTATTATATCTGAAATTGTTAATGTTGCACGGTCGTTCAAAAATACATTTCATGTTGACATATCTTCAACAGTATGAATTAAATTTCTTTGATCATTAATTTCTAATTCTTTTGTTTTTAGTTTTGAAATAGGAACTGTTGAATCGATTGCAATCATTCTTTGTACCAATTGAGGATTTGACATTTCAAGACTAAAAAATAAGACTGTTTTGCCTTTTTTTGCAACATTATTAGCAATATTTAAAGCAAAGGCTGTTTTTCCCATTGCCGGTCTAGCTGCTAAAATGGTTAAATCACCAGGATTTAGTCCTAGTAAAACTTCATCTAATTCCGGAAAACCTAATTGTAACCCTACACCAATTTCATTATTTTCTTTTCTTAAAATTTGTTGAAGAATATTATTAGCAGTATCACTAATTTTTTCATATGAGGAATTTATTTCTGAAATATCAATATTAATTAAATCCAACTGAATTTTTGAAAGTAAATCAGATATATTAAAAGGTTTTTTTTCAATTATTTGTTGAATATCTTTTAAAAGATTATTTAAGCTTGTAGTCTTATATTGATCAATTAAATTTTTAGTATAAATTTCTATATCGCTAATAAAACCAGCATTTTCAGTTAAGTAAGCTAAATACTCTGGAGCAGACATCATAAAAGAACTAACTTGATCAAATTGTTTATTTTCTTCTAAATAAAAAAGAAGATTTGAATAATCAAAATTTTTAGAACTATTATGAACCTCTGAAATTGCACTGTATAAAATTTGATTAGATTTAAAATAAAACATCTCTGGTCGTATTAAAACAGCGATTTTTAAATAAGAATCTGGCTCAACTAACAAAAGTCCTAATAATGACACTTCATTATTAGCAATCGCAATTTCTCTTGATGTTAAATCTTTTTTTATATTCACAGAAATTATCCTTTCATTTTTACAAAAAAAGACGATATTCTATTTTTCTTCAAAAATTTGAATTAATAAAATAGCCGTTACTTCTTTATGAAGCTTTATATTAATATAATGCTTGCCAAATGTGTTGTAAGAATCTTTACTTAAAGAATGTGGCTTAATTTTAATATTATTTTTAGCTAATTCTTTTTCAATGGCTTTATTAGTTATCGAACCATGAACAACATTTCCATTTGATTTTAAATAAAAATTTAAGGTTAATTTTTCAATTTGTTGCTTTATTTCTTCTGCTTTTTGTATTTCTTTAGCATAATTTTCAGCTATGTTACTTTTTACTCTTTCTAAATTAGCTAAAGTTTGTTTATTTACAGGTTGAGCATAACCATTTTTAATTAAAAAGTTTTTAGCAAAACCATCATTTATATCAACGATCTCGTTAACTTTATATTTATCATATTGTTTAATTATTATTATTTTCATTTTTCACACTCACTATTGCTTGTATTAAATTATCTACAAAAAGTTCAATGTTTTCTTCACTTTCTGCTGCGGCAGAACCAAAATGGCCGCCACCATTAACTGCTTCAGCAATTAATTGAACATTTGTATTTATACCTCTTGCAGACATTTTACATTTTTTTGTTCCAGCTAGCTTACCAATAACAAATGCTGCTTTTCTACCGTTAACTCTAAGAATTTCATCTGCTGCAATAGATATAATATCAGGAGATACAGGAATATTTTTATAAGCTAAAAAATATCCTGGTTTTACTTCTTTTAAATTTTCTAGAAGTGAATAAACTTGTTCTAAAATCTCTTCATCTAATTTTAACGTATCAACCGAAATTGATATTTTAGCTCCTCACATTTCAAGTAATGCTGCGGCTGAAAATGTTTTAGATGAAGTTTGTTTTTGAAAATTATTTGTATCCAAATAAATTCCATTTAATAAATTTTGAGCTGTATTAGAATCAATTTTGTCTGCATTATTTGTTATTGCTATTATTTCAGTAACGATTTCTGAAGCAGATGACGCAGAGGAATCAATATATAAATTTTCCCTAAAAGCAAAGCTTGGATTTAAACCAATTCTATGATGATCAATAATTATTATATTATCTTTTTCAATATTCTTAAATGCTGTTATATTTTCTATTCTTGTTTCATCAGAAGTATCACAAATAACAACTAATGTTTTTTTGTCATTAATATTTGTAGCTTCTTTTGGAGAAATAAATATTTGTTTTTCTAATGGCGTCAAGCGTTCATAAACTCTCTGAGTTGTTGCATCAAATGTTTTATTTTGAATATAAACCTCTTTGTCATAAGATTTAGCTAGCTTATATATTCCTAATGATGACCCCAATGCATCAAGATCTGCGTTTTTATGACCATAAATAATTACCTTATCAATGTTTTTTGATTTTAGCTTATTTATTAAAATCTTTGCAATAAAACTAACATTTGTTCTTGACATATCAATATTAATTTCAGATGAAGATCCGTAATACCTTGGTTTTTCATTTTTAGTTAAAACTGTAATTTGGTCTCCACCTCTTGTTTTTGATTGCAGTAAAGCTTCTTTTGCTAATTTATCTAATGTTTCAAGTTTGAAAATTCCATATGAAAATCCGCCAGAAAGTGTTAATGCAATACCTTTATGAATACTTTTATTTTTTAACTGTTCAAAAGCCTCAAAATTATTTTTCTCAAATAATTCTAATGTTTCTTGATTAGTTATAATAAAAAATCTTCCGTTTTCGTATTGACGATAAATAATATTATATTTTTTAGATATTTCATCTAGCAAAGCTCCAAAGTTTGAATAAATATTGTACAAATCTTCTTGAGATAAAGAAACTTGGTATAAATTCATATTGTCAATATGCAATTCTCCAAAAACAATTCTTTGCTTCTTATAATCATTTAATAAATTAGATTGAATTGTAACATCTTTAACAACAATAACATTTTTTTCAAAACTTACATGAACCTCATATTCATAACCATTTTTTTTATAAAAAAAGTCATTATTATTTTTTGTTCACTCCTCAATTTCAAAAACATCTTTAATATACTTACCAATTATCGATTTTCCAAATTTATTTAAAATAAAATTAGTTGCTCATATTATACGGCCATTATTTAAAAATATTATTGTTCCAATTCCTTGATCGCTAATCTCATTTTGAATATACTGATTTAAAGTTTGATTAGCCATTTGTGATTCTTTTAAATATTTTCTAACAATAAAGAAAACATAAATAACTAAGCCTACAACAAGAAATGAATACAATATTGAAGGAATTAACTTTAATTTTTCAGGTATCTCAAAAACTCCTACAAAAAAAACAATTGTAGGGATAATAAATAAAAATAATATTTCAATAATTAAAATTAATAATCTTTTCTTATTTTCTTTATTTTTCATAAATTAAATTATACAAAAATTGCTTTAAAATCTTAATGATATTGCAATATTAAGATTAATATTCTAATATTAATCCATCAGTGTAAAAAAAATAATTAAAATAAAAAATAATTTTAGGTCTTTAAACCTAAAATTTATAATATTCAATTACGTCATCTAATCCTATTTTTTTCTCTGAAGAAACTAAAAAAATGTTAATTTCTTTTTTAAAAGTTAAGGCTTGCATTTTCACTCGATGTTTTTGTGATTGATTAGCTTTATCAATTTTTGTTATAATGATATCAAAATTTATATTTAATGAATCAATATACTCAATCATTTCTAAATCAATTGCGCTAAAACCTACCTTAGCATCAATCAAAAAACAAACTGTTTTATTAGTTTTGCAAAAACGAAAATAATGATCAATAATTCCATTGATTTTTTGTTGATTTTTTTTGGACATTGCTGCATATCCATAACCTGGCAAATCAACAATAATTCTTTTATTATCAGTTTCGAAATAATTTATTAATCTAGTACGACCAGGCGTGGATGATGTTTTTGCTAATTTTGTTTTAGATAATGCATTTATTAAGGAAGATTTACCAACATTTGATCTTCCTCAAAAAATAATTTCATTTTCAAATGAATCGAATCAATTTTCTTGCGATGTTGAACTCTTTATAAATTTTCACATATTATTTTCTTACCTTTTCATAAGCTAATCTAGCTATCATCATTGCATTATCAGTAGTATATTCCATTTTAGGCAAGTATACATTATTATGAAGAGATAAAATCATATTTCTAATTGCTTTATTAGCACTTACTCCGCCCGCTAAACTTATACATTTAGGATTATATATTTTTATTGCTTTTTCAAAATTTTTCTTTAAATATAAAACAATAGTATTTTGAAATTCAGTTACTATTTTATTTATATTAATTTCTTCTTTTTTATTAATTAGATTATTATAATGATTAATTACTGCGGTTTTAATACCACTAAATGAAAAATTTAATTCTTTTTCGGTGTGTGGTATTGTAAAATGAGAAGTATATAAATTTTTGTTTTCTTCCCAAATTTTATCAATAACCGGCCCACCTGGAAACCCTAGATTCAATTTTCTAGCAATCTTATCATACACTTCACCAACTGCGTCATCTTGAGTTTCGCCTATAATTTCAAAATCAAATTTATTTTTATATAAAAGAATTTGCGAATGGCCACCAGAAACAAGTAAACACATTGCGGGAAATTCAAGTTCTTTTTCTATAAATGCTGAATAAAAATGACCTTCTAAATGATTTAACCCCAAAACTGGTTTTTTATAAATTAAGCTCATTGTATTAGCAACTATATAACCTATTTGAAGCGAACCTATTAAACCTGGTTCTTTTGTAAAAGCAATATAATCAATATCTTTAGATATTGGTAAATTTTTAAATTCATCAATTAATAGGTTGATGTTTTTAACATGTGATCTTGAAGCAATTTCAGGAATAGTACCACCGTACAATTTGTGTATTTCTGTTTGTGTAATAGTTTTCATTCAAACTGGTTTATTATCTTCTAACACTGCAAACGAAGTATCGTCGTGTGAACTTTCAATAGCAAAAATTTTCATTAATTACCTCCAATTTGAGGTTCAGAACCATAAATTAATTCTTCATCTAATAAATTGTTTTTTTCTTTAAACAAAATTAAATATTCTTTTGAATTTAAAATCATTTTTTGATAATCAAAATGATTGATTTTTTCGACTTCATCAACTAAATTAATAATTAATTTATCGTTATTTTTTTCAATTTTATATGCTTTGTATTTATTGGCCTTAATATAAACTAAATTTGAATTAAATTGTTTAAAAAATAATTCATACGTTGGCAATAATTTAATTTTAATATCATTATTTAAAATACTATTTTGCAAAAATTTATTTGTTGATGCAAAAACAAAACCTAAACGAGATCCAGTAAAACTCCCGGGTCCAAGAGTAGTGTAAATTTCATCTAAATATTCAAAGTTTATATTATTTCTTTCTAATATTAGATTAATAACATCAAAAAACGAATCAGTTTTTTTAACTAATTTTTCAATCAAAATATAATCTATTATCTTGTTATTTTCAACTAATGCAACAAAAAAATCTTCCAATGAACTTTCAATAAAAATCCCTTTTGAAACAGTTTGATTTGTAATTTCAAAAACATGATAAACTTCATTATTTATTTGTTGCAAACTAACGTTAATATTGAAAAAATATTTAAAATTATGTTTAATATTTTTTGATCACTCAATTATAACAATCTTATTTTCAAAATATTCTTCATAAGCAAATAGATCTCCTCTTAATTTATATGCATCAATATGAATGAATTTTTCATACGAAATCATTGTATTAAAAGTTGGTGAAATAACTATCTTTTTTTCATTTAATTTCTTAGCTATTTGAGAAGTTAAAGTCGTTTTACCAGCTCCTAATTCACCGTCTAATAAAATTGCTTCTAAATTTTTAAATGATAACAAATAATCAACTAACAAATTTAATGGTTCATTTTCTTTAAAATAAAAAATTTTTTTCATAAGTTTCTTAGTAATAAAATAAATAAAAATAGTGGCTTTATATAGTTCAACAATTTTTATTTTGATTTGTAATTATTAAATTAATTATTTAAGTTTACTAATTTTTATTCATAGTTTCTTTTTTAATATCATTTAAAACTTTATCAATTTTTTTCTTAAACTCTTCTGTTTTTTCAAGAGTTCAATTCACACTCTTTAAATTATTAAATTCCTCTTGGATTTCTTCATATTGTTTTACTAATTTTGCTTTTAGTTCTCTGTTATTTGAAAGTTTTTCATGAGCATATTCTTTTAATTCATTTATTTTTCTTGAAATTAACTCTTGGTTGTTAAAGTATTCTTCAATAACTTGTTTATTTTTATCAAGTATTTTTTTAAGATTATTAACTAGATTAATTTCTGCATTTTTTAATTCTTCATTGGTTACTTGTTCTTTACTTAAAATTTTTTTAGCATTAATAATTTCGTTTTTAAATTCTTCTTGAAAATCATTAGCAAATTCAATATTTGAGAGTTGAATCTCTGATTCTTTTATTTTAGCTTCCAATTTTGTTTTTTGATTAGAACACGATATTGCCACTAATGGCAAAAATAATGATGAAATCGAGCTTATACTTAATAATAATTTTATATTTTTTTTCATTGTCTATACCTCATATAAATCATATAATTTTGAATATCTAAATTATATAATATTTTAATTTGTTATTTCTTTATAAAAAAATATGCTTAAGCGCATATTTCTAAATCATTGTATGAAAATTCTGTAGGAACTTTTCTGCCAAATTGTTCAATGTTAACAAATGCTTTTTGGTCAATGTCATTATTTTTAATTATTTCACCAACTTCATCTTTATAAATTCCTGTTTTGACTCTTACAATCGTACCCTCTTTGAATGCTGTTTCAATATCGCCAGATTCAAATTTTTCAATTAATTTTTTTTCTTTCTCAACCATTTTTACAAATGTTCTTTCACTAATTGGAGTGGGTTTTGCCCCTTTTCCAGAAGAACCAATTAAACCTGTAACATATTGAGTATTACGAACTAAATATCATGATTCATCAGTCATAATCATTTTTAAAAAAATATACCCTTTATAAATATTTACATATCTCACGGTGTATTCTTCACCTTTTGTTTTCTTTTCTAATTCTTTTGAAGATAAATGTGGCATTTTAAAAATTCTAATATCTTTAAAAAAGTCTGTCATTCCTTGTGAAGAAATCTTATTTTTTAACGCTTCTATAACATTGTCTTCTTTTCCGGATACTGTTGAAATCATATATCATTTATAATCTGTATTCATTTTATCCCCCTATGATTTAATACCTACAATATTTCATAAACTTGTAAAACCAAGTGTAATTAAAAAACAAAATAAAGCCATTAAAACTAAAAAACCAATTGTAATGCCGAATCATTTTCATGTTTTTGCACTTTTTGGCCAAGCTATTCTCTTAACTTCTTTAGCTAAATTTCTAAAAGTATAAAGTTTTGTTTCTTTTTGTTCTTCTTTCTTTCTTTTTTTATCAATTTCTTTTTGTTTTTTTAATCTATTTTTTTCTTCTTTTTTTTCTTCAACAGTTAAATTATTTCTTTTATCCATAATCTATTTTTCCTCTTTGTGTAATGTCTGAGAATTGCAATATTTACAAAACTTATTAATTTCTAATCTTTTTTCATTACTTTTGTTAACGGAATAATTTTTATGCAAACATGTTTGACAAGCTAATGAAACCTTTTTTTGTTTTTTCATAAGTGTAATTATATATTTTTTTATCTTTATATTTAAAAAATATAATTTTTATGTAATATACATTTAGCAAATAAAATATAATTTTATATTATGTTTATTACTTGAATTTTTAAAAATAAAATTAAATTTTTCGAAAAAAAAATTAATTTTATTGAAAATAAAATAAATGAGTTAAAAACAATCAATACTCAATTTTATGAAATTTCAAAACATTTAAATGAATATAAAATTTTAGAAAACGAAACGGCAAAAAAAATTGTTAATTTTGAACAAAAATTCAATGATTTATTAATAAATTTCAATGATTTTAAAAATAATAAAAAATTAGATAAAAGCAATTATCTATGTAAAAAAATAAATAGACAAATAAAAGAGTTTTTTATTATTTTTAAAAATAATTATTATGAAATTTTAAGTAAAAAAATAACTAATTTAGTTAATTTTATAAATTTAATTTTAAATAAAATTAGTGAAATTAAAAATAAATTAAATAAAAATAATTACCTCATCGATAGTGATGATTTACAAAAAAAAATTATTTTTGTAGAAGAAGAAATTTGAAATCAATTAGAAATTTTTAAGACTTATGAAATTTTAAGGAAAAATAATTTTGACTATAATCAAAATAAAAAACAATTAATTACAAAATTAGATTATTTCAAAAATTACATTATTGAAATTTTAGGATTTTTAAAATCTATTAAAAATAACATTGAAATACCGGCAGATTTTTTAAAAAATATTTATCAAGAAAAATCAGATGAATTTAAAGAAATATTTAATTTAAAAATAAATGATCAATATTTTAAAAATATAAAAGAAGCAATTAAAAAAACAAAAAACATAATAACTGAAAATGATTTTTTTTGAAGGAAAAAAAAATTAAAAAGCCAAATTAAAAATTTAAGCAAATTAGTTAATAAGGATTATGAATTAATTAAAAAGAAAATTGAATTAACAATAATTTATAAAAAAAATTTTCTTTGGATTAAAAATGCTATAAATTGAATTAAACAAAATAAGAAATGTTTTATTTCTAAAAAAAACGATCGTCTATTTCAAAGAGTAGTAACTAATATTTCTTATTTTTTTGATAATCAAAACATGGGATCATTGTCTTTTTTAGAATGTAAAAAAAATCTAAATATTTTTAAAAAAAATACAAAAATAATTATTAAAACAATAAATTTAATCGAAAAAAAATCAAAACAAAAAAGGTTTTTTTTCGATATAGACAAAATCAACGATGAGTATCTAAAAATATTTGAATTACATAATTTTGATTATCCATTAAATAATCAAATTATTGAATTACAAAATATTTATCAAATTCAAATAAAAAACAAGAATCCTGATTTAAATCTTATTAATAAATTAATTTTATTAATTAAATTAAAAATAGTAAGATACAATTTAAAAATTAAAATATCAAAACATATTATTGAAAATTTTTATTCAATATTAAATGATGATTTTAATATGTCTCTTCTTGAGAAAAAATATGATGAAATTTTTACTCTATATGCCAGCAATAATTTTGACGAGTGCATAAAAAAAATTATGAACTTAATCAAAGAAAAATAAAAAGAAAGAAAATAGAAAATATGCAATTTGATGAAAAAGAAATTTTAATAAGATATGGTGAATTAACCTTAAAAGGTGAAAATAAAAAAGACTTTATTACACAATTAAAAAGAAATTTAGAACTCTATATTCCTAAAAACGAATTAAAAATAGAATATGATCGAGCATTTTGTAAATTTACTAAATCAAATTTAGATTCTCTTAAATATATTTTTGGAATTTCGTCTTATTCAATAGTTTATAAAACTGAAACAAAAATAGAAGAAATTGAAAAAATAGTAAATAAAATTTGTTTAGAAAATTCATTTGAGTCTTTTGCAATTAAAGCAAGAAGACATAATAAAAATTTTTATTTAACTTCTCACGAAATAAACATGCATTTTGGAAATTTTATATTAACTAATTTTAAAGATAAAAAGGTTAATTTAACAAATGCAGATTTATTTATTTATATTGAAATAAGAGATAAATATAGTTATATTTTTAGTGAATATATTGAAGGATTAGGTGGTATGCCAGTTTGTTCTTCAGGTAGAATCCTTCATTTAATAAGTGGCGGAATCGATTCTCCTGTTGCGGCAAATTTATTACAAAAAAGAGGATTAAAAGTATCCTTTTTAAATTTCATAACCCCACCTCATACAGATAAAAAAACAACAGATAAAATTAATGAAATAATTAAACTTTTATCTAAATATCAAGGAACTGCAACGTTATTTCAAATAAATTACACAAAATTAATGAACTATATTGGTCTTGTATCAAACCAAAAATATAAAATTACGCTAATGAGAAGAAGCTTCTATCGAATCGCTGAAAAAATTGCAATAAGATACAACATAAAAGCAATATCAAATGGCGAAAATTTAGCCCAAGTAGCCTCACAAACACTTGAATCTATTTATACAATATCTGAAGTTTGCAATCTTCCAATTTTTAGACCATTATTAAGCTTTGACAAAAATGAAACTATAAAAATCGCTGAAAAAATAAAAACTATGGAAATTTCTATTCAAAAGGCATGCGAAACATGTGAATTATTCGCACCAAAATTTCCAATTACTAAACCAACTAGAGAAGAAGCAATTAAATTAGAAAAAGAATTAAGTGAATTGAACAAACTTGAAGATGAAGCAATTGAACAAATGGAAATAATAAAATTCTAAACATATCTTATTTAATTAATAAATGATAAACAATAAAGCATGAAAAATAAAACATGCTTTATTTTTTAAATATTAATTTATAAATAATATAATTAGACAATATGACAACAACTAATTATGAGGCAAAAGATTTAAAAGTTTTAAAAGGCTTAGAAGCGGTTATAAAAAGACCGGGAATGTATATTGGTTCAACAGATTCAAATGGATTGCATCATTTAATTTGAGAAATAGTTGATAATTCAATTGATGAAGTTTTAGCTGGGTTTGCTAGTAACATTAAAGTTATTTTAAAAAAAGATGGATCGGTGATAGTTGAAGATAACGGTAGAGGAATTCCGATAGGAAAACATGAATCAGGAAAAACTGGGGTTGAATTAGTTTTTACTGAATTACACGCTGGTGGCAAATTTGGTGAGGGAGCTTATAAAACAAGTGGCGGATTACACGGTGTTGGATCTTCTGTGGTTAACGCCTTAAGTGCAAAACTTGAAGCAACAGTTTATCGTGATAAAAAAGAATATTTTACATCCTTCGAACAAGACAAAATAATTCAAAGAACAAATATAGTTGGATCAACTAATAAACAAGGAACAAAAGTTCAATTTTGACCTAATTACAATATTTTTAAAAAGGCTAAATTTTCTTCTGAAATTGTTAAAGAAAAATTAAGAGAAGCAAGTTTTTTAATTTCAAATTTAAAAATTAATTACATAAATGAAAATACAGATGAAAATATTATTTTTCAAACAAATCAAGGGATAAAAGAATATATCTATTTTGTTGGTGAAGGAAGAAATTTTATTTCTGATGCTTTTTTTGCATCTGGTGTTGGAAAAAATGGTATTGAAATTCAAATTTCATTAGCATACACAGAAAACTATGATGAAACAATTTACTCCTTTGTTAATAATGTTAAAACGCGCGATGGTGGAACACATGAAACAGCTTTTAAAACTGCCTTAACAAAAACTATTAATGAATGATATGCAAAAAATAGCAATTCAAAAACTAAAATTAATTTTGAAGGCTATGATGTTCGAGAAGGAATTATCGCTGTTGTTTCATTGAAGGTTCCGGAAAGTATTTTAGAATTTGTTGGTCAAACAAAAGATAAATTAGGTACTCCTGAAGCTCGTGAATCAGTTGAAGATTTCTTTACAGAAAAATTTAATTTTTTCCTAAACGAAAACAAGAATGAAGCTAATAAAATTATTGAAAAAATTAAAAGAACTTACGAAGGACGAATTGCCGCAAGAAATGCACGTAATGAAGCAAGAAAGGTAAAAAATAAATTAGATTCTAAAAAAATATTATCTGGAAAATTAACTCCTGCTCAATCAAAAAATTCAGCAATTAAAGAATTATTTTTAGTTGAGGGAGATTCTGCTGGTGGGTCAGCTAAAATGGGTCGTGATAGAGTAACTCAAGCAATCCTGCCACTTAGAGGCGTTGTTATGAATACTAATAAATCAAAATTAGTAGATATTTTAGCAAACGAAGAACTTGCAACAATAATTAATACAATAGGCGCTGGCATTGGGGAGGATTTTGAAATTAAAAACTCTCAATATGGAAAAATAATTATTATGACTGATGCTGATGTTGATGGAGCACATATTCAAATGCTTCTTCTAACATTTTTTTGAAGATATATGAAAAAATTGATTGAAGCTGGAATGGTTTATATTGCCATGCCACCACTTTATAAAATCACAATTAAAAATGCAAATAATAAACATTTTTATGCATGGAACGAAGAACAATTAAGAGAAATAACCTCGCAATATGCTAATTACGAAATCCAAAGATATAAAGGTTTAGGTGAAATGAACGCCGACCAACTTTGAGAAACAACAATGAATCCAAACACAAGATCAATTATAAAAGTAAATATTGATCATGATAGTTTAACCGAAAGAACTGTAACAACTTTTATGAGTGATGATTCAGAATCTAGAAAGAATTGAATTAATAACAATATTGATTTTTCAAGTATTGATGAATTTGATATTAATAAAAAATAAGTTGGTAATTTATGGATAAAAAAAATAAAAATAATTTTGAAGAAATCGTTGAAAATATTATTAAAAAAAATATGGTTGAAATAATGAGTGATAGTTTTTCTCGTTTTTCAAAATATGTTATTCAACAAAGAGCCATACCAGATGCAAGAGATGGTCTTAAGCCTGTACAGAGAAGAATTTTATTTTCAATGTGAAATTTAAAACTAAGAAATAATGATCCATTTAAAAAATCAGCTCGTATTGTTGGAGATGTTTTAGGTAAATACCACCCGCACGGGGATAGTTCTGTATATGAAGCTATGGTGAGAATGGCACAAGAATGAAAAAGCAATTATCCACTAGTTGAAATGCATGGAAATAAAGGATCAATTGACAACGATCCAGCAGCAGCAATGCGTTATACAGAATCAAGACTTCAAAAAATCACTGAATTAATGCTAAAAGATTTAGAAAAAAAAGTTGTCCCTATGGTTCCAAACTTTGACGATTCTGAATATGAACCTCTTATTTTACCAACACTGTTTCCTAATTTACTAGTAAATGGAGCAATCGGAATTTCTTCGGGTTTCGCGACACAAATTCCTCCTCATAATCTTTCTGAATTACTTGAAGCAACAATTGCTATGATAAAAAAACCTAATATTACTGTTGAAGAACTAATGCAATATGTAAAAGGACCAGATTTTCCAACAGGAGGCATTATATTTGGCAATCAAGGAATTGTTGATTCTTTTAAAACTGGTAAGGGTAAAGTTACTTTATCATCGAAATATCAATTTGTTAAAGATAAAAAAGATAATATTATCGGTATTGAAATAACCGAAATTCCTTTTGGGGTTATAAAATCAAAAATGGTTTTCGAAATTGACTCAATTATTTCTTCAAAAACTATTAGTGGAATTAAAGAAATAAGGGATCAATCTGATAGAAATGGATTATCAATTTATATCGAATTAAATGAAGGCAGCAATGCTGAAGCAATATTAAATTATTTGATGAATAAAACTAATATGAGAATAAACTATGATTATAATATGCTTGCAATTTATAAAAATGCTCCAACATTATTAACCCTTGATTTAGCATTATTTGCCTTTTTAGAACATTTAACAGAAATTAATACTCATTCTATTAAATATGATTGACAAAAATATACTTTAAGACTTGAAATTGTTAAAGGTTTTATAAAAGTAGCTGAAATTTCTGATGATGTAATTAAATTAATTAAAGAAAGTGATAATTCTAGAAAAGGTGTTATATTAGCTTTAAAAGAAACATTTAACTTTACCGAAATTCAAGCAACCGCTATTGCTGAATTAAGATTATATAAATTATCAAAAATGGATCAAATGGAGTTTCAAAAAGAAAAAAATAATCTTGAAATTTTAATTAAAAGATGTGATGCTTTATTAAACGATAAATATGAATTTGATAATTTTTTAATAAATCAATTAAATGAAATTAAAAAAGAATATGGAACTGCTAGAAAAACTGAAATAAGAAATGAGATTGTTAATAAGGGAGTTGATTTAAAATTATTAGCTAAAAACGAAGATTTCTATTTCTTTATTTCAGAACAAGGCTATATTAAAAAAATAAGCAATAAAATATATAATTCAAATGATTTAAATACGTATAAATTAAAAGAAAACGACACTATTAAGTATTATGACAAAATAAATTCTTTATCGAAGCTTTTGTTTTTTACTAATAAAGGTAATTTTTTTGTTTTAGAAGCACATATTTTAAAAGATAATTCATGAAAAGAATTAGGTCAGCATATTTCTTCTTTTGTTAATATTGAAGCAAATGAAAAAATCATCCGTGTTATGGAAATTACTTCTTATAATTCATATATTAATTTAATTCTAATAACTAAATATGGTTATGGAAAAAAAGTTAAAATAATAAATTTTGATTCAAAAACATTAAATAAATCAAAAACATGTATTAGTTTTAAAAATCAAGATGATGAGTTAATAGATGCAAAAATTAGCAACGATGAAAAAGATATATTTATTATTTTAAACAATGGCTCATATTTTTTAATTAATGAAAATATTTTTTCAACCGATTTAGCTTTAAGAGCTCAAGGAATTAAACTTTTACCAAAACTACAAACAAATGAAAAAACATTTATTTCAGCATTTACAACTTGTTCAAAAATCAATAAAGTAACAATGCTAACAGAAGGCGGAATGTTTAAACAATGAAACATGTCTGAAATTGAATATACTAATAGAACAAATCGCGGATCAAAACTTTATAACTTTTTAAAAAATGTAAATTGTATTCCAAAATGTTTAGAAGTTAATACAAAAGAACTTGAATTACTTTATACTAATAAAAATAATGAATCAAGTATCTTTAAATTTGAAAAAATGACTAAAGATAAGACAAAAAATGATAAATTAATAAATTTAGATTGAGAATTTAATAATTGTGGATTTTTAATTCAGCACATTAAAATAAATGAATTGTTTGATGTTGATGCTGAACAAAAAAATAAATTAAAAGATCTTTATTTAAAGAAAAAAGAAAATAAGGATAATATAGAATTAACGACTGAAACAACATTATTCAAAAGATCATATTATAATAATGATAATGAAGTAAATTTATTTGAACAAAAAGAAGAAAACAAAAATGAAGCAATTAATTTATTTGAAATTAGCGAAGACTTTAAAGTTGTAAATAATTTTGAAAATAAAAATAAGAAAAATTTAAGCATCGAAGAAAAAATAAATGCAATGAATAATATTGATTTAGATCTAATTGAACAAAAAGTAAAACAAATTAAGAAAAAATAGTTATAATTATAAAATACTTTTTTAAAGCTAAATTAAATTTAAAATATAAACTTGAAAGGAAGCTATTATGAGAAAAGATGTTAGATTGGCAAATAAAGTAAAAGCTGAAAAAAGAGCACACAAACTAGCTAAAGAAAGAGCTCGTGATTTAAGAAGAGCACAAAGAAAAGCAGAATCTGAAGCTCAATTATAATTATTCAATAATCAAATATTAAAAATATAAAGACCAAGAAATCTTTATATTTTTTTAATACTTTAAAATATTAAATCTTAATTTATTCATTATAATAATAAGTTAATCAAATAAAAAAATTGGAGATTTTAAATTAATGAAAAAAAACCTAAAAAAACAATTAATTATTGGTATATCACCTATAATGATACCTACTTTTTTAATATCAGCATCTTGTTCAACAAATAATGAAGAAAAAAATAATTATCTTAATAAAAAAGCATCATTTATTGACTTAATTAGTAAATCTAGCATATCAAATAAATCATTTTATATAAAACAATTTGAAGATATGTCGAATAATGAAAATAAAGAAAGTTGATCTAATTTAAATTCTAAAATAGATAATTTAATAATTAATATTAATAAAGAAATAAACAAAAAAACTTTACTTGATAAAACACCCCCCCCCTCATGTCAATCAAACTATAAATAATGACTATATAATCGAATATGATTCATCAAATAATTTTTATTCTTCATTAGAAGGATTAAGTGGCGAAACATTAAGAAATAAACTTTTTGAACTACAGCTTCAAAATAGGACAAAAACACCAGGATATAGTAATTTATTTGAAACATATAAAGATGCATTTGTTGATAAATATTATGAAAATGATGGCTCTGTTTTAGATTTATATACAGAAATACCAAATGGTAAAGATAAATATAATTTTTATCATGGAAAGTTTAGAGATATAGGAAATGAAGAAGGAAAAGGAATGAATCGAGAACATATAATTGCTCAGTCTTGATTTGGAAAAAAAGCTGGTAAGGAAATGAGAAATGATGCTCACCATGTTTGACCATCTGATAAACAAATAAACAGTATTCATGGTAATATTCCATTTGGTCAAACTAAAAATGGAAGGATTGTTTCTTCTAACGGAACAAAAATAGGAATTGGAATTGAAGATAATGAAAAAGTATTTGAGGTGATTGATGAATTTAAAGGCGATGTTGGGAGAGCAATTTTATATTTCGTATTAACATACAGAGATAGAGCTATAGCTAAAAATCATCCAGGGCAAAGAGTATTTGTTTTAAAAAATGGTAAATATAATATTAGAACGAACTTTTTAAAAACTTATTTAAATTGACATAAATTAGATGGAATTTCTCAGTTTGATATAGATAGAAACAATGGAATTTATAAGCATCAACAAAATAGAAATCCATTTACCGATTATCCTGAACTAATTAAGGTTTATTTTGAAAATGATAACAATTTTGTATTTAAAAATAAAGGTATCGCAGTAAAAATCATTAAAAACAATAAGTAGGTTTCTTAAATGAAAAAATTTATTAAATATAGACAAAGTAAAAATGAATTCGATCAAATGATTCAACACATAGCAAATTTATGTGCAATACCTTCAATTAGCATTGAAGAAGATAGTGAATACCCATTTGGAAAAAGTGTTGATGACGCATTAGAATATACTTTAAAATTAGCTAAAGAATTTGGTTTTAAAATTTATAAAGATAATAAAAATAGATATGGTTTTGTTGAAATTGGTAATGGCGAAAAAATTCTTGGGATCTTAGCTCATTTAGATGTTGTTCCTGCTGGAGATGAAAAACAATGAAAAACATCAGCTTTTGAACCAGTAATAACAAATGAAAAAATTATTGCAAGAGGTAGTCTTGATGATAAAGGTCCAGCAATAATCAATTTATATGCAATGAAATATATTTTAGATAATAATTTAATTGACAAAAATTGAACAATTCGGTTAGTTTTTGGCATTTCTGAAGAAACAACAATGAAATCAATGAAATATTATTTAAATGATTTTGGACACCCATATGTTTCTTATACTCCTGATGGAGAATGACCTTTAATTTTTGCTGAAAAATTAATATATCAAGCTAATATTACTTTTCCAAAAATTAATTTTTTAGAAATAAATGGTGGAGAAGTTGTAAATCAAATCCCTGATAAAGTTAACTGTAAATATAAAAACAATAATTTTGAAATTATTGGAATCAGCGGTCATGGATCAACACCAGAAAAAGGCGAAAATGCGATTATAAAAAGTATTCTAAAATTAAGAAATGAAAATGAAGAACTTAGAAATGAAGATTTAATAAAATTTGTTTATTTCAATTTAAATGATAATAAATATTCGATGGAAAATATTTTTCCTAATTTTAGTGATTTTTCAAGATCACTAACAGCAAATTTAGGAATAATAAAAACATATAATGATAATTATGTTGCAACATTTGACTTCAGAATTCCTGCTACCAAAGAAATTAATGATGTAACAAATGCAATTAATAGATATTTAAATAAATATTTTCCAAATTCAAAACTTGAAATTATTGGTACTAAAAATTCAATGTTTATGTCTCCTGATTCTGAATTAGTCAATTTATTAATGCAAACATATAATGAAGGTATGGGTGTAATTGAAAAACCTTTAGCAATCGGTGGTGGAACATATGCGAGAATTGTAAAAAATTGTGTTGCATTTGGTTCAACTAAATATATGCACTTAATGCATGGGCCTAATGAATTTTTTAGTTTTAAAGAAATAAAAGAATCGTTAGAAATCTATATTAATGCTTTAATTAGAATGCAAGATAAGTTATAGTGAAAATAAGAATTGAAAAAATAATTGCAAATTTTTTAAATATTTCTCGCAATGATTGCAAAAAGGTTTTAAAAGAAGGTAGAGTTTCAGTTAATTCTCAAATTATTACTAAACCCATTTTAGTTGATTATAATGCTGATTTAATTGAAATTGATTTTCAAAAAGTTGATTATAAAGAAAAACAGTATTTTATTTTTAATAAGCCTTCTGGTTTTATAACTGCAAATTTTGATAATAATTATCAAACTATTTTTGACATAATTAATTTAAATCCTAAAAACTTTTTTGCTTATGGTAGATTAGATAAAGACACTGAAGGACTTTTAATAATTAGCAACGATGGAAAATTAGGGCACCAAATAATGAATTCAAAAAAAGATATAGCAAAAAAATATTATTTTGAAATTAACAAAAACTTTGATGATAAAATAAAAAACCATTATCCAAAACCAATTTTGATTTCTAATAATTATTTAGTAAAAAAATATAAATTTGAATTCATTACTCCAAACTCTGGTTTTTTAACAATTTATGAAGGAAAATTTCATCAAATAAAGGAAATGTTGAATTTTTTTAATTTTGAAGTTACTTATTTAAAAAGAGTTTCTATTGGTAATTTAAAATTAGATAAAAATTTAAAAATCGGAGAAATTAAAGAAGTTTCTTATCAAGAAATTTTACAAATAATTAATAAATAGGTTTTAAAAAAACCAAAACACAAAAAGTTAACATCTCAAAATATTAATTTTTTATGTTTCGGTTTTTTTTTTTTTTGAAATTCTTGTTAACTTAATAAATTTTATATTTTTCAAAAATAATCTAAATTAATAAAAATTAATTGTTATAAAGTTTGTTTACGAATAAGCAAAATATTTTTTATTTTTTTGTCTTTTTTAACCAAATTCAAAAAAAAAAAAAAGAAGATAATTTTATAACTATTAAATATAGTTTTTATTTATTAAAAATTTTTGAAAGGAAAATAAATAAATGAAAAAATTAAATAAATTTTTATTAACTGTTGGTTCGATTACATCTGTAGTATCATCTCCATTAATTTTATTAGCTTGTGGCAATACACAAGAAGATAAAAAACCTGAAGAAAATCCAGAAAAAAAAGAAGTTGAGAAATCAAAAGAAACTAAAGAACAAACTCCTGCTGCTCCTTCTGCACCTGCTGCTCCAGGACAAAAAAATGATAAAACAGAACTTGATAAATTAATCGAAGATTCTATTTCAAAAGAACATGAGGATCAAATAAATGTATATGGTGAGTATGATAAAAAAGTAGAAGAATATTGAAAAAACAAATCTCAAAATCCATTAACACCAAATGCGCCAAAGAAAGAAGAAAATAATTCAAATGAAGAACTTAATAAAAAAACTCAACCTTTAACAAAGATTGATGAAACCAAAATTATTAAGAATAAAATTACTCCAGAACAAGAAGCTAAAAATAAATATGATCAAAAATTAAATGAAGTTAAAAATACTTTAAAAGAACAATTAAACGAAGATAAATATAAAAGTTTAAAAGCGAAATTTGAAAAAGATATAAATAAAAATTTTGATGAATCTAAAAATAAAAAAACAAAAGAAGAAATTGAAAATTTAACAAAAGAATTAGAAAAAATTAATGAAAGAATTAAAACTGAAAAACTTGAATTAATTGAATATTTATTCGGTGGAATTAATGAACATGGGGCAATTTCTTTATGATTAAAAACATCTGAAGAATACTATAATAAAATTAAGGATAAACCATATAATTTAAAAATTACCTTAACAAAAGAAAATAATGAGGAAGAACAAATTGATGATTGATTAAATTTAAAAACTAGTGTTACAAATGAAAATTCTAATACAAAATTTTGAATTTGAGGTAGTCATAAAAATTATAAACATTTTAATGGAAAATTATTGTTGAAAGAAATTTATCTTTCAGACAAAAAAGACATTAATATAATTGAAGGAAATCCTAAAAAATTAGGATAATCATAAAAACTTTATAATTAAAAAACAAAGGACCTTAGTAATTTATTTTTAAATTAGGCCTTTGTTTTTTATATTACTTAAATTTTAATCTTCAACAAATGAAGAGTGATACATTTTTTCATAAATACCTTTTTTATTTAAAAGTTCCTTATGTGTGCCACATTCAACAATTTCACCGTCTTTCATCACTAAAATTTGGTCAGCATTTACAATTGTTGAAAGTCTATGTGCAATAATAAAAGATGTTTTATTTTTCATTAATTTAATCATTGCGCTTTGGACAATTTTTTCAGTTCTTGTATCAATATTTGAGGTAGCTTCATCTAAAATTAAGATATTTTTATTAGCAATAATAGCACGCGTGATAGCTAAAAGTTGTCTTTCGCCTTGTGATAAATTGCTTCCACCTTCTTCAATAATTTCATCATAACCTTTTTCAAGTTTTTTAATAAATTCATCGGCATGCGAAATTTTTGATGCTTCAATTATTTCATCATCAGTAGCATTTAAATTAGCATATCTTAAATTTTCTTTAATTGATGCTTTAAATAAAAAAGTATCCTGTAAAACAATTGAAATTTGATTTCTTCACGATTTTTCATTAATTTCCGAGGATAAATAATTATCAATTTTTATTTTTCCTCTTTTTGGCAAATAAAATTTACTTAATAAATTTATTATTGTGGTTTTACCAGCTCCGGTTTGCCCTACTATAGCAAAAACCTGACCTTTTTTAGCCTTAAAACTAGCATTTTTAAGTTGCAAATTATCGTCGTTATTTGTATAAGAAAAATCAACATTTTCAAATAGAACTTCACCTTTTACATTATCATTAATTTCTTTTAAATTGTCTTCATTAATTAATGGTTTTAATGCAATTAAATTAAATAATCTAACCGAAGAAACTGCAACCATTTGAATTTGAGCAATATTTTCAAATACTCTAACTACATTATTAGACATTATTCTTATATAAAGAACAAACGAAGTAATTATACCAGGAGTAAAATAAGTATTTGAACCCGTTCCAATGTTTGACTTAGCAAATAAAGCACCAATAATAACAACTATTAATTGTAAAAATTTAATAACAACATTACCATATGGTCACATTAAACCTGTATAAATTCCTGCTTTTAAAGATGATTTATATAGTTTGTTATTTTGTTCATCGAATTGCTTATTATTTTGTTCATCAAAATCAAGAGATCTTATTAAATGATGGGCTGCTAAATTTTCTTCAATAAATCCATTTAAAATCGCAATATTTTTTTGTTGTTTTTGAAATTGTGGCATTGCTTTTTTCATAATAACAAAAATTAAAGATAAAAATAATGGTAACAAAACAATTGTAATCAATGTTAAATATGTTGAATAATAAAACATAAATCCAAACGAAAATATTGTAACTGAGATCGTTGTAATTATCGTGTTAAAATTTCCAGCTAAACCACTTGAAACATTATCGGCATCATTACTTAAAATTGACATTAATTCTCCGGTACTAACTGATTCAAAAAATGAAACAGGCATTTTCATTATTGATTTATATGCATCATGTCGCATAATTGTTGATGCTAAAATTCCAGCTTTCACAGATAAATAATTTGAAAAGTAGGATAAAATCTGCTGCAATATATAAAAAACTAAAAGCAAAACAAAATAACCAATAAATTTAACTTGATCAAAATTTGGTTTTTTTGTGACCGAGTTTACATTAAATAAAAAATCATAATTTAAAAAGTTATCCATTATATAACCAAGAAAAAACGTTCCTGCTGATAAACATGCTGCTGATAAAATAGCAGATGATATTATTCAAAACACAATTCCTTTTTTATAATTTAAATAACTAACAAGTTTTTTAAAACTATCAAATTTAAGTTTTGATTGTTTTTTTGCAAGTGCTCTTAACTCTTTTTTACACAATTTCGGATCATAACTATTTTTAAAAGGGTCAAGATTATACATCATCACCTCCCATTTGAGAATTTACAATTTCTTTATATAATTTGCAATTTTTAAATAAATAATTATGATTTCCCGAATCAACTATTTTACCGTTATCTAAAACTAATATATTATCAGCATGCATAATAGAAGAAATTTTTTGCGCAATGATAATGGTTACTAACTTAGATAAAATAGGACTAGTTTTTAGATTGTTTTTTATTTGTGCTTCAGTGTTTGCATCTAGAGCTGAGGTTGAATCATCTAAAATAAGAATTTTAGGCTTTTTGATAAGACCTTGTGCAATGGAAAGTCTTTGTTTTTGACCTCCTGAAAAATTACTTCCTTTTGCCAATACTGTTGATTCAAGCTTATTTTCTAATTTAAAAACAAAATCATAAGCGCATGCTTGCTTAAGGCTATCAATCATTTCTTCTTCAGTTGCATTATGATTTGCCATTAATAAATTAGATTTAATACTTCCGCTTAATAAAATCGGTTTTTGATAAACATGAGAAACTGATTTTCTTAACGATCTTGTATCAATTTCTTTAATATTATAATTATCGATTTTAATTGTTCCATAAGTGGGTTTGAAATCTAAACTTAATAATTTTGCAATTGTACTTTTACCAGATCCGGTTGGACCTATTATTCCTATTGTTTCACCTGGTTTGGCTTCAAAACTGATATCTTCTAAAACATTTTTTTCTGAATCTAAATAATATTTAAACGAAACATGATCGAATTTAATGATTCCTTCAGTAATTTTTTTATCTGAATTCACATAATCAATTTCTGATTTTCTTTTAAAAATTTTATTTATTTCTCTAGCTGAAATATAAGCTTTTGCTAAACTAAATGTCAAAAATGCTGACATTACCACCCCAATAGTAATAAATGTAACGTAATTAGTAAATGTTGCAGCATTTGAAATTAAATTTTTATGTGCTTCAAAATCACTATTACTATTACGAGAAATATATCCAGTTACAAGTAAAATTAATGCCGTTATAATATTTGAAAATAAATTTACAAAAGCAAATGTTAAATTAAATGAATTTCAAGATTTTTTAGATATTTTGGCAGCCTCAATGTTCTTATTTTCAAATTTTTGATTTTGTAATTTTTCTAAATTATATGATTTAATAACTTTTATTCCTAAAACACTCTCTTGCGATTCATTGTTTAATTCTTCATACATTTTCTGTTCTTTGGCAAAATATGGGGTAATAACAATACCTGACACAAACATTGTAATTGCTAAAATTGGGACTAAAATTCCCAGCGTAACCGAAAGTTTTAAATCAGTTAAAAGAGCAAATACTAACCCAAAAATTAAATTAAAGGGACCAATAATGCTTAATCTTAGAAACATATTAATTCCAGTTTGAATTCTATTTATATCAATAGTAAATCTAGTTAAAATCTTTGAATGAGTAAAATATTCAATATCTTTTTCTGATAAATTATTTAAATGTTCTCAAAGTCTTTGTCTTATTTGCTTAGCTCCAGCATTAGAAACATAACTTCCTAATAATGAACCGGAAATAACAGCAATACTTCCTATAAAAAGTGCAATTGCAAAGTAAATTGAAAAATATTTTAAGGCTTCCGATAATGTTCCTGAAACTGTGAACATTTTTAATATTTTTACATTAATATAATCGACAGTTTTTAAATCAGGATTTGCATTTATAAATGACTTTTGTGCAATTAGTGATGTTATTTGTCCAATAAAAATAGGAATAAACAAAAAAGAAATAACTTGAATAGTTGTTAAAAATATTGTTAAAATTGATAAAAATCTAAATTTTTTATCCATATATTTATATAGTTTAATCATTCAAAATACCCCTTTTCTATAAATAATATAATTAATTAATTATAATACATAAATAATTTATATTGAGTATAAGACTCAAAAAATAAAAATAAGTTCGAGTTCTTAAAGTTGTAACTTGAACTTATTTTTTTATTATAAATTAATAGCTTCTTTTGCTATAAAAAGCTCTTCTTCAGCTCTAATTACATAAATAGGAATAATACTTGAAGAATCAGAAATTAACGTATAATCCTTGAAGCTTCGATCCTTATTTTTTTCATTATCAATTTTTAAATTAATTAAATTAATTTTATTAATTACTTGTTGACGAACTAAGTCATCATTTTCTCCAACTCCAGCCGTAAAAACTATTGCATCAATATTACCTTCAATTTTATTTAAATATGTTATTAAATAATCTGCAATTCTTTGACAATATAAATCCATTGCAAATTTAGCCTGGTCATTTGAAGAAATAACATCTCTAACATCACGAAGATCAGAAGATATTTGTGACACCCCAAGCATACCTGATTTTTCATTTAAAATTTTGAAAACTTCATCAACATTTAAATTAGTATGTTTTATAATGTAAGGAATAATTGATGGATCAAAATCACCAGATCTAGTTCCCATCATAATACCAGCTAAAGGAGTGAAACCCATACTTGTATCAATAGATTGATTATTTTGAATTGCACATAGACTAGCTCCATTACCAATATGTAAACTTACAATGTTAACAAACTCTTTATTTAAAATTTCTTGACATTTTAAAGTAATATAATTATGATTTAATCCGTGAAAACCATATTTTCTTATTTGTAATTTATCACCTAATTCTTTATTAATTGGGTATGTAAAAGATGTTTTAGGCAGTGTTTTGTGAAATGATGTATCAAAATGCATTGACATTTTAGCGTGTGGTAATAATACTTTAAATGCTTCAATAGCTTCAATTGCACCAGGGTTGTGAACTGGAGCTAAATCAATTGATTCTTTTAATCATGATAAAGTTTGATCAGTAACTAAAGAAGTACTTTGTAAATTCGGTCCTCCATTTACAACTCTGAAAGCTACTTTTTCAATATCATCAAAATTATTAATAATATTATGTTGTTCCCATTGTTTAACCAATTGCTTAACTGTTTCTAAAAAAGTAGGAAGCGGCATATGAAAATCTTGCTTTTGATTGTTATAATCTAAAGTCAAAATACCTTCATCCATCTTAATTCTTTGAGCTATGCCTTTAGCTTCAACATGTAATTCTTTATTAAATAATGTTCATTTAATAGAACTTGAACCGGCATTAATAATTAATATTTTTTTCATTGTAATTACTCCTTAATTTAATATTGCAAAATATTATAATATATAAATTAAATTACAAAAAATAAAAATTAAAAAGTAATATTTATTTATAACTAGATATGAAGCATTTAGAACAAAAAAGTATCTTAATTTTTATAGTGAACTCAAAAAGTTGGACTAAATAATAATTTTAAATTATTTTTTTACGGAATGATATCTATACTTTTTAGATGTCATTTCTTTTAATTTTGTAATAATTCTTTTTTCATTATAAATTATGCTTTGATTTATGTACAACAATTAACTTTTTATTATTTTCTTTGTGAAATAATACTTTTAATTTTTTTAATAGATTATTCATAATTTCTAATTCATATTTTTTTATAGTTCTTTAATTTTTATATACATTTTATTTAAATTATCTTGCTGTTTTTGTTCCTCAACACCGTTTTGTTGTCATTTTTTGCCAAATTGAAAAAAAAAAAAAAAGAAGAAAATTATTTTATAAACATTGAATAAAAATAGTTTTTTATTTATTAAAAATTTTGAAAGGCAAAAATGAAAAAACTAAACAAATTTCTATTATCTTTTGGTTCAGTAGCTTCTTTAGTTGCTTTACCAACAATTTTAGCTTCTTGTGCTGATGAGAAAGAAAAATCTAAAGTAGATGAAGAATTACAAAAAATTAAACAAGAATATGAACAAAAACTAAGCGAATTACAAAATTTAAAAACAACATTAGAAGAAAAAATAAAAAAAAGTGATGAAACTAATATTGAATTGTCAGAACAAATAAAAAAAACAAATGAAAAAATTGAAGATTTACAAATAATGTTTGCACTTAATAAACTTAATAAATCTGAAAAAGTAATGTATAAACTATTTTCAGATTTATTAAATACAGCACACGGTAGAAAAGCTGGAAATTTAGATAATTTTAAAGAAGAATTACTTGACGCTGCAACAAAAGAAATTAAATTAGAAAACGGAAAAAGATTAACAACAGAGATAGTTGAAAAAAACTTGTTATATAAATTTGGAGATGATACAAATAAACCAAAAGAAAACATTTCAAACTATGGTAGCTATTATGCATATGAATATTTAAGGAAACAAATTAAGGATATGGGTTATGCGAGCTTAGATCCAAAATCAATAACATATCCTGAATATGATACTAATAAAGATATAAAAAACAATAGTAAAAATAAGACAATTTTATATGATAAACAAAAAGATGAAGAAACTATAAAATTAATGAACCAAAACATTAAAAAAGATGGTTTCTTTACTCAAGGATTTTTATATAATCTTAAAGATAAAAGTCAAAATAACGTTGGTAACAATATTGTGGTCACAATTAATCCTACCGGTGAAGCTAAGGATAAAAATCCAAAAGATTTCTACATTGTTTCACATTATGATTCAACAAATAATGTTGGCCCAAAAGGTGTTTCGTGAGGCGCTACTGATAATGCAACAGGAGTTAGTGTTAACTTAAGATTATTAAAACATTTTGCTGATGTTAAAAATAGAGAAAATCTAGCTGTTAGATTACATTTAATTTTTGTTGATGCTGAAGAATTAGGAAAATTAGGTTCTTATGCTTTTGTAAATCAATTTTTAACTGGCGAAAACAATGAATTATTAAAAAATTCTTTAGGTATGATTAATATGGATACTGTTGCTGGTGGTGATTATATGTATATTCACTCTCCGAATACAAATCCCGATATTGAAGAAGTACCAGAAGGTTCTAATCTTTCTAAAAAATTACGTGACCTTGTGAATAATATTTCTAAAGAAAGATCAACAAAATTAAATGATTCTGAACAAGAATTACAAATTCACCCTAAATATTCAGAAACATACAAAAACGGTGAAACAGGAGATTGGTCAGATCATGCTCCATTTTACCAAATTGCAAAATTACCAGTTGCTTATGTAGAATCAACAAATTTTTCTATTCTTTCTAAATTCAAAGTATATGATGGATATGCTCAAACAATTAATCCTAAAGCGTGAGTTTTAAAAGATGGTACAACAATTCCTTCATTAAAGAAAAGAGTTCTAGATGATAAAAAAACTGTTGTTTATGACTGACCTGATGGACTTAAAAAAGAAGACTTTGCAATTTTAGGTGATATTTGACATTCAGATTTAGATACATTAGAATGAGTTAACAAAAATATTGGTTCAAAAATTTACAAACAACTTGATACAGTGTTTGAAACTCTTAAAGAATTATTAACTAATAATTTAGGTAAAGTAGAAAATGGAAAAATATCTTATCCAGAATTAAATGAACAACCTACTACCGAGGAAAGTGAAGAAGAAATTTCAAGCAGTAGTGAAGAAGATGCAGTTCAATAATTAAATAAACTATTTTATAAAAAGTAATAACAAAACTATAATATAGCAAATCTTAAATAATATTTTAAATTAGTTTTATGAAATGATATCTATACTTTTTAGATGTCATTTTTTTAAATTTTGTAATAATTCTTTTTTCATTATAAATTATGTTTTGGTTCATGAACAGCAAGTAATTTTTTTATTATTTTCTTTGTGAAATAATACTTTTAATTTTTTAATAGATTATTCATAATTTGTAATTCAGATTTTTTTATAGTTCTTTAATTTTTAAATGTATTTTATTTAAATTATCTTGCTGCTTTTTTGTTCCTCAACACCTTTTTGTTGTCATTTTTTTGCCAAATTGAAAAAAAAAAAAAAGGAAGAAAATTATTTTGTAAATAATTTTTTATTTGTAAAAAGAATTTTGGAAGGTAAAAAATGAAAAGAACAAGCACAAAATGAATTCATACTTTTAATATTTTATTGTTATTTTTAACAAATATTATGGTTTTATTATATTTATCTTTTTTAATTAAAGCAATTGCTTTTGGTGCTAGAACAGGTATTATTGAAAAAGTAAAATTTGAAGATTTTTTAGAGATATGAAGCAAGGGTCAAAGCAAATTTGCTGTAGTAATATTAACAAATAAAGCTTTTAAATATTCTTTATCAACTTTAGCGGTTGTTGCGTTTATTTTTAAAATAATAGGTGCAGTTTATGCCTCAAAAGATAATTTAAAAATTTCAAAGACTTTCTATATTCTAGGAATATTCTTCCCTATTTTCGATTTTGTCGGAGCTATTTTAGGAAGAACCTCAAGTCCAAGTCAAAAAATAAACAACAGAATTAATTATTGTAGTTTTTGCAACCACTGCAACAATCAACCTAACAACCAACCTCAAAATTAAAAATTAAATAAAATAAAAAAGCTGATTTCTTTACAAAAAAGAAAATAGCTTTTCCTAAAAAGTAAATCCAAGCGCAACACTAGTTGCTTGGCTTTTTTTATTTTATTATTTTTTTCTAAAATTATTTATATTTTATTTTGAAAGCCCCTTTTGAAAGGGGTTTGGGGTTAGAAGCCCTCTTGATAAGAGGGTTCGGGAGTAGAAATTTAACATATAACAAAACTAAAATACCTCTTTGCAAAAGAGGTTAGAATTTTGTTCACTTTAATTATCAAACAATACCATAATAGTTAGCATTTATAAATAATTCGTTTGCTGATTTTCAATTTAAAATTTCACGAGGCATATTATTTATTTTTTTAGTAATTTCATCTAACATTTCTTGTGTTATTTGATTAAAATCAAATCCTTTTTTATATTCTCTTCTAATAAGACCATTTCAATGCTCATTAGACCCTCGTTGAAATGATGCATATGGCTCGGCTTTATATATTTTTGTATTAAGTCATTTTCCCAATATTCCTATTTTTTCAAACTCAATACCATTATCAACAGTTATTGATTTTACAATCAATTCATTATCTTCAATAAGTTTTTTTATTGTAGCATTTACTTTCATTGAATTTTTGCTTTGTATTAAAATAGCAAAACCAACTCTTGTTTTTCTTTCAGTAAAAGTTAAAATATTGTTATAACCCGTAGCTCTTTTACCAATAATTAGATCAGCTTCTCAATGTCCGAATTCTTCACGGCGGTCAATTGACTTGGGTCTTGTTCAAATAGGGAAAATAAAATCTGCTGATTTAACAAGTCTTTTTATAACATTTCCTGTTCTTTTACCACCTTTTTTATAGTATGAACGTAATAAATTAGATCTTTTAATATTTCATTTATTGCTTTTTATTCAATTGAATATAGTTTTTAAACAAGGAATTTTAATTTTAAAATTATCTTTTATATATTTATGAGTTAGTTTTACTCCATAAAATTTTTTATCAAATTTTTTTTGAAATATTTCACAAAATTTACTGTATTTACTATTCAAAAATTTAAAATAGTATTTATGATAATGACGCCGTTGAGCTTTAATATTTGCATAATATGGCGAATAATTACCATATTTATCTAAATTTCGTTTAATTTCTCTACTTATTGTTGAAGGGCTCTTTTGTAATATTTCTGCAATCTTTCTTAAAGACAAATTTATCTCTAAATAATTTGAAATTGCTTCTCTATCACTTTTTGTTATGTGCGTATATTTTTTAGTATAATTCATATGAAGTTCCTGACCGTTATGGAGCTTTTTTCTTTTTTAAAAATAAAAAATAATAATTAAAAAAGTTCAAGCTGCACACAACTAAATTTTACTTTATTTGTGTTGCACTTGAACTTACAATGTAGCAAAAGCTGATTTCTTTACAAAAAAGAAAATAGCTTTTTTATATTTTTTTAAAATTTTATAAATAAAAAAAGCAACGACCTATTTTCCCGTTTGGTATCGTCGGCACAGAAGGTCTTAACTGCTGAGTTCGGAATGGAATCAGGTGTGCCCCTTCGTTATGGTTGCTATGTAAAATATTATATAGAAAAAAATATTTATTTTAAAAAAAATTAATTTTTTTTAATTTTGTACTTATTAACTATATTTTTTAGTTTTATTAAAGAATGATTTAAAGATGAACGAGATTTTTTAATATTTAATTTAGCAATTAATTTGACTAAATCCATTAGACTACTATCTAAATTATTTTTTTTAATTTTAAAAAACTTCATTTCATCTTTTGTAAAAAAAATATTTAATTTATTTTTAACTATAAATTCGTAATTTTCTAAAAATTGAATATTAGCATTTGCGATTCTTTGTTGATTATAAATATCAAAATTAGTAATCCTGTTTATATTATTATAATAATCCCGTTCAATTTTATACTCCTCTAATTGATAATAAGAATTTATAGCTTCAATTGCCTTTAAAAAATCACAAATATGTTCAATTTTTTTTACATAAATTAAAAAATGATTTTGTCTTTTTAAAAGTTTAAATTCTAAATTGTATTTATTTAATGTATTTAAACATTCAATTGCTTTTTCAAAATCATAAAATTTCAACTCTAAATGATTAGATAGACTTTTAAAATTCGAAATCGAACCGGAAGATAAAAAAATTCCAGAGAAATAATCACGTTCAAATTTAAGTTTTGTATTTTCGAATTTTTCAATATTTATTAAAATATTATTTTTTCTTTCTTGTTTAAATTGAATGTTAAATTCAACCAAAATATTTTTTAAAAACTCCAATAATAGTTTATTATTAAAAATTAATTTTGCATATTTGTTTTCATATTTAGCGGTAGCTAAAAAACCGCTTAATAAATTAAGCTTATCTTGCTTTTTAAAATTTCGAGAAATTAATTCTTCTTTAATTTGAGAGGTAAATGTTTTATTTTCCATAGTTCTATGTTTTATTATATTAGCATATTTTTTAATATTTAAAAATAAAAATCGCAGTTATTTAAAACGCGATTTTTAAATTAATTATTTTAAATCTTTTAATTGTGGGAATAAAAGAATATCTCTAATTGAATCGTTTTGAGTTAAAAGCATAATCAAACGATCAATTCCAATACCACATCCACCTGTAGGGGGTAAACCATATTCTAAAGCATTAACAAAATCTCAATCAATTTCATTAGCTTCTTCATTTCCGTTTTCTCTTTCTTCTAATTGTGCTTCAAATCTTTCTAATTGATCAATTGGATCTGAAAGTTCAGTAAACATATTAGCAAATTCTTTTGTACCTATAAATAATTCAGCTCTTTGGGTAAATCTTTCATCTTCTAATTCTTTAAAAGCTAAGGGACTAATTTCAATTGGGTGTCCATAAACAAATGTTGGTTGAATAAGGGTTTCTTCAATATATTTTTCGAATAATTCGTTAATAACATGACCTAATTTATAGTATTTTTCAGTTTTGATATCATGTTTTTTAGCTAATTCAATTGCTTGCTCATCGTTTAATAAACGAACATTAACACCAATTTTTTCAGATACAGCATCAACCATGTTAATTCTAGCAAATGGGTACTTAAATTCAATATCATAACCATTAAATTTAACTTTTTCAATGCCTAATTTTTGAGTCAAATGTTTAAAAACGCCTTCTGTTCTTTCCATCATTCCTCACATGTCTGAATAAGCTTCGTAAAATTCGATTGAAGTAAATTCAGGATTATGAGTACTATCAACTCCCTCGTTTCTAAAAATACGTCCTATTTCATAAACTCTTTCAAGTCCACCAACAATACATTTTTTTAATGGTAATTCAGTTGCGATTCTTAAATAAAAATTACGGTTTAAAGCATTATAGAATGTAATAAAAGGTTTTGCAGCTGCGCCACCCAAAATTGGTTGTAAAACAGGTGTATCAACCTCTAGATAATCAAGATTATCAAAAAATTCTCTAACGCCTTTAATAATTTTTGTTCTTAAAATAAATGTTTTTTTAGAATCTTCATTAACAATTGTATCAACATAACGATGTCTTCTTCTTTCTTCTGGATCAACTAAACCATGATATTTATCTGGTAAAGGTTTTAAAGCTTTTGTTAATAAAACTAATTTAGAAGCTTTTATCATTAAAGCATCAGTATGAGTTTTTGAAACAAAACCTTCAACACTTATAATATCACCTAAATCAAGCTGTCTTAAGACTTCTAAAGAAACTTCACCGATTGTCTTTTTATCTACGTAAATTTGCATATTGTCAAATCTATCTTGTAAAACTAAAAAAGGACCTCTTTGAGCAATAACTCTACCATTATAAATAACGTGTTTTTTTTCAGAATCTATTTGCTCACGAGTTTTTTCTAAAAATAATTCATTAATTTCTTTTGAAGAAATAGTTGGCCGGATAGTTGAGTTAAAAGCTCTAATATTTTTTTCAGCTAATGAAGAAATTTTTGATCTTCTAACTAACTCTTGTTCAGAATATTTTCTTTCCATAATTCTAAATTCCTTTTCTTAAATATTTAATATTTTTTATATTATAGTTTTTTTATTTTTTAATCATAATAAGGAATAATGTGAACGTGAGTTCTAAAAATTGCTTGTCCAGCAGATTCATTATTATTAATTACTAGCTTAAATCCAGAGGCGTTTAATTTTTCGGTTTGTTCAATAGCTAACTCTCTAGCTTTTGAAATCAATTTGATTAAATCTTCATCATCAATATCGTATAAGTTTTTTGAGAACTCTTTAGGTGTTACTAAAAAATGTCCTTTTTCAACTGGATCTATATCAAGAAATGCTATAATATTCGAATCTTCATAAATAATAGTTGCTGGAATTTCTCTATCAATTATTCTTTGAAACGTATCCTTTTCCATTATATTAGCCCTTCCACTTTAAATAATTCTAAAACTATCGGATTTAAATCTTTTAGTTTAAATCCTAAATTATCTAATATATATTTATTTGCTTCTCTAAAAAGCGAATTTCCTTTTGAAACGATAATATTATTAGTTAATATATTTTGTTGTTCTTTATCCAATCATGGTGTTTGTTCAAAAGTTAAAAGTTTTTTATCAATTTGTTCACCTTTTGAATTTTTTGTTGATTTTGAAAGATACATAGGTGCTATTTTTATTGAATAAGCCGCATCAATTTTATTGTTTTTAATCATATCAACAAATGTTGGGTACTTATCAAGATTATATGCATTTTCTTTAGTTTGATCTTCAAATTTATTGTTTTTATATTCTAAATCTGAGTTAAATTCATAATAGTGTCTTTTCCCAAGTTCCTTAACACTTAATTTAATTGGAACTCTTAAAAATTGACCACTAAATGTTAGTAAACCATTAATTTCGAATTGTAATGTATATACTTTTGAATCTGAATCTAGAGTTAATGATTTAGTAAATAATTTTTCGTTTGAATTATCTCTTTTTAAACCATCAAATTCAATATCTTTTGCTGAAAATACTTTTAGATTTTCTTCTTTTCCTTCCTTGGTTTTTAATTCGACCGTTGCTTTTATTTTTGGAATATTTTTTTCTTTAGCTAAAATCTTAGCAAACTTAAAATAATCTTGATCATAAACTTTTTTTGTTTTTGGATCAACAAATCCAAAAATTGGTGACTGTGCTTTTCTAATTGCATATAAAGAGTTATCTAAATCACCTGAATTTTCTGTATTTGATAGTAAACCACTATAAGCTCTTAATGTTTTAAGATCAACTGCCTCTGACGATCCTGTGTTTAATAAAAATTCAGGGTTTTTAGCAACTGGGTTATAATCGTATTGTACTTTCTTGCTTGGATTATATGAAGCTAAATTATTAAAATCTTCAAATGTTGAAACGTTAGCTTGTCCAATTCTTAAATTCATATCTCTATCATCAATAAAAGATCATTTTTGAACTAGTGGATTTTCAATTAAATATTTCATTAAATATAGATTATCACTTGTTAAATCTAATGAGTTATAAATATCTTTTTTTAGTTGAGATGTTGATTCTTTTTTCATTTCTTCTTCTAAGCTTAATTGATATTTATCAATTCCGTGTTCATTATTTGAAAGTTTTTTAAATTCATCTCTTGATTTTAATAAATATAATTTTGAAATCAATAATTTTTGTAATTCAAGTCTTAAATTTAAAGATAAGAATTTTGAATTCTTCATTAAAAAGATAAATTCTTCTTCAGTAGGAAGTTTACTTGGAGCTGGATTGTAATTTTTTGTATCAATACCTATTTTTATTAATTCATATTTTAAGTTTCAAAAAATTTGTGCATCTAAATTTAATTTTGTAGTTGCATAATATTTAAAAATGTCATATAAATCTTTATATAATTTATTATCTTTATTTTCAATAGCAGTGTCAATAGTTGTATTTTTTAAATCATTAGCATAAAAAGTTTCTAAATATGTATTTAAAACAGATAAAATCATTTGATTTTTTGAACTTTCTTGTTTTAAAAAGCCCGCTTGATATCCTGGTGTTTCTTTCTTTTTTTCATCAGTTGTATTTTTGCAAGCTACTAAAACTGTAGAAATTGGAGCTAGTGTTGTGAATAAAGCAATTGATATTTTTGTTATTTTTTTCATATTATTTAACAGCTCCTTCAGCTTTTTCTTCTAATAACACATATTTAACAATAATGTCAAATAAATAAGGAATAATTTCTTTATTTTTGTTGTGAGGTTTAATAGTAAATTTATTGCTTGCTTGATCATATTCAAAATCATCAACAAGATTTTCATTTACTTGTTTTTTAATAAATTCGTTTAACTGTTGATATTTATTGTTAACAATAGATGTTTTATTTGTTTGTTCTAATGTTTTAATATAATTTAAAGCTCCACTTATATCATTATCATCAAATTTTTTCTCTTTGTCAGAATCTATTGGAATAAAGTTTTGGTTTTTAATATAGTTTTTAAAATTATCTTGAACTAATAAATCAGAAATTTGATATGAAGTATTTAAAATATCTGAAAAAATATTGTTTAAATCAAATAATTCATTGGTAAATGTATTTTTATAATTTGCTTTAGATTTAATTGCTAAATCTTTAACAATTAATTTTTGTACAGCTTCAACTGTTTCAAATTTATGTAAATTTTGAATTAAAATTCCTTTTGAATTAACTGAAACAAAATTTTCTTTTACTTTATAAAGTGCATTAATTTTATAATTTGTAGAACCATTGTTTAAGTTAACTGAAAAAGTATCTCTGAAAGCTTCGCCAAATAGCTTTGCAAATTCTTTTTCTTCAAATTCGTTAATTAATTTTGTAACTTCGTCATTATATTTTGCATATTCTTCAACATATTTATCAGTCTTATTTTTGTCAGTTGGTTCTTCACTTAATGCTTTAATTAATTTATCACTAAAAGATTTTTCTAACTTTTGAAATGCAGGAATTTTTTTCAACGATTCAATTAATTTTGTTTTTAGGTTTTTAAATAAATCATCTTTTTGAGCATATTTATAAATACCTTTGTCTTCACTAGCATCTCCTAGTAAAATTGATAATAAAGTTAAATATGATGAAGGATTATTTGAAGAAATAACTTGTCTTGAATTAACAAAACCTTTTGATCCAAATTTTGATGCATTTGTTTTATCAGAAGATAAATATTCAATTAATCTTTGATCGTTTTTAGCATGTTTTTCGTCTTCTGGTTGAATTTGATCTTTAATCAAACTGCTAAAACCTTTAAATTCGCTTAATCCATCTATTGCTAATTTGATTTTTACTTTTTCTTTCGATTCATCATATGAAGAAAATTTTAATAAATCTATTATTTCTTTCTTAGTTACTACTCAAGGTTTTTCAGCACCCGTTGAATCTTGATGAGCTGATAATGAAAATTCTGATAAAATCGCTTGTTTTCTATCAATCCAAGGCTTAATAAATCTTTCAGGGTTTTTAAATTCTTTAACAAATGATTTTGTTACAAAAATAGGAATTTTAATTGAAGATTTTGAATTAGTTTTTGCCTCAATCGAATCATCTGAAGGTAAAACGAAATTTTTATTTTCTTTAGCAAAATCAAGAATAATTTTTTGCCCTTTTTTAGCAATTTCAACTTTTTTTCCATTGTATTCATAATAAACATCTTTATTAGCCACAATACCATTTTTAAGTTCGTCATATGTTCAATCGGTATTAACTTCTGTTCTATATCTGCGATAAGCATCTTTATTTATTGCAATATTTACCTTATATTCTAATGCTTGTTCTTCTTTTTTTGAAGATCCTCATTGAGGTTTTGAAAGAGCTTCTAAAAATTTTTCTTCTCATTTTTTTTCTAGTCCATACTGCTTTTGATATTGTTTCTTTAAATCATCTAATTCTTTTTGAGTTTTTTGTTTAATTTGTTCAATCGAATCTAAAGCAAAAGTTTTTTCATCTGCTTTTGACTTATTTGCATTATAAACTGCTTGATATCATAAAGAAGCTTCGTATTCTTGTTCGTAAAGATATTTAGCAATATTTTTTTCAATGGACTCAAAAATGTGTTTATTTTTGTTTGTTAAAACTGGAGTTTTATCGATTTCACCATATTGAATATTTTTATTTTGTCCGTTTGGTAACTCAATATTAATAATAGAACTATTTTCTTTTAATGTAGGTGTAGGGGCTGGCAATGCTTTTGAAGCTTGAACTAATGGAATTGAAATACCTGCTGCTAAGACTGCAGAAATTGCTGTACCTCAAAATGTACCTCAAAGAACTTTTTTTCTTTTAGCTTTTTGTTCAGTTGTCTTTGTTTTTTTGATTTTATCTGACATACTAACCTTTCACAAATATTTTTTTATAACATTTTAAATTTATTCATATTTAAATTCTTTAAATAAGAATATTATAAATTTTACCATTTTTTTAATATATGTTAATTTAACAAATTGAATATATTAAAAATTTACTAAAATTAAGTTGAAAAAAATTATTTTTTAGTTAAATAAACACAATAAAAAATTATTTTTTATCATGTATTTTATATTTATTTATAATTTTATATTATGAATAAAATTTTTAATAACAAATTAAATATTTTAAAAGAATTTATAGAAATTTGCAATGAAAATTCACTTTGATATAGTCTTGATTCAAAATCATTGTTGTCTTTAGTTAATAATTTAGATTATTGATATAAAACAGACTATTATCAAGTATTTATGACCTTTGAATCATATGAAAAATTAAAAGAAATATATCCGAATAAAATTCTTGATTCTGTAAATCATTCCGATTATTTTTCACTACAAAATAAATTTGTTAGCAATATTGAAGAAATAAATAAAGATTGTCCGTTTATTGATATAAATATTATTATTCCAACATCTATTAAAAAAGTTAAAAAAATATTTAAATTTAAAAATAAAATTAAGTCTTCGGTATTATTTTTTTCGTCAATAAGTTTTACAAATATACCTAAAATTAAAAACAAAATTAAATGTTCTAATATCTTAAAAAATTTTTTTAAATTAATTAATTATAAAGATATAAATGAAATTTTAGAAGACTATAATTATGAAGGATTTTTAGTAACATCACCTATTATTAATAATAATTTTTTAAAAAAATGGTTAGTAAATACAAATTATAATTTAAGAATTTTTGAAAAAGATGGACTGAAAATAAATGTTATTGCAGAATATCAAAATTACTTAAAAAATATTTATGGAATAAATTGAAAACAAATAGATAAAATTGAAATTGATTTTCAGCATTTAACACCGATAAATATTATTAAAAAAGAAAATTTTTCTTTAAGCTAATTATGTTTTATAATAAAAATAAAAACTAGATCTTATTAACTTAAAATCTAGTTTTTTGTTTAAACTTCTATTTCTTTTGATAAAAAATTACGTTCATTTTTTAATTTTTCAATTTCAGAAGCGCTCTTATTACGTTCCGAAGCGTCTAAAAAGTAAAATGCTTTTAAAATATATTTATTGTTATATTTTAAATCCTCAGTGCCACGAATTGTTATTTCTTTATTAATAGCGTTTTCATTTCTAAATTTAATTCAAGGTAAATGAACGGTATTTTTTCCTTTTTTGTTTGCTTTTTTTTCTTCTGATCCTTCTGGAAATTCATATTCAAATACTAAATATTTACCCTTTAGTGAATTTAAAATCTCAGTAGAACCTTGGATCGAAATTGCTCATGATCTCATTTCGCGTGACTTCTTATTTTCTTTATAATTATATTTTTCTATTTTAATATCAGTAACCTTAAAATTTCCAAATCCACTTTCGTGATTTTGATTAGTTTTTTCTTTAATTTCTTTATGATCAACTGAAATATCTTTTTTTCTCTCTTTTGGTTCAGGAGCAAGCAAAGGAGGTAATGGTTCTAATGTTTTTTTATCTAAAATTTCACTTTTATTATCATCTTCTCAATCTTCACTAATTTGAGAATTGTTTTGATTTTTACTTTCTTCTTTATGAATTTTCGAAAGCTCTTCATAAAGTTTAGCTTCATCAATTGGAGTATTATCATCTTGATTTTCGTATTTCTTAAGAATATATTGTAAATTTTCTTCTTGTTCTTTTGTTCATTCAAATCCTAAATTTTCTTTACTAAATTCCTCATTAAAATTTTGTTCTTCATTATTAGTATTTAAATTCTCAACATTATTGTTATTTTTCGAACACGAAATAGCAATAAGTGGTATTGAAGAAATTAAATTTAAAGAGCTAAAAAAGAAAATATTTTTTAATTTTTTCATGTATCTTTTACTCCTTATTTTAATAGATTAAGAATTTACTAATTACATGTTAATATTTGCTTTAAATTTTTAAAAAAATTAATTAATAAATATTAACACTATACAATGATAAACTAATATTGAAAAAAATTCAACAATATTTAAATTAAAAATTAAATAATAAATTTAACTTTGTATAATATAATAATTTAACAATAAAGTTAATATAATTTATAGCAATATACATATCTATTTATAATTATGAAGACAGAGGAATAAAGTATGCGAAAGAAAAATAAAATTTTTAAAATTTGCTTATTACCAAGTATTAGTTTGCTTGGAATTTCATTATTTACAATCAGCTGTAATTATGAAAATAATAAAAAAGATAATATTTCTAAAAAAACATTAGATAGTAAAATTCAATCTTCTTCGCAAGAAACTAAAAATAATAATCAAACTCAAAATAATTTCTCTGATGTTATAGATCAAAAAAATAAATTACCAGAAAGTAAACCAGAAGAAAAAAAACCATTGGTTGATTCAGAGTTATCTTCTCAAAAAATAACACCAGAAAAAAATCAAAATATATCCTTAGAAAAATTAAAAAAAGATCACTCATTAAAAACTGAAATCGAAGATTCAAAAAAACTTAAAGATTCTTCAACAGAAACAACTGATACAAATCCAATAAAATTAGATAATCAAAAAAACAGTGAAAATAATCCTGATAACAAAATAAGTAATCAAGTTGAAATTCCTAAAGAAATTCCTAAAGTAACTGTAAACCCTTCGTTTTATCCTACACAACGAAATGATGAATTTAAAGAACAAAATTTTTCTTATGATGAAATTAAGAAACGTATTTTATCTGCTAAAGAACTTTCTTCAAATTATTATTCACATCCAAATTTTAGACTTAAAGAAAATTTTGTTACTTTAAAAGGTGATAATAAAGATAGTAAACAACTTGAATTAGTTTCTTCAATAAATAATGAAAAAATAAAAGACGTTAAATGATACATTAGAACTAGTTATCCTACTGACGAAGTTTATAAACCGGGAGATTCAACACCTGAGGAAGTTAAAATAGAAATTTCGAATGATGGTAAAGTAATTGGTAAAGAATATGATGGAAATGATAAAACCTTTGAAATTTGAGCTGAATACAAAGGTTATTTATTCAAAGCTCTTGTAAGAGTTTTATCAAAAACTGAAATTATTAATGAATACGAAACAGTTGAAGCTTTTAAAAAAGCAAAAGAGATTGCCGCAGAATGGAAACATTTATCACACTACCAAAAAGCTTTAAAAGCTTATGAATGAATGACAAGTAATGTAAGATATCGCGATGATGACAGAATTGATGATTATACTGCTTACTCAGCTTTAGTTAAGTTTGAAGGTGTATGTACTGCTTATTCAAAAGGTTATAAAATGTTGCTTGATGAATTAGGTATTACGTCATTTCTTATTTATGGTAGAATCCCATATTCTAATGGAAAAACAATTAGTCACGTTTGAAATTTAGTTGAAATAGAAGGAAAATGATACCATGTTGATTGTACTTGAGGGGCAAAAAAATTTGAAGACGGTTCCCAAACAACAATCTATGAGTATTTCTTAATTAAAGACGAGGATTTTGCTAAAGGAAGAACTATTAATAACCCTTTAGATCTAAGTTTAATCGGTGATAAATATCGATTCTCAAAAATAGATAGATTTGTTGCAACAAATAAAGATATTGAAAGACATATTGAGAAATGATATTCTCAACAACCTGAACATCCTTGAATTAATTTCAGAACATATCATAAATTTAATAAAGATTATGAATTTGAAAATGCTATTTTTAAAAAACTCGGAGTTAGACATAAAAATCATTATGATTCTGCATATGGTAATAGCTCTCCTGTTTGAATAAATGAAAATGTAAAAATATATTCTTATATATTAGAAAATATTCCAACTAAAACAAAAATTAAAAATCATTTGAATTTAACAGTAGAAAAATTTCAAAATAATAAAAGTTTAAATATTTTAAAAATTAAAACACCTAGCGATCTTGAATTAGGTTTCGAAAATATTTGGATACAAAATGCATTTATTGACCGTATTGAAAAAACCGATGATGGATACTTAGTTTATTTAACTAATTTTGATAAAATTGGTAAAAATTTAATACATATTGAAATTTTTAAAATTGCACATAAATTTAACTTAAATAAAAAATCATTTGAATTCGAAATTAAACAGCAACAAAAACCAAATGCGTTTTTTATTGGCACATCTAAAAATTCAGGAATTTTAAAAAATGTTGATAATACAATGCAATATCGAACTTGAAAAAATGACATAATCTCTTCTTGAAAAGATATAGATTCTAGTGAAGTAAAAATTAATAATATTGATGTTACAAATATTCAAATAAGAAAAAAATCTAATATTACTCATATTGATTCTGAAATTCAAGTAATAAATTTAGTTAAAAATAATCTTATTGAAAAAGAAATAAAGGTTTATAACCATGAAATTATTGGAGTAAATCAGGAAATGCAATACCGCTTAAAAGATACAGAAAATTGAATAAATATTAATACATACCGTTTATCTAATTTAAAAAGTGGTACTTATGAAATAAGAGTTAAACCTGGTAAAAATTCTCTTGCTTCAGATAGTATAGAAATTAATATTTAATATTTAATAAAATAAAATTAGACATTCTTATTTTTAAAAAATGAATGTCTAATTTTTTTATTTTTTTATTATTTTTGATTTTTGTTTTTACTTTGAAGCATTAAGAATAATACTAAAAATAAAATTCCTGAAGTTATAATAATTAAAATTAATATTACTGCAAATGCTGTTCAAACTACAAGAAAAGCTCCTAAGAATGGCCAAGCGATAAAAAATAATAATATTGGTAATAAACCGGATAATAAACAACAATTAATAAACGTAAAATTTTTTTTACTTTTTTTAGCGAATGTTAAAGATGATAAGGTTATTGAAGCTGTTGAAGCTCCTAATCCTAATATAAATAAAATAATATATAATCAAATCATAATATTATTTTACAATTTTTTCCTTATCAATTAATCATTTTCTTTCTTGGTTAATTATTTCTTTAATATTTCCAAGTTCTAAATAAATTACTTTATCTGCCATTAATGCCACATCAGGATCATGTGAAACAATAATAATTGTAGTACCATAATCACGATTTATTTCTTGAAGTATTTTTAAAACAATTTGACCTGTTTTTTCATCTAAAGCTCCCGTTGGTTCATCGGCAACTAAAATATCTGAGTTTTTAGCGATAGCTCTCAAGATTGAAACACGTTGTTGTTGACCACCTGACATTTGTGAAGGATACTTATACATACATTCTTCTAAATCAAAGTCTCTAAATAATTTTTTAATATCAAGATGCTTGCTTTTGTCTTTTTGTAAATATGATCCTGTTTCGACATTGTCATAACTATTTAAATTTTGAAGTAAATTGTAATTTTGAAAAATGAATGAAATATTATCCCTTCTAAATAAAGTTTGGGCTGAATCATTTAAATAAGGTAAGTTAACATTATTAACAATAACTTTTCCCGATGTTGGACGATCTAAAGCCGAAATAATATTTAAAAGTGTTGATTTACCAGAACCTGATTTACCATATAAAATAGCAATCTCACCTTTTTTAATTTTAAAAGAAACACCGTTTAAAACATCTGTTGCAACATTACCAGATAAATAAGTTTTTTTGATATCAATTACTTCTACTATATTATCATCAGTATTTTTTTCTTTTTCAAGACCATCTTTTTTACGTGGTTTATTATTTGCTAATTTGTATTTTTTTAAAGTAGCTTGGTCAAGAACCTTAACGGTTAAACCCTCGTCTTTAATTTCAAAAGGTTCTTTGTGTTTACTTATTTCAATTTGATTTAAACGATTCAAATTTTCATCTTTTTTATTATTTTTTTTCTTAAACATTATTTTCCTTTCAACACATCAATAGCTTTAACTTTATTTAAACTCTTTCAAGTCGCCATTGATGTTAATACAAACACAGCTAAACAAATAGTTGCTGAAATAATAATTGTTGAATAATGTAAAACTAATGGTAAAACAATTTGTGATGTTGCCATCATAAAAGCATTAAAAGCTGAAATTAGTAATAAAGTAGTAGGTATCATTAATAAACAAGCAAATATTATTGTTGGAACAAAATTTGCAAAAAACAATGTTATTTTTTCACGATTAGTATAACCTAAAACTGAAAATGTTGCAATTGATTTTTGATTTGAAGCAATCATTATATTTGTTATAACAATCAAAATAACAATTGAAATAATTAAAGACATAACAATAAATATAATTAATATAACATTAACTGTTTCTGAAATACCTTCAATAAAACCAGCTTCAATATCTTTTGAATTAACATCAAAAGAAGCACCATACATAATATTTTTACCATATATAGTATCTGGTTGAGTACCATAAAATTGTGTTACAACATTTCTTGCTAAATTTTTAAATTCTTCATTTGAATTAGACTGCTTTACTATGCGTTCAAATTGTGATTCATTAATTTTCAAAAGCTTAAATAATGTTTCTTTGTAATCTAATTTTGCATCTTTATGAGCTTCATTATATGCATTAATGTTATTTTCATACACTGAAACATAATTCAAACTTTTATCTGATATAAAAATACGTTTAAAGAAATCTCAAACACTTTTATCACTTGCATGTTCAACATCATATGAAGAAGCAGCTCCTCAAAAGCCTGTTGATGAATATGTTGTTAATGTATCAATTGTTTGAACTGGGGTGATATCATTTGATAAAATCCCATTAAAAGCATCATACTTACGGTTAAATTGTTTTGTAATTTCGTCTTTCTTATCAGGATTTAAAGCTAAGTCATTAATTAACTCTTGTTTACGAGCATCTTTAAGACGGTTGCTTAATGTATCGTATCCTAAAATAGTATCTAAAATATCTTTCCTTGTTGTAAATTCAGTATTAATATATGTTTCAGAAATATCAATAACTTCAAAAATATATTTTGTTTGTGGAGCTTTTTGTAAAAGTGCTCTATGACTAAATCTATCAACATGATTTTGTAAATCTAGTTCAATTTTTGAACCTATTTTTAAACCATATTTTTGAGCTGCAACACTATTGATAACTAATGGAATATTCTTATTTTTTTCATACTTGTAATTTTTTAATTTTAGTTGTAAATTTTCATTATTTTTATTATGTAATGATATAAATCTAGAATCTTCGTAATATCCATAAATTTTAATTTCTTTTTTATCAAGTAGAGCTTTTGCATAAGTGTATTTTTCATTAGTTGCATTATTTCAATAAACACCACCAAATGAAACAAAAAAGTCTAATCCATTAATCCGGCGATAAGCATTAATTAAAAAGTTTCTGTATTCTTGTCTATATCTTGAGGTTGAAACATCTTTTGCTTTATAGTAAACTTCATTAATCGGATCTCATTCAATAAACTTAAATTGTTCATTAATACGTGAGGAACCTTTGTTTTCACCATACCTTGATTTATTAGTGAAGAAGAAGAAACTTGTTCTATTTGAAAGATCTTCTGGTTTTCCTGCCTTCAAATCTGCTTGGAATTTTTCAAGATTTTTAACTGCAATAACGTTATGGTAACTATTTCCAACTTCTAAATAATTTTCATTATTTTTTAATTTTGTTAAATCAATTAAATATTGCGTATTTTGCATTTCTCTTGAAACTTTTTTAAATATTTGAGCAACTCTTGCCCTTTGTGTTTCAGGCATATTCGCATACGTTATATCTCAAGGACTTAATTCAACTGATAAATCAAGAAGAATGTCCAATGATGATTTAGTTAATACTAATGGAGAATATGGTTTTTGAACAACATCGGTATTAAATGATCCGCCTGGTCTTAAGAAATTTGGATTATCATAATCAAGTTGACTACCATTTGAAGAAGTATTGCCAGCTAAATCATTTGGAACATATAAAAGTGATTTAATATTATTTTTATTATAAGTGACGTAAGGTCCTCCTTCTGTGGTAGGACTCTCTAAATCAAGCTTGAATTTATATAATCTATCTTTATAAGTTTTTGTTATAGCTTTATCAAAAATATTACTTGATGATAAAAAGAACATTGAAATTAATGATGTAGTTGAAAATGCTAAGAATAATGAAAACATTTTTCAGAAATTATTTAATGCCATTGAAGCTATAAATCTTGTTTTAATAGGTAATCTTCTAAATAAAGTAGAAATTCTCTGCGCAAAATTTCCTACGTTAACTTCTGTTAATCCACTCATTAATTCAATTGGTTTTTTGCGAACAGATATTGAAGTTATTATAAAAATTAATAAGCTTACAAAAATAAAAGGAACTATAACCGTTAAAAACATAGCAATAAAATGAATAGGAATAATATTATTTTCCAAAGTTCAATAAGAGGACAAAATATTCATTGCCGGTTTTTGAAAAACAAAACCAAGAATATATCCGCCTAATGCTCCTACCACAGCCGGAATTCAACCAAATGCACAAAATGCTAAAGCTATCTTACTTGCCTTATATCCTTGTGCCCCTAATATACCAACGACCTTATTTCTTGCTTCAATATATCTTTTCATAATAAAGTAAATAATGAATGCAACTAAGATAGTTAAAACTGTAATTAGATAGAATGTTGCGTTTTTGATTGAATTTATTATTACTCGAATCGTTACGACTCTAATTTGTCTTTCCGGATTTAAATTATCTAATTCATCTTTTAAATAAACTTTTTTAAATGAATTTGGATTTATTTTATTAATATTTTTAATAAATAAATTTTGTAATTCTTTTGGAGATTTATTTTTAATATAATTACCTTTAGAATCTACAGGTGACTTTACTAAGGCATAGTTCTTGATTGCAAATGTCGGGTAAGCTGAATAAATTCTATCAAAACCTTTTGAATTAACATATACAATAGCTTGCGAATTAGTATCAACTTGAATATTTTCTTCATTAACAACAGGATATAAGTAATCAGCTGTTGAATCAATACCAATAATTAAATATTCTTGTGTGTTTATTTTAATTTTATATTTACTATCCAATGATGAAATAAATAGTTGCATTTCATATGGATTTGATAAATATTTACTTATATCTCCAGTATAAGCTTCTTTATTATTTTTTGAGGCATATCCATAATTAATTTTAGCTAAATATGAACCTGAATCTGTATATGAAATTAAACTTGGAATAAAAATTGGTTCAATAATTTTAAATATTGTTTTTCTTAATGTATCAGTAATATTTATTCCAAAAAATTCTAAATCATTACCATTTTTATTTTTTAAAAGACCGTTAAATAAGTAATTGAAATTTGCTAAATCTAAATCAACTGAATCATCATTCTTTGATTCTACAAATCTAACTGAACTACTAAATCTATGTGTTATGCTTTCGATTTGATATGCAGCATCTTGAATAGATGACGATTTTAAATTTAAAAATAATTTTTTAACAATGTAAGCTATATTTCCTTCATTTGGATTTGGGCTTAATAAATAATAAAGAGGTATTTGCGGAAAACTTAATAGTGTTAGTGGATTTAATAAGTTATTAGGAACATTTAAAATTGAAAGACTATTATTTAATCTTGAATTGTCTGTTGCATTTTTAAATGCTAAATCTAATTCGTATTCATTCGTAATTAATGGTTTTATTGTTGAACCTTTTTCTGTTTTTAAAAATGATTTAATAAAAGTTTGTAAACTTTGAATGTAAAATGTTGACATTTGTGATGATGCTGCAATATATCCAAAGTTGTATGTAATTTCATTAGAGTTTTTTATTAATAAATCAATTATTTTTTCAATAGTTTTTGTATCAATTTTAAATTTTAATAAATTTGCTTTAAATTTATCAATTGCAGGTGAATTTTTTATTAATTTAATTAATTCTTGATTAGCTAATCTTGTATGAGCATGTGCATACGGTATTTTTAACAATGTTGCTCGATATTTATTATCTGAACCAAAAACCCCTAAGCTTGGAATTGGATTAATTACATTGTCATAATTAGTTATTATTTTTTTTACTTCTTCACTATTACCAAAGTTGTAAATTTCTTCTAAAACTAATTTAATTTGATCAAATGAAAGAATTTTTTTGAACTCTTTTTTAATTATTCTATTTCCAGTTTCTTCATCAATTTTAATTCTATCTGGAGCTTCTTCAATTCTATTTAAATAATAAGCTAATTTAATTCATAAACTATAAAGAACAAATTGATTTTTAATTAGCATTTCTTCTTTATTTCCTGTAAAAACAGAACCAAGATTTTTATAAAGCAATGAATGGATTGTTTTTAAGATCTCTATTTCATTTTTCTTATTTGGGTTATCCTCATTTATTAAGGCAGATAAATAAGCTAAGTCTCCATATGAGATTGGATTAAATTTTATACCATCAGATACAAAATCAAGATCCCTATTTTGAGGTTTAAGATTTTGTAATTTTAATTTACTAATAAATGAGTAGTAAAATAAAAGTTTAGTTTTCAATAAGTTAAGATTGTTTAATTCTATTTCATTAATTAATGCCTCATTTTTAACAAATTCAAATTCCGATTTAGTTAATTTTATTAACTCATTTTTTTCTATAGCATTTTCAACTTTTGAAATAATTTTTCTAACATCAACTAAATCATATTTATTAATAGGAATATTAAATGGTGAAGGTATTTTTACATCCGATAAAACTTGAGGAAAGGCTAGTTTAGGTAAAATAGCTAAATCTAATAAAGAAATTTTATTTTCCTCACGTGTCGGTAATGAAATGTTTAATTCGTCCGAAACGCTAGAAGTTTTAGAAGAAAGATTAAATATCTTAATTAGTGCATTTTGAATTTGATTAATTTTATTAAATGAAATGTTTTCATTATTTGTAGAAGAAATTGCTGCCATAAAGGCAATTAAATAATCAGAATGATTTAAATATTCAATGTTATAATCATTATAAATTTTATTATTAGCTGCAATTGGGTATTTATTAACTTTTATTAAACTATTTAAAGACGAAGCAAATTTTTCAATGCTAAAGTTTGAAAAAATACTAAATAGTCCTTCATTAATATTAGTATATGAACGATCCTTTTTACCATCTAATGATAAGAAGAAATTTTTAACTTGTTTTTTGGTTTCTTCTTTTAATTCATTATGTGCAATTTGATGAGCTTGAATTCATTTATTATAGTAACTTGAACTCAAATCAGGGTTTAAAATTTTTGAAAAATCAACTAAATTAATCAATTTCTTAATTGCTGTTTTGAATTTTATTTCATCGATTGATGATAATAATGAAACTAAAATTCTTTCATGTGACATCGTTCAATAGGTACTATTTATAGCAGTAAATGGCTTGTAAGGATGTAAATCGAATCAACTTTGAATAATAGATGAAAATTTAATAAAATCTATTGAAGAAAAAACATCTGATAAAATGTCAAAGATTTTTTCTTTTTCCTTAACGTAATTTAAAAGGTCTGATAATGAAATTTTAAGTTGAGGAATTATATAAATATCTGAAAATTTTAACAATGAACTTAAATTATTTATCTGCTCAATTAAATATTTTTCTCTGGCTTCTTTAGTATTTCCTGATTGTAAAAATTTATTTTTAAAATAATTAAGTATTTTATTAAAAAAGTTATGTAAAAATGAATTAGCATTGATATTAATATATTCAAGATTTTTATTGCGTGTTTGATCGATTGGTTTTATTAAAAATTTAATTATATCTAGTAAAGTTTTTTCTAAAATAAACTGGTTTGTTTTACCAATTGAAAGAAGTTTGTGAAGTTCATTATGTTCAACCGAATCGGTTATTGCTTTAAATAAACGGTAAATATATTGTCTATCAAACAACTTAGCAAGATCAGTATTCAATAATGTAGATCTTAAACGCTTAATTAAAGTTGTTATTGTATTTTTTTGGGTTATTTCTTGAGTTAAATCATTAGAAATAACACCAAAACCAATTGGAAGATTAATTTGATTTTTAAATTGGTTGTTTACAACAGCTCAACCTTTAGGACCGATTTCTCCTCTAATTGTATAATCTTGTTCAACTAAATATTTATAAACTTCGTCGAGAGTTAAATATTCCTTATTTTTAATTGAAACCTTATTTCAAACAATTTCATTTGAAAATCCATCAATGTTACTTTGTTTTAAAAATATATACTTATTTAATTTGGGCATTGCTATTGCTCCAACAATTTTTGAACCAATATTTCTTTTTATTTCCGGTGTCGCGGTTGTTAAAACAAGAATTTTTCCGTTTGTTAATATAGGTATTTGTGTACTATTTAAAAAATTATAATATTTTTCAAACCTAATATCAGCGTTAAAATAAGCTATATTTGGAGTGTAGTTTTGAAAAATAGTGCTAATCAGCGGTCTAACATAAACAGAAGGAATTTTTTGAATAAAATTACTACTATTATTTTGTTTTAATAAGAATGTATCAATATTTTTATTTGAAATGCTTGAATGCAAGATAGTTGGTGATAAGGTTTCATTATAAAGCTTTCCAACATTATTTTCAAAGTTCAAAATTTTCTTGTCTTTATCTCCTGTATCAACAAAATGGAAAACATTTTTCTTTGCATTTTCGTCATTTACTGTTTCAACAGTAATTGTTTTTCTAATACCTAAATTTTCTTTACCAACTACATTTTTAACATCATTTAAAATAGATGTTCTTGCAAAATTTAAAGATCCATTTCTTATTAAATTTTGATAATGACTTAATTTATTAACGTTTGAAATGTCTGCAAATTCTTCATCTGAAATTTTTTCAGATGAAAATTTATTAAATTCAACTTGTTTTATATTTCAAAGATTTACCTTTGATAAATTTTGTTTGTTTTTTGGAATTTTTAGGTTATTTTCTCCACCTATTCAAGCATTTTTGAATGTATCGCTTAAATCTTCTTTTTCTAGTTGTAAATTTTCTTCAAATGTTTCTTTACTTGTATTTCCGATTGAATAATTAATTTTTACTGTCTTATCTCAATATGAAAAATATTTATTTTTATTATATTCATCCTTTGATTTATTATAAAAATCGTTAATAAATTTAAAATATGAACCTTTTCAATTAGATTTTTCTTCATCACTATTTTCATTTCAATTTAGAACATAACGATATCAATTATAATAAGTTAATCTTTCTAGTTTTCTTATTCAATTTTCAGGAATACTATAAGTATTATTTGATTTCATTTCAATATAAATTGGAACATTAGTTTCAATTTTATTTTGGCTTGCAAATTCTTTTAAACTAAATTGATTTTCTAATAGGTCTTCATTGTGTATATTTCATGCTGTTGTTTTTTTATTAGATTGCAATTTTATTTCAGCATTTTTAAATTTTTCTTCATTGAAATATCATTTTGAAGAAGTTGCTTCTTTTTCAAATCCCATTAATTTTAAAACATCATCTGCTTTTATGATTGCCAAAGTATTTTGACTTTTCCAAAGATCATAATCTTCGGTTAAAAATGAAGCTTCTTTTGTTTTAGTATTAATAAAAAGTGGTGAACTCTCTATAATTGCATCCCTAAGTTCTTGTTCGCCTCTAAAACCTTTAGGAGCATAAGAAATTGTTAAAAAATCAGAAATTTTAATTGGTTTTTTAAATTTAATTATATCGTTAGGAGATATTTTAATTTTTTCTGTAATTAAAATATATTTATTATTTTCTTTTTTATAGGCTTTGAATCTTCTATTTTCTCCTTCAAAGCTAAAATTTTTTATATTTATTAAATTTGGGTTTTTGCTATTAATTTCAAATCTTACACTTGAAACCTCATTACTTCTTTGTTCATGATATAGTTTTAAAAAATCCTCGGTTGAAATATAATAATCTTTATTTATATTTCAATTCTTTATATCAGATGTTTTTATAAAATTTTGTGAAGATTCAGGTAAGTTAATATCATATGAAATTTGTGAACCATTTTTTGATGATTCAAACTTTATCGGTTTAGTTACTATTTTTTTATTATCAGAATCAATTTGGTCATAACCTTGACGCGGTATTATTCCTGAAGGATTTATATCTAAATCAACTGTTAGATCATGTAATTTAGAAACCTTGTCATAAGAATTAATTGTTCTTGAATAAGAAGTTTTAACATCATTTAACAATGTAAATAAAAATGTTGTTAAAAAAATTAAAATTGTTAAACATACTAAAGTTACTTTATTTTTAGCAAGAGATCTAAAAACTTCTTTAAATAATCTTTTCATATTCTAAACCTTCTTTAATTGTTTGATAATTTAATATGTTAATTATATAATTTATTAAATAAATATATTTAATAAAAGGATTTTTCTGTGAATTTTAATTTAAAAATAAAACCTACTTTACTAATGTAAAGCAGGTTAAAAATTATTTTTTTAAATTATTTTTGATAATTAATGATCATTTTCTTGGTAAAAAACTAGGACTAGTTTTATTTTTTTTATAATAAACTAAAGTATTGTTTATTTTAAAAAAAATACCTAAATTTAAAATATTAAAATTAATATCTAACTTATTTTGAATTCAATTTGAATTATCTACTTCTTTTTGAAAATTAGATGATTTTAAAAAACAATATGTAGAATTTATTTTTCCAAGATGACATGATATTTCAACTAAATTTTTTAACTCTGAAACCGCTTTTGCACTAATGAAATCAAATTTTTCATATTCTTGTGATTCTTCGGCTCTTATTTTTTTTACAATTATATTTTTAAGATTGCATTTTTGAATTACTTTATTTAAAAAATTTACTCTTTTATCAATCGGTTCATAAATTGTTAAATTAAAATTAGGATTATAAATAAAATATGGAATAATAGGAAAACCAGCACCCGAACCAATATCAAGAATATTTTTATTATCTAAATTAAGAATTTTTTCATTTATTTCTTTAAAAATTAATATTGATTCAATAATTCCTTCTTTAATTAATGTTTCATTATAAAAACCAGTTAGGTTATATTTTTTATTTTCTTCTTCGATTAAAAAATAATAATCTCAAAGTTTTAAGATTATATTTTCATTTGCTTCATTTAAAGAAGTTTTTACAATTTTTTTAAACTCTTCCGGCGCTATAATCATCATAGATTTCACTAATTGAAGTGTTATTAATGTTGGCTTTAATTACTAGTCCTAAAAATTCTGCCATCGATAACTCTTTTAATTTTTTAAATTGTGAAAGGTGTGAATGGTCAGTTGAATTTGTCACCATAACTTCGTCGATAATAGGATTGTTTTCGAACATTTCAAAGCCACGTGAAAACAACCCATGGGTTGCAGCAATTATAATTTTTTTTGCACCTTGTTTTTTTAATGTCTCAGCAGCGTGAATAATTGTTCCGCCTGTATCAATAATATCATCAAAAATAATTACATTTTTATCTTTAACATTTCCTAAAACACCCATAATTTCAGATTTATTTGGACCAGTTCTTCTTTTATCAATAATTGCAATTTGCTCCTCAGAATTTAAAAGTTCTGATAATTGTCTAGCTCTAACTGCTCCACCGTGATCCGGAGAAACAATAACAAATTTGTCTTTTCTTAATCTTAATTCTTTTGAAAAAATAAATTGACCACCTAAATCATCAACTGGAATATCAAAAAAACCTTGAATTGAAGCGTTGTGTAAATCTAAAGTAATAATTTTATTTGCTCCAGCTTTTTCTAATAAATCAGCTACTAATTTAGCAGTAATAGGGTGTCTGCGACTTGCTTTTCTATCTTGTCTTGCATAACCATAATAAGTTGTAACACAAATAATTTTTTTAGCACTTGCTCTTTTTAATGAATCGATAAAAATCAATAAACTCATTAAATTATCATTAACCGGTTTCCCCGTGTTATTGATAATAAAAACAGTTTTGTTTCTTACTGTTTCATCTGAATATAAAAGTTGTTCTCCATCAGCAAAAACAATTTTATTAACTGGCTTTATTTCTCTTTGTAAATAAGTACCAATTTCACTTGCTAATTTTTTAGAATTATCCATTCCAAATATAATTACGTCATCTAATTTATTCATTTATAATCCTTAACTGTAAATTTTAATATATAAATTTTAATATATTAATAATTAAAAGAAATGCTTTTTTGCCTTATTTGTAACTTTATATTAAAAAAGTAATAAAAATAAACTTTTTTATAATCGAAAACCAATATTCATCATCCTTATTACCTAGCAAATTGCCAACTCTAAAAAGTAAAATAGTCCACTCATTTTATTATTTTTTTTATATAAATTTTTTAAGTATATTGTCAAAACTGTGATCCGAATAAGTAATAAAATTTTGTCTAATATTCTTAAATGTTTTTATTTTTTACATAACTAAAAAACCATTATGCATTTAACAATTTAAAATTTCTATTTTTTTGCTTTTGTGTTCAAGGATTATAAATAAAAATACATAATTATTTTTAACGTTTTTTAAATTAATATAGAAAAAAGTTAACAATATAAAATGTTAACTTTTCCTAAAAAGTAAATCCAAGTGCAACACTAGTTGCTTGGCTTTTTTTATTTTATTATTTTTTTCTAAAATTATTTATATTTTATTTTGAAAGCCCCTTTTGAAAGTGGTTTGGGGTTAGAAGTCCTCTTGATAAGAGGGTTCGGGAGTAGAAATTTAACATATAACAAAACTAAAATACCTCTTTGCAAAAGAGGTTAGAATTTTTTTCACTTTAATTATCAAACAAGTCCATAATAGTTAGCATTTATAAATAATTCGTTTGCTGATTTTCAATTTAAAATTTCACGAGGCATATTATTTATTTTTTTAGTAATTTCATCTAACATTTCTTGTGTTATTTGATTAAAATCAAATCCTTTTTTATATTCTCTTCTAATAAGACCATTTCAATGCTCATTAGACCCTCGTTGAAATGATGCATATGGCTCGGCTTTATATATTTTTGTATTAAGTCATTTTCCCAATATTCCTATTTTTTCAAACTCAATACCATTATCAACAGTTATTGATTTTACAATCAATTCATTATCTTCAATAAGTTTTTTTATTGTAGCATTTACTTTCATTGAATTTTTGCTTTGTATTAAAATAGCAAAACCAACTCTTGTTTTTCTTTCAGTAAAAGTTAAAATATTGTTATAACCCGTAGCTCTTTTACCAATAATTAGATCAGCTTCTCAATGTCCGAATTCTTCACGGCGGTCAATTGACTTGGGTCTTGTTCAAATAGGGAAAACAAAATCTGCTGATTTAACAAGTCTTTTTATAACACTTCCTGTTCTTTTACCACCTTTTTTATAGTATGAACGTAATAAATTAGATCTTTTAATATTTCATTTATTGCTTTTTATTCAATTGAATATAGTTTTTAAACAAGGAATTTTAATTTTAAAATTATCTTTTATATATTTATGAGTTAGTTTTACTCCATAAAATTTTTTATCAAATTTTTTTTGAAATATTTCACAAAATTTACTGTATTTACTATTCAAAAATTTAAAATAGTATTTATGATAATGACGCCGTTGAGCTTTAATATTTGCATAAATATGGCGAATAATTACCATATTTATCTAAATTTCGTTTAATTTCTCTACTTATTGTTGAAGGGCTCTTTTGTAATATTTCTGCAATCTTTCTTAAAGACAAATTTATCTCTAAATAATTTGAAATTGCTTCTCTATCACTTTTTGTTATGTGCGTATATTTTTTAGTAGTATAATTCATATGAAGTTCCTGACCGTTATGGAGCTTTTTTCTTTTTTAAAAATAAAAAATAATAATTAAAAAAGTTCAAGCTGCACACAACTAAATTTTACTTTATTTGTGTTGCACTTGAACTTACAATGTAGCAAAAGTTAACAATATAAAATGTTAACTTTTTTTGTATCAATGTTTATTAATATTATTAATTTTAAAGAAATTCTTTATAAATTCTTTTATAAATTATCTTTGTTATTAAAACTAAGAATGTATAACTTGCTAAAAGCAGTACTAATCAACCATAAAATTGTATAGATAATGGGGCTAATTGAAGCATTGTATTAATTTTTGGAATATATGGAATAGCAGTAATTACCCCGACTCCTAATAATGTTGAAACAATAACCGCTGTTGAAGCGTTACTTTTAAAAACAGGAAGTTTATCAGTTCTTAATAAATGAATAACAAATGTTTGTGTTCACATCGAAATAACTAATCACCCTGATCAAAATGTAAATTTAAATATTGTTTGCTGTTCGGGCAATAATTTTGAAAAATCACTTATTTTTGTAAAAGTTGTTTGCGATATTGAATTTGGAACAATAATAAAAAATAATAAACAAAATGCAATAATATCAATTATTGAACTAATAGGACCAAATCAAAGCATAAATCTTCATATACCCTTATGAGCTCATTGCCGTGGTGATTCTATAAATTTTTTGTCAACATTATCTCATGGGATTGTACCACAACAAAAATCGTAAATTAAATTCAAAAAAATAATTTGCACTGGAGCAAGCGGTACAAATGGAAGCATCGCTGAAGCAATAACAACACTAAAAATATTACCAAAGTTAGATGAAACTGTCATTTTAATGTATTTGTTTATATTAGCATGAGTTTTTCTACCTTCAATAATACCGGTTGCCAAAACATTTAAATCTTTCTCTAAAAGAATTATATTCGCCGATTCTTTAGCAATATCAACTGCTGTATCTACTGAAATCGAAACATCAGCAACTTTCATAGCTGGAGCATCATTAATCCCATCACCCATATAGCCAACAACGTGGCCATTCTTTCTTAAAATTGTAATGATTCTAGCTTTTTGATCAGGACTTAATTTTGCAAAAATTTCAGTTTTTTCAACCTCAATTGCAAGTTGCTCATCTGACATTTTAGCTATATCTTTACCTAATAAAATTTTTTGATACGGAATACCAACTTTTGAACAAACTGCTTTTGTTACCAATGGATTATCTCCAGTAAGGATTTTAACATCCACACCTAAATTATGTAATTTTTTAATAGCATCTTCAGCTGAATCCTTAGGTGGATCTAAAAAAGTTAAATACCCGATTAAGGTCATATCTTTTTCATCTACAACGGATAATTTTCCGACAGCATCAATGTTTGATTTTTTTGAAGCAACAGCAACAACTCTCATTCCTTCTTCGCTGAATTCTTCAACTTTTCTTAAAACCTTTTTAACCACTTTTTTATCCAATGGAATAACTTTTCCATCTAAATAAATTTTGTTACATACATTAATAATTTCTTCAACCGCACCCTTAGTAATTAAAGTAACCTTTTCGTTTTTTAGTGACTTAACTAATACTGACATTCTTTTGCGATTAAAATCAAATGGAACCTCATCTATTTTTAAGTAATGTAATTCCAAATTATCTAATGATTTTTCTTCATCAGCTAAATCTAATGTACGATTGATGATTGACTTATCAAGTAAATTTTTAAGACCTGTTTGATAATAAGAATTTAAAAACGCATATTTTAAAACATGTGGATCTTCCTTACCTTTTACATCTAAATGACGTTCTAAAATAATTTCATCTTGAGTTATAGTTCCAGTTTTATCTGTACAAAGGATATCCATTGCTCCAAAATTTTGAATTGAATTTATATTTTTTACAATAGTTTTTGCTTTCCCCATAGCCATTGAACCTTTAGATAAGCAAGCAGTTACTATCATTGGAAGCATCTCAGGAGTTAAACCGACAGCAATAGAAATACCAAAAAGTAAAGCATTAATTCAAGCAGCTGAAGCTGTTTGAGTTTTTTGTTGAGTTAATCCAACTATTAAAAATACAATAGGTATTACACATGCCATAATAATTGTAAGCATGATTGATATTTTTTTAATACCTTTTTCAAAATTAGTTGGCACTTGTTTTTCATTTAGTTTTGAGGCAACTTTTCCTATAAAAGTATCATTTCCAACAACAACTACAAGAGCCTTTGCAGATCCTGAAATAATATTTGATCCCATAAATGCTAGATTATTACGGTCTGTTATATTGTCATAGATTATTTTTTTATCTATATCACTATATTTTTCAATCGCTTCACTTTCGCCAGTTAGTGATGATTGCGAAACAAATAAGTCTTTTGCAGATATTATTCTTACATCACCAGGAATAATATCACCCGCTGCCAAATGAACTATGTCACCCACAACTATTTCATCCATTGGAATTTCTTTTAAAACTCCATTTCTTTCGACTAGGCAAGTTGTTTCAATAATTTCAATTAATTTATTTGCGCTAGATGAGGATTTTTGCTCTTGAATAAAATGAATAATACCGCTTGCAAAAACAATAATCAAAATAATAGCCATCGTTAAATAGTTAACATCATCTTTTTTATTTTGATAAATAGGTAAAGCAATATCAACAATAGCAGATATAATTGCTAGAATAAATAAAATAATGTTAAATAAATTAAAAAATGATCTAACTAATCTTTTTCCAACACTATCAGCACCTTTTTTTGAAATTTTGTTGACACCATATTGACCTTGATTATCTTCAATAATATCTTCATTTAAAATTCCATTTTTCGAAGTTTTATATTTTTTATATAAAAATTCAACATCTTGTTCAGATGCTTCAACTAAACGCTCATTAATAGCATTTCTTTTTTGATCTTGTTTACTAATTTTTAAATTCTTTTTATCATTAAATAAAACTAATTTATTTTTTTTCATAATCTAACCTCCTTTTTTATATTTTTTTAAGGAGTAGCTTTGAAAGAAATTATTTAAATGTGCTTATTGAAAACACATTGTATATTCAACTTCGATCGCTACTTTGTACTTCCATTAAGTCACCTTTCGTATTATATTTATTATTTTACATTAAAGTTAACTCTAAAAATTAAAAAAGTTATAAACAATGCGTTTATAACTATGATTGATATAATTTTTCAATTGTTTTTTTAGTTAAATATCTAGGATTACCACTTTTAATTAATTCCCCATTTTTAATAAAAATATATTTATTAAAACATTTTTGCAAAATGTTAATATCGTGAATATTAATCAAAATTGTTGTATTAAAATCTTCATTAATTATTTTTAAAATATTCATTATTTCAAGTGATGTTTGAACATCTAAAGACGAAGTTGGTTCATCAGCTAAAATAATATCAACATTCTTAAGAAAAAGTTTTGCAATTTCAACTCTTTGTTTTTGCCCGCCGGATAAATCTGAAATTTTTGTATAAACCTTATCAAGAATATTTAACTTTTCTAAAATTTGATAAATTTCTTGTTTTTGATTTTTAGTAACTATTTTAAAAAATGAAAAAAATTTATTTTTATATTTAGGATAGAAATGAAGAATATTCTCATAAACATTTAAATCTTCAATTAAGTTTGCTTCTTGAGATAAATAGCCAACTTTGTTTATAATTTTTTTTCATTTTTTTTTATTAATCAAATCAATATTTTCGCCATCTATTAAAAGAGACCCATTTTGAGTATTCAACTGTTTTAAAATAGCATTAAAAATAGTTGTTTTTCCTGCACCGGATTTACCAATTATTGCGATCATTTCGCCTTGATTTATCAAAATTGACAAATCTTTTATAACGGTCTTATTGTCTTTTAAATATGATGCTGTAAAATTATCGAATTTAATATTTTTCATAACAAAATTATTGAAAATCAGGTTTAATATTTAAATTAGATAAAACTTGAATAGCAGTTTCTTTTATTTCTTTTGAATAATTATCAAATAATGTTTGTTCATCTTCATCAAGTCTAATTTTTGGTAAATGACGATATCCGTCTTTACCTAAAATAACAGGAAGACCAAAATAAACACCATGATTTGCATAATCACTAGGCAATTGCACACCTAAAGAATAAATGGCTTGACGATCTGTTAAAATTGCTTGAGTAATTTCAGCTAAATTTTCTCCAATACCAAAGTTTGTAATTCCTTTTCCACTAATAATTTCAAATGCTTCGTCTTTAACTCTTTGATTTAAATTATCTAATCAATCTTTAGTAATTGAGCCATTTGCTAATCAATCTTTTAATGATCCTAATCCTATTCTAATTTTAGAAAATGGGATTAAACATCTTGAACCATGTTCACCAATAACAAAACCTGTAATTGATCCTGCTTTAATATTAATATTTTCTGATAAAAATTTCTTCATTCTTGCAGTTTCCAAAATAGTTCCTGAAGATATAACTTTTTTAGGTTCAAATTTTGTTGCTTGTTGGTAAACTAGTGCCATTGTATCAACTGGATTAGAGGCAATAATTGTTATTCCATTAAACCCAGATTTTTTAATACTATCGCCAATAATTGACATTAATTTAGCATTATCGGTCAATAATTCTAATCTATCTTTTAAAACACCATCTTTTGGTTTAACTGATGCAGTAATAACAATAACTTGTGCATCTTTTAAATCTTCATATCCACCTGATTTAAAAGTTGAACCATTATTTGCCATTGAGCAAGCGGCGTCGTTTAAATCTTTAGCTTGCGCTTTTGCGTATTCAGGAAATGCATCTACCAAAACATAATCTGCTTCTATTCCTTTGTTTAAAGCAGCGTATAAGAAAGCTGAACCTACTGCTCCTACTCCAATAATTCCAATCTTAGTCATTTTTATTTCCTCCAATTAATTCTGTAATTTTTTTAGTTACCTCAATATTATAGGTTTTTAACCCATTATCTTCAAATGGATCTAAATTCATTAAATAAGATGACATAATTGCACTACGGTGTATAAAAGCTATTATTCATCCAAGACTACGACTACTTAAATCTTCAATAATAATCTCAATAAATGGTATTCTTAAACTTAAATGATAATCCTTAACTATTCTCTTAAAGTTATCATTTATTTTATTATATGAATAATTAATTAAATAATTTAGGTCGTCCATTTCATTTTCATTTATTGTTGCAACATGAAAATCATAGGGAAAATTTTTTATTACTAAATAAGTATCAAACATTTTTCTTTGTCTTTCAAAAAATAAATTAGTATATGTTTTAGCATCGGAAGGATGTAAAAACACATTCGTTTGAAGACCAATATGCTTTCGATATGAAGTTGCGTTTAAATACATCGCAAATAAATTAGCTAATTTTTTAAGTGATTTTGAAGTAACTACTATATTTTCTAATGCAAAAATTTCCTTTTCATCTATTTGTTGACTTCTTTTATTCATTACGTATCTAACAATTGCATATTTGTATGCAGGGTTATTTGATAAAGTCGTATTTTCATAAAATTCGTTAGCTTCCTTTGCACCTTCGATATATTCATCAATGTTAATATTAGCGCATATTAGAGGAAGTAAGGTAGCAACTGAATAATTCAAAAATCTTTCAGTTGTATTATCAAGAATAACTAAATGTGTATATTTTTTTGATTGAGTTCAATTAAATAGTTTTCCATAGTTATTATTAGTTGAAACAAAAATATATTTTGTTGCGTTATTACGTCCAATTTTGTTAATTAATAAAGAAGCAATTTCTCGAAAAGCTATTAAAGTTTCGATATCTTCACCACTCTTTGAAATTACATTAATTGCAAATCTTTTATTCTCTAAATATTGAATTAACCTAGCTATTTCAATTCCATCATAACTTTCATTAATAAATAAAATTTCAATTTTAAAAAAAGAATTTAAATTTGCTAAATTAATTAAAGCTTGTGATTGTAAACATATAAACTCTGGTGCAATAACAACCAAGACCTGAATTTTTTCCTCATTAAAAAAATTTAAAATTTTCTTGATTTTTAAATAATCTGAATCTTGAATATTTTTTGCAACATTAAAGAAGCTCAAATTTTTATGTCCTAATGTTTGTTTATTTTTAATTTTAATATTAATATCTTCAACTATTTGTTTATATTTACTTTCAAATACTTCTTGATGAACAGGTTGATCACAAAAAATATTAATTCTACTTTTAATTGCCATAATTTATGCCCTTATTTGTAAAATCTAATAATGCTGAGAATTTATTATTCTTCTTATCTAATTTAAATCTAAAGGGATTCCTTAATTCTTTAGGGTGAATTTGTTTGTATGAAAGAATTAATTCACCATTCGGCATTATTTCAATTATCTTAACTTCTTTTATATCGTTAATTTTAAAAAGCAAATTTAAATCACTAACAAAATAATCACTTACTTCATGAATATTTAAATAACAAATTATTGAATCTTTAGTAATAAAACTAATAACTTTTTTCGATACTCTTATAACTTTTGCTTTAATAATTTGACCTTTTGAATAACTCATTTTACCCCTTTGTTATTTACATTTAAAATTATATATTTTTTAAAAATAAAAATTATTAGATAATTAACAAATTAAACTTGTTTATTTTTACTTATTTTACTATAAAATTAATTTGTAAGAACAGGGGGGTGCTTTAAAGCTGAGAAATACCCTCATTAACTGATCCAGGCAATACTGGCGTAGTGAGTTTCTTCTTTTTTAAGCATCTTTTTATATTTAAAAAAATATGAAAGGATTTTTTTAATTTAATTATGAAAAAAATAAACTTATTTTTATTATCAATGGGAACGATAATTTCAATACCACTAACAATAATTTCATGTTCTAAAAAAAATTTCAATTTTGCTGTTAACCAACTATGAAGCGGAAAAACAGATTTTAATTTTTTTAACTTAGTTTCAAAAGAATTTAATAAACAAAGAAATACTTCATATAAACCTAATATTAAGTTAATTAGTGAAAATAATAATATTATTGATCTTATTAAGAAAGGTAGTAGTAATATTGCTTTTATTACAACAATTCTATATATGTCTGAATATTTAAAAAATAAAAATACTAATATACTACCAATTATTCAAACCCAAACAAGAGCTTTTAATTTTGATAAAAATTTTAATGATAGATATTCAGATGGATTAGAAAATGATAAATTAAGATTAATTGCTAAAAAAGCACAAGATTTATTTGAAAAAAAGCCTTATTTAGATTGGACTGATGATGAATACAAATGAAATGGGCAAATTTATGAATATTTTTATGCAAATAATGATGAACTAGTTGATTTTTATCGAGGAATTATTATGATTCATGGAAATAAGCAACAATTAGCTAAAATTAAAAAAGCATGAAATAACAAAGATTGAAATACATTTAGAAATTTTGGTTTTCTAACAGGAAAGAAAACTAGTGGTTCAAAATATATTGCTCAACAATCATTATTTAAAAAACATTTTAATTTAGAAAATAATAAATTTACTTCTTTTGAAGAAGATAAAATTAATCACTCGGAAAAATATATTGAAGGAAAAGCAAGGGATATTGGTAAAGGACAATTTAAAAATTTTCATATTGTTTTTGATGAATTAGGATCTTTTGCTTATACAAAAAACAAAAATGAAAATAAAGAAAAAAAATATTATACCTTAGAAAATTCTGAAGAAAAAATTGAATTTTTAACAGTAACTGAAGCAATAAAATATAATGTCTTAGCAGTTAATAAAAATGCATTTAATTCTGAAGAAATAGAAACATTAAAAGAAATTATAATTAAACTTTGAAAGGATAAAAAAGATGACTATGGTCAAAATGTCGGTATTAATGGTTATAAAAAAATCGGTAATTTTGAAAATGAAGTAGTCGAACCTTTTTTAAAATTTTTTAAAATAAATAATGAAAATAAAAAATGGGATTCTTAAAGAACAATTACAACTAAATAACACTATTTTAAAAAACGGACCATTTAGGCTATTTTGAAAAATAGCTTTTTTTGTTATTTTTATTTTACTTATAATAAGCTCAATTTATGTTATTAACTTTAGTTTTTCAAATAGCGGTTTTTTGTTATTTGCTAATAATTTAAAAAACTTTTTTTCACCTTCATCAATTAGTTTTGATTATAAGCAAAACCTATTTTTAATTTCAATAAAATTTTTATGAAATAGTATTAAGCTTGTTTTCTTAAGCACAATAATTGGCTTCTTCATAGCTTTTTGAACATCATATTCTTCTAATTTAAAAACTAATTCTAAATTTATTGCAATTCCTGTAAAAATAATTGTTATTTTCTTAAGAATTTTTCCCGAATTATTTTTTATTTACTTATTTAAAATTTCTTTTGACAAATCTTTGGCTATTACCTTAATTTATTGTTGATTCACATGACTTTGACTACATGAATATTTTTCACAAACAATTGAAAATGCAAATTTCAATGTTTTTTATCATTTAACAAAATCTAAATATTCAAAATTCAAAGCTTTTTGAATTGAGATTTGACCACAAATTAGAAAAAAATTTATAAGCTATTGATTTTATAGTTTTGAAACAAATTTAAGATGATCATCGATTTTATCAAGCATTGGTTATTTAGGAATCGGAATACTAGTTAACCCAGTATCTAACCCTGTTGATTACACGCAACTGCTTATCCCATTATTAGTTTTAGCTTCATTTTTATTTTTATTAGAAATAATGAGCGAAAATTTTAACAAATTATTCTATGAATCAAAAACGAACAATAAAATTAATTTTATAAAGTATGAAAAAATCAGAGTTATAAAAAAAGTTTTTATAATGATTTTATTTATTTTATTACTATCGATTTTAATTTTAGCAATTAAGAGCTTATCAAATAATCATTTTTACAAATCAGAGGCAATAAGTTTTTTTAAACAGATGTTTAATAGTAATTGAAAATCTATTATTTGAGATTTTAGTCAAGATGGTTTTTTTTGAATGCTTATTCAACTTATTTCCTTAGTATTTTTAACATTTGTTTTGATTTATGTAATTTCGTATTTTAAAATGATCTTAATAGCAAAACAGTTAGTTGGAATTAAATTTGGCATTTTTTATAAATATTTTAATATTTTTATTAGATCGATACCAATTACTATTTTATTTTTATTAGTCTCAAATTTATTTAATGAATATGCAGCTTCATTTGTAATAGCATTTTCAATACACAGTTCTTCTTCTTTATCAAGAAATTTAAATCAAAGTATAAATTCAATAAGTATAAAAAAAATTAACGAACTAAAAAAAATGAAATATACCAATTTTTGAATATATAAAAACTTTATTAGACCAAATATAAAATTAGACTTCATCACTTTTTGTTCGTTTGAACTTGAAAAAATAAGTAGAAATTTTATAACTTACGGATCATTAGGATCATCAATAATTGGACAAAAATCAACATTAACAAGAGCAAAGGATATTTCTGACATAGCACCTTATTTATGAATTGGATTTATCATTATAGCTATAATAAATTTAATTTCATATTTATTTAGAATAAGGTTGTCAAAACAAAAATAAATTAAAAAATAGGCTTAAAATAAGCCTATTTTATTTGTCAGTCACCTGAAATGGTACGCCCTAGAGGATTCGAACCTCTGACCCAATGGTTAAAAGCCATTTGCTCTACCTTCTGAGCTAAGGGCGCTTCTGGTGCCCAGAACTGGACTTGAACCAGCACGGCCATTACAGCCAACGGATTTTAAGTCCGTAGCGTCTACCATTCCGCCACCTGGGCATTAACTTGAATTTAATGCTATATTATTATAATACTTTTAATAAAAAAATCAAAAAAAATTTTTATTTTTTTAAAAGAAAAAATATTACAAAATATACGTTAAAAATATTATATTTTGTTTTTTAATATATATTTAAAAAAACAAAAAGGCTTGTGATTTTTTTCACAAACCTTTTTTGCATTAAATTTTTAATTATTTTAATTTATAGTGCAATTCAACGATTTCTTTTAGAGTATCAAGTGGTAAAGCGCCTGTTTCTAATAATAGGTTTAAAAATTCTTTAATATTTTCTTTATTTGAAACAAATTCTTTTCTTGTTAAACCTTTTGATTTACGTACTCTATCATATAATTTTAGCATTGCTTCTTTTCCAGAGTTATATGAAGTAGCTTGACCGGGGTAGTTTAAATAACGTTTTGAATCTGAAGTTATATCACCAATACCTAAGGCTGAATTTTCTTTCATGAATTTTCTTATATCATTAATTGATGCGTTAGCTGGTAAATCAGCTTTACCATTAACTTCACCATGGTATGCTGTATCAAGTGCACGTCTCATGTTACGTAATTGAGCTTCATTTAGAGCACCAAAGTATTGTAGCATATTTGTTAATTCAACAGCTTTTAGTGTGTGTTCTTTTTCATCTGTAATTTGTTTTACTGATGAAACTAAATCTCAATAAACTCCACCGTGTAATTCCTTCATTCCTTTTATTTCTTCTTCTGTAACTTTTGAAGCTTCAGTTGCCTTTACAAAGTTTGTTATACCTCTAGCTGTTTTAAAACTTGTAGGGAATGCATAATAATCATCACTTTCATAATTTGGAGTTCCGTAATATCCAGCTTCGATACCAAATCATTCCATAAATAATGCTCATCCTTCAGCGTATGAAGTGTATCTAAAAACATTTCCAATTGTTAAACCATCAATATTTTTCAAAAATCTTTGAGCATAATAAATTTGGTTATGGTGTCCCATAACACCTTCGTGATTAGCAAATGATGTAACTGATCATTTTGGCAATCCATAGTATGGATCTGGGTTAAATATAAATGCTCCAAATGCATCTTTTTCAACTCTGCTTGATCCACTATATGCCCCAACACCTTGAACATGACGATTAGCAAAATTATATGTTCCTATTCCATATTTTGGAACTTGTTTAGGGAAATATGTAAATCCTTCATTCATGGTTCTTTCTCTAAATTGATTATAAGCTTTAAATGCTTCTAATGCACCATAATAGAATTGTTTATTTGTAATTGAGCCATATTTTTCATCAGAATTTTTTAAATGTTCATAACCATTATTTTTTAAATTTTCTCTTGCATCTGCTAATTTTGTGTCTTCATCTAATGATTTTTTAATAGTGTCATTATAATATGTCGAATCTTCACGTCCAAAGAAAAATTTTTCTTGATTTAATCATTTATTAAATTCTGATAAATTTATTTCACCTTTATCATTTCTTATTTTAAGAGTAATATCTGAAGCTTCTTTCGAACCAATACCATCTTCATCATATTTGATTGTTGGTTCTCATGCAGATTTTTCATCACCAGTAATTAACTTTGCAACTGCTGCAGCGGTTTTTTTCATATTTTCAGCTGCTGTTTTTGAAGTTTCATATCCCGAATTAAAAACTTCTTGAGAATTATCATTTGAAGTTGTTGAAAATTTTAATATGGTTGAATATATTTGATTTCCATTTCTTTCTTTTCCTAACCCTGAAATTGATCCTAAACCAACATTTTTAGCATCAAGATCTTTTTGGGTTAAACCAAGACCATAAAACTTATATGTTTTTGAAGCTTTTAAATCATGTACTTCAATTGTATCTTCTAATTCTTTTAATTCATTATTCTTGTAAACTTTTAATTCAGAAATATTTTCACCTAAACCATGTTTTGATGCATTATAATATTCAGAAACATAAAACTTATGAAATGCTTTAGTTTTAGCATCTATTGTTTTATTTGATTCAATAATATCTAGAACACTTTTTTCTGATTCAGAACTTTTTGCAAATTCTAATAATTGATTATTATAAAAATCTTTTAAAAATGAATTAATATTATTTTTAATAACAACTTTTGATAAAACAATTTTTGATTCTAACCCTTCTTTTAGATTTCTTTGAACTTTTTCTGCTTTTTCGCCTGTAATTCTTTTAAATAAGCCTCTATTGTTTATTGGATAAGCGTGTGTTGTTCCTCATTCTAAAAAAGCACCAACTAAACGTAAATCTGATTGGTAAACATCTTTTGCAATTTCTCAATCATATTTTAAACCACTTGTTCAAGCAGTTGTTACCACATCTAAATTGTTTTTATTAATTCTATTAAATTTATCTATTCATGATTGATAAAAATCTACTATTTTATTTGCATCTTCTTTTGAAGGATAATAATAATCTACAGTTTGACGTAAATTATCTAATTCAGATTTAAATTTTTTATAAGATAAAACTACATATTCAGCTGTGTATTTTTTGCTATCTTTTAAAACAGTAGAATCACCCTCTTGAGCCAATTTTTCAAGTGCTGGATATTTTGCAGAATCAATAGATTCATTATACTCATGTTTTAATGTTTGTAGCTCTTTGATAGCTTTCTTTTTAGCTTCTGCATTGGTAATTTTTTCAATTTCAGCTTCTTTTTTAGTAATCTCATCTAATTTTGATTTATTTGCTGATTTTGCATTTTCAATTGCATTATCTAAAAATGTTTTAAGATTATTAACTTTATTAACTAATTCTTTTTTAACTAAAGTTTTTTGAATACCCCATGGAATTAATGTTAGAGCTAATGGAGATAATACTAAACCACTAACAATACCACTAATAACAAGTGCTTTTTTACTTTTTGGATTCATATTAATTTTTCTTGTTCCTTTATTTTTAATTTCAATAATTTATTAAAAATATAAAAATTTTTAACGCCATTTAAATAAACTATTTTAAAAATAGTCAATTTAAATTATATTAACTTTATACTCGGTTACCAAAAAAAAAAAAACAGTTTTTAAATATTATAAAAATAATAAAAGGCTCGTTTTTTTAAATAAGCCTTCTATTTTTGTATTAAATTTTTAATTATTTTAATTTATAGTGCAATTCAACAATTTCTTTTAGAGTATCAAGTGGTAAAGCACCTGTTTCTAATAATAGGTTTAAAAATTCTTTAATATTTTCTTTATTTGAAACAAATTGTTTTCTTGTTAAACCTTTTGATTTACGTACTCTATCATATAATTTTAGCATTGCTTCTTTTCCAGAGTTATATGAAGTAGCTTGGCCAGGTAAGTTTAAGTAACGTTTAGATTCTGAAGTTATATCACCAATACCTAAAGCGGAATTTTCTTTCATGAATTTTCTTATATCACTAATTGATGCATTAGCCGGTAAATCAGCTTTGCCTTTTTTAACTTCACCATGGTATGCTGTATCAACTGCACGTCTCATGTTACGTAATTGAGCTTCGTTTAGAGCACCAAAGTATTGTAGCATATTTGCTAATTCAACAGCTTTTAGTGTATGTTGTTTGTCATCTGATTCAGTGATTAGATTTCAATAAACTCCACCGTGTAATTCCTTCATTCCTTTTATTTCTTCATCTGTAACTTTTGAAGCTTCAGTTGCTTTTACAAAGTTTGTTATACCTCTAGCTGTTTTAAAACTTGTAGGGAATGCATAATAATCATCACTTTCATAATTTGGAGTTCCGTAATATCCAGCTTCGATACCAAATCATTCCATAAATAATGCTCATCCTTCAACATATGAAGTATAATCAAAGACATTACCTATTGTTAGGTTATCAATATTTTTTAAAAATTGTTTAGCATAATAAATTTGGTTGTGGTGTCCCATAACACTTTCGTGGTTAGCAAATGATGTAACTGATCATTTTGGTAAGCTATAATATGGGTCAGCATTAAAAGTGAATGCTCCAAATGCACCTTGTTCAACCTCTGCTTCTCCATTATATGCACCTACACCTTCTGAATCACGATCACTAAATGCATAAGATGTAATACCATATTTTGGAACTTGTTTAGGGAAATATGTAAATCCTTCATTCATGGTTGTGTCTCTAAATTGACTATAAGCTTTAAATGCTTCTAATGCACCATAATAGAATTGTTTATTTGTAATTGAGCCATATTTTTCATCAGAATTTTTTAAATGTTCATAACCTAGATTTTTTAAATTTTTTCTTGCATCTTCTAATTTACCATCAGAATCTAGATTCTTAATAATATCTTCTGTATAATAGCTTTTGTCTTCACGACCAAAGAAAAATTGTTCTTGATTTAATCATTTATTAAATTCAATTAAATCAATTTCCCCTTTTTCATTTCTAATATTAACAGTAATTTCTTTTGCTTCATTAGGACCGATACCATCTTCATCATATTTAATTTTTGGAGCTCAAACACCGTTTTCTTTACCAGTAATTAATTTAGCAACCGCTGCACCAGTTAATTTCATATTTTTTGCAGCCGTTGTTGTAGTTGTATAACCAGAATCAAATACTTGTTGTGCTGTATCATTTGAAGTGGTTGAAAATTTTAAAATAGCTGAATATAATTTCTTACCATCAGTTGTTTGATCTGAGCCTTTTATTGAATATAACCCAACACCTTTAGCGTCTAAATCTTTTTGAGTTAAACCAAGACCATAAACTTTAACTGTTTGTTGAGACATATTATCAAAAATTTCAATGGTATTTTCTAACTCATTTAATTTATTGTCTTTATAAACTTTTAATTCACCTATATTTTCACCTAATCCATGATCAGATTTTTTATAATACTCGCTTACGTAAAACTTATGAAATTCTTTTACTTTAGCATCTATAGAATTATTAGATTCTATAATTTCTAAAACACTTTTTTCTTTTTCGGTTCCTTTTGCGAATGCTAACAATTGTTCACTATATGATTTTGATAAAAATTCCTTAATATTATTTTTAATAACAACTTTTGATAAAACAACGTTAGATTCTAAACCTTCTTTTAGATTTCTTTGAATTTTTTCTGCATTTTCCGCAGTTATTTTATTAATTGTTCTATAAAATGAATTAATTGGATATGCATAATTAAGTCCTCACTCTAAATACGCACCAACTAAACGTAGTTCAGAAGCATATACATCTTTTGCAATTTCTCAATCATATTTTAAACCACTTACTCAAGCTGTAGATACCACATCTAAATTATTTTTACTAATTTTGTTAAATTTATCTATTCATGATTGATAAAAATCAGTTATTTTTGAAAGTTCATCTTTTGAAGGATAATTTAAATCTACTTCTTTACCTAAATTGTCTAATTCAGATTTAAATTTTTTATGAGCTAAAACTACATATTCAGCTGTGTATTTTTTGCTATCTTTTAAAACAGTAGAATCACCCTCTTGAGCCAATTTTTCAAGTGCTGGATATTTTGCAGAATCAATAGATTCTTGATACTCATCTTTTAATGTTTGTAGCTCTTCGCTAGCTTTCTTTTTAGCTTCTGCATTGGTAATTTTTTCAATTTCAGCTTCTTTTTTAGTAATCTCATCTAATTTTGATTTATTTGCTGATTTTGCATTTTCAATTGCATTATCTAAAAATGTTTTAAGATTATTAACTTTATTAACTAATTCTTTTTTAACTAAAGTTTTTTGAATACCCCATGGAATTAATGTTAGAGCTAATGGAGATAATACTAAACCACTAACAATACCACTAATAACAAGTGCTTTTTTACTTTTTGGATTCATATATAAAAATTTTTAATTCCTTTTTTGATTTAGTTTTTTAATAATATAAAAAATAACTTGCCTAATTTTGACTTTAATTATTTTTGCCAACTAGACATTTTTTATTTATAAAAAAAAAAAAAACGGTAGATTTAGAACTTTTTTGTAAAAAAATCATTCAATTTGAGTAAGATATCTAAAAATGTTAAATAAAAATAAAAAAACAATTTTAAAATCCTCTTTTAAATTAATAAAAAAATATAGAATTTAAAATATAAGAATTTTTAAATTTCGGGTAGGTTTATAATGAAAAAAAATAAAAAAATTATTTTAACTGTTATTGATGGGCTAGGAATTAGAAAAGAAAGTCAAGGAAATGCATATGCTCTTTCATTTCACCCTATTTTTGATTACTTATTTGCAATGTGTCCAAATTCAGTTTTACAAGCTTCAGGCAAATTTGTTGGATTACCAGATAATCAAATTGGTAATTCTGAGGTTGGACATTTAAATATTGGGGCAGGAAGAATAGTTTATACTGGTTTATCACTAATTAATAAAAGCATTGAGGATGATAAATTTAAAGATAATGAAGTTCTAAATAAAATTATCGACAATAGTTTAAAAAATGATTCAACACTACATTTAATAGGTCTTTTGAGTAATGGAGGTGTTCATTCATTAGATAACCATTTGTTCGAAATTATGAAATTAGCTAATCAAAAAAAACTAAAGAAAGTTTCAATTCATATTTTTGGTGATGGTAGAGATGTTGAACCACAATCAATTAAAGGTTCTCTTAAAACCTTAAAAGAGTTATCAACCAAATTTAACTATCCAATTTCAAGTATTAGTGGTCGCTTTTATGCTATGGATAGAGACCAAATTTTTGAAAGAAATGAATTAGCTTACGAAGCTATTGCTGGTAAAAGTAAAAACATTTTTTCAAACATAGATCAATATATTGAAAATCAATATAATCAAAAAATATATGATGAGTTTTTTATTCCGGCTCAATATCAAAAAGGTTTATTTTTAAATGATAATGATAATGTTATATTCTTTAATTTTAGACCTGATCGAGCACGCCAATTAAGTCACTTAATTTTAAAAAGTAATTTATACGATTACAAACCCAAAAATAATATTAAAATTAATTTATTTGGATCACTAATGAAATATGAAGGAATAAATTCCTTAATAGCTTTTCAAGAAATGAATATAGCAAATCCATTAGGAGAAATAATTTCAAAAAATAATTTAAAACAGTTGAGATTAGCCGAGACCCAAAAATATGCTCACGTTACGTTTTTTATGGATGGAGGAAAAGAAATTCTATATCCTAACGAAGAAAGAGTTTTAGTAGAAAGTATTAAAGCAGAATCATTTGCTGATTATCCACAAATGTCAGCTAAAGAAATTACAGATGAATTATTAAATAAAATTAAGGATTTTGATTTTGTAATTATGAACTATGCTAATCCCGATATGGTTGGACATACTGGACATCTACAAGCCACAATTAATGCTATAGAATTTTTAGATATACAATTTGAAAGAATATTAAAATATGTTTCTGAGCATAAAGATGAAATAACATGATTTATAACAGCTGATCATGGTAATGCTGAAATAACCGAAGATGAAAATAATAAACCTGCAACAAAACACACAACAAGTCCTGTTATGTTTATAACAACAGATAAAAATATTGAACTTAAAAATGGATCGTTATGTGATGTTGCACCAACTATATTAGATTATTTAAATATTAAAAAACCAGCCGAAATGACTGGAAAAAGTTTGTTAAAGAGATTTAATTAAATAATAAATTAAATTTAAAACCTAAGTTCCTTATAAATACTTGGGTTTTTATTTTAAAATTTAAAATTTTTTTTATTTTTAATTCAATTCTATCAGAAAATAAACTATTATTTTTTTGTGCTTTGATTCTTATTTTATATTTGCCATATTGAAGATTTTTTTTGAATTAATATTGGAACAGTTTCAATATTATCTAAAAACATTTCCTTGCCAGTTACATCCTTCTAAGGTTCTAAATTAATACGGTATTCCATATCTAAATCAAGATTTTTTAAAACTACTTTACTAGAAGAAATTCTATCAAATTCAAATTCGAAATTATTATCATTTCTGTTATTTAAATAAAAAAAGTAACCTTTTTTAAATACACTTAATTTAACCTTATAATTACCAAATGAGTCAAAATTAGTTAAATAAATTAAATAACTGTTATTTGATTTTAGATATCTTTTAAAAAAAGCATTTTCTATTCAAATATTTTCTTTAGTTAATTCAATGCCACTATCAACATGGTACCACTCACCTTCAATTTCAACTAAATTCCAAAGATAGTATTCTTTGTAATAAATTCGAGTTATAAATCTTGATGGAATGTTAAGTTCATCCAAAAGCATTTTATAACCTTTAGCATATCCTGCACAAACACAAACTTTTTCAATCAATGAAGAACATGCTGGTTGATCAGAAACTAAATCATCTCTTTCTTTATAAACAACATTTTTAGACATTCATTCATAATCTTTTAAAGCCTTTTGAATATCAGAAAGATTATGCCAATTTTTTAAAATTTCTTTTGCTTGTAATCTAGCTTTAGTTATTTCTTCATCATTAATAATTTCAGTTTTTGATAAAACTCTTACAAGAGCTTTGAATAAATAACCTTTGTATTCAGCTTGAATTTCAAAGGTTTTATCATTTCCATCGTATTCTTTACCAATTACTTTATTATCATTAAAAATTTCTATTTTAACTTTTTCAGGTGTTGAATCTCTTAGTTTATAAACTTCGTCAGTAGGATAACTAGTTCTAATGTATCATTTAACATCTTTTATTTTTTTTATTATTTATTGAAGAAACTAATTCAAGTTGTTTACTATCTTTATTATCTCCTTTTAAAGTTACAAAATTTTCTTTAAGTCTAAAATTTGGATGTGAATAATAATTTGAAGAAAGTTCTTTAAATTCATCATTTTGTTGTGTAGGATAAAACGAAGGATTTACAGTTACTTTGGGAATTTCAACTTGATTATTTATTTTGTTATCAGGATTATTTTCACTGTTTTCTGGTGTTATTTTTTGAGAAGATAACTTTGAATCAACCAATGGTTTTTTCTTCTAGTTTATTTTCTGGTAATTTATTTTTAAGAAGAAGTGCTATTTTCTTTTATTCTTGGAAGCGATCATTTAAATCTTATAGCTAATATTCTAATAATCAATATCACACATGCCCCTACTGCTGTTGCAGCATATTTGTTATATGGATATATAATCGCAAATAATAAAACGCCAACTAGTGACGCTATAGCGTATATATCTTTTTGAAAAATTATTGGAATTCTGCCAGCAAAAATATCTCTTAATATTCCGCCGCCAACACCGGTTATTATCCCTACAAAAATAATCAAAAACAAATTGCTACTTTTAATTGCTTGAATAGCCCCTAAGATTGAAAAAACTGTTAAACCAACAGCATCAATAAAAGTATAAATTTTTTTTACAAGATTATTAATTCTACGTCTGTGAAAAATAAATATTATTAATGAAACTAATAAAGCTACAATAACATAAATTGGTTTTATAAATGCAATTGGGGGAAATTTACCTAGAACAATATCTCTAATTATTCCACCACCAACAGCAGTAGTTCCACCTAACATACAAACCCCAAACAAATCCATATTTTTACTAATTGCAACAATTGCTCCAGAAGCAGCAAAAGCAATAGTTCCAATAATTTCTAAAATTAAAATAATTGTACTTTCCATAAATTATTTTTTCTTACTGTCTAAAAAATTTATAATTGTTTGAATCATTGTTGTTGGACCTATAATTAAAGCTTCTTCATTGAAAATTACATTATTATTATGAACATCAAAAACTTCATTATTTTCGTTTGGGAATGGGCATGAAACAAAAAAATAACATGATTTTTTTAAACAACTAGCAATATGTGCATAATCTTCAGAAGCAAGTTCGGGTTCTGCAAATTTAACATCATATTTATTTTCAAGTGATTCTTTAGCTGATTTAAAAACTAATTTACTAATTGATGGTGTATTAAATAATGGTGGTACATCTGCTAAGATTTCAAAACTTATTTTTGCTTTAAAAGCTTTTGCAATATTATTAGCAATTTCCGGCAATCTTTTTTTAATATATTGAGCTGATTTAACAAAAAGAGTTCGAGCTGTACCTTCTAGAGTAACCTTAGATGGGATAACGTTTACACTACCTCCAAAAGTATTTAAATATCCTATTGACACAGACGCCGATTTATTAGAAGGCAATTCATGAGCTGCCATTATATTAAACGCTGAAATAATTTGTGAAGCAACAATTATTGGATCAACACCTTTATAAGGCATGCCACCATGCGCTCCTTTTCCTTCAATATCAATTTTAAAATTTAATGCTGAAGACAATACTTGTTCTTTTTGAATAATAATTCCAAGTTTTTTACCGCTAGGTCACATGTGTAATGCAAGTCCAAGATCAAAATTATTTTCTAATAATCCTTTTTCAATCATTAATTTTCCACCATTCAAAGTCTCCTCTGCTGGTTGAAATAAAAAAGTAATTTGGCCATTTAATTCTTTCTCATACTTTTTAAGAATTATTAGTGTAATCAAAAGTGATGTTGTATGAATATCATGTCCACATAAATGCGCGTTTGAATTTATTGATGAAAAAGGAAGGTTTGACTCCTCTTTTGCTTGAACTGCATCCATATCGGCTCTTAACAATATTTTTTTCCCACCTAGTTTATTTCCAATCGAACCAATAATTGCATATGTATCTTTTAAATTTGTATATTGAATATTATATTTATCTAAAACTTCTTTTATTATTTTAGTAGTTTTAGGTAATTCAAAACCAATTTCAGGGTTTTTGTGAATTTTTCTTCTAATTTCTTTTGCTTCTTCAAATAGTTGTCTAACTTGTTCTAAAAATGACATACCCCCACCTAACGTTAGTTATATAAATATTTTATATTTAAATTGTATTTAATAATTATTTTTAGTATTTAAAATTCTTCAATTGTACTTATATTGATCAAACATAAAAAAATAAGAAAATATTTTTTTGAAACGTTAACTATTTTTATACTACTTTTTGCCAAATTCAAAAAAAAAAAAAATAGGATAATTGATAAGATATTAAGTCAAAAAATAATTTTAGTTATTAAGAAACTATGAAAGGTAAATCAGTATATAAATGAGAAAAATAAAGAAATTTTTATTAACTTTTGGTTTTTTAGCACCTTTAACCACATTGCCAATAATATCAGCGGCTTGTGGTAATAAAAAAGAAGAAACTCCAAAAGAAAATGAAGAATTAAACAAACCTCAAAAACCTACAATTTCTGAACAAAAAACAAATGAAGCTAAAAACTTATATGAAGGTGTTCTAAACAGTGCAAATAGCTTTTTAGAAAATGATTTAAAAGATCCAAAATATTCTGAAATTAAAAAAACTTTTGATGAAGAAGTTTCTAAAGCTAAAAAAATAGTAGAAGAAGCTCAAACAGAAGAAAATTACACAAATGCAAAAGAAGCAATTGAAGCTGCTAAAACTAAAGCACAAAAAGCAGTTGAAGAAGCTAAAAAGCAAGAAAAAACAGCTGAAGCTAAAAAACAATATGATGCTTCAGAAAAAGAAGCAAATGAACTTCTAGAATTATTGAAAGATAATAAATTTGCTCAAATTAAAACTGAATTAGAAAAAGTATTAAATGAAGCAAAAGAAGCTTTAAAAACTGAAGCTAGTTTAGAAAAATACACTGAGTTTAAACAAAAAATTGAAGCTGCTAAAAATAAAGCTAATGAAGAAAAAGAAAAAATAGAAAAAAGTAAAAAAACAGCTGAAACACCACAAGATGGATCATCAACCGCACCAAATCCTACCACTCCAAAACAAAATTCAGATACTGCTGCTGAAGGGCTAAAAAATAAAAAAGAAAAAGCGAAAGAAGAATTGGAAAAATTCACTTACTTATTAGAACAAGAAAAAAACGATTATAATATTCAAATTCAAAAAGCTACTAAAATAAATGAAATAGATCAAATTATTAAAAATGCTAAAGTAGAATTAGAATTAACTGATTTCAGAATTGATAGTGAAAAATATTTTTGAATTGAATTAAAAACAAGTAAAGAAACATTTGAAAAAATAAAAAATAAAAGATTATCATTTGAATTAAAAAAAGATAATATTTTTTGTACAGAAAATGCAGCAAGTTTTAATAATCAACAAAAACCATATGATCCTCCTTTTTATTTACCTAGATTAACAAAAATTGAAGGTAATTACGTAAAATTTTCAATTTCTTCTGAACAAAAATATGGAATTAATGACAATGAAAAGGGTAAATATATTGTAAACTCTGTTTGATTAGGTAATGATAAAAATAAAACAAATCTATTAAATGCAAAAAATAACTTAGAAGTTGAAATTAAATAGTTATAAAAGCAAACAATTAAAAATAAGTTCAACAAAACAAGCTTGAACTTATTTTATTTAATTTTATTTTTTTCTTTACCCTATGTTTTTTGTTTTTTGTTAATTAATTATTCATATAATTAAAATACATATTAGTTGCTTTTTTACAAATAAATTTTTAAGAAATTTAATAGATTTTTTATTATTTTTATTTCATTTTTTTCTATTTATTATTGAATTTACTAAAAAATTTTAAAATCAGAAATTTTATAATTTATTCTTTAATGATTAAAAATTGTAAATTGATATAAGAACATTATTTTTTTACATCTTAAAAAGTTAATGAAAAATAATTTTTAGTTGAAATTCATAATTTTTATACTACTTTTTGCCAAATTCAAAAAAAAAAAAAAAGGAATAATTAAAAAGATAGAAAGTCAAAAATTAGATTTTAATTATCAAAAAACTATGAAAGGTAAATTAGTATATATAAATGAAAAAACTAAAGAAATTTTTATTAACTTTTGGTTTTTTAGCCCCTTTAACCACATTACCAATAATATCGGCAGCATGTGATAATAAAAAAGAAGAAACTCCAAAAGAAGATGAAGAACTAAACAAAATAAAAAGCGAACATTCTGCATTAAAAACTAAAATTGATACATTAATTTCTTCAATATCAGAAAAAGAAAAAAGTAAAAAAGATTTACAAAAACTTTTAGATGATACTACTAAAAAAATTGCAGATTTAGAAAAACAAATAAACAAACTTGAACAAAAATCTCAAGGTAAAAATGAAAAACCTTTAGGAGATGAGCCTATCGTTTCTCCTCAAGATCCAACAATTTCTGAAGAAAAAACTGAAGAAGCTAAAAACTCATATGAAGGTGTTCAAAATGATGCAAATAGCTTTTCAAGTAGTGATTTAAGTGATCCAAAATATTCTGAAATTAAACAAACTTTTGATAAAGAAGTTGAAGAAGCTAAAAAAATATTAGAAGAAGCTCAAACAGAAGAAAATTACAAAAAAGCAAAAGAAGCTATTGAAGCTGCTAAAACTAAAGCACAAAAAGCAGTTGAAGAAGCTAAAATAAAAGAAAAAACTGAAGAAGCTAAAAACTCATATGAAGGTGTTCAAAATGATGCAAATAGCTTTTCAAGTAGTGATTTAAGTGATCCAAAATATTCTGAAATTAAACAAACTTTTGATAAAGAAGTTGAAGAAGCTAAAAAAATATTAGAAGAAGCTCAAACAGAAGAAAATTATAAAAAAGCAAAAGAAGCTATTGAAGCTGCTAAAACTAAAGCACAAAAAGCAGTTGAAGAAGCTAAAATAAAAGAAAAAACTGAAGAAGCTAAAAACTCATATGAAGGTGTTCAAAATGATGCAAATAGCTTTTCAAGTAGTGATTTAAGTGATCCAAAATATTCTGAAATTAAACAAACTTTTGATAAAGAAGTTGAAGAAGCTAAAAAAATATTAGAAGAAGCTCAAACAGAAGAAAATTATAAAAAAGCAAAAGAAGCTATTGAAGCTGCTAAAACTAAAGCACAAAAAGCAGTTGAAGAAGCTAAAATAAAAGAAAAAACTGAAGAAGCTAAAAACTCATATGAAGGTGTTCAAAATGATGCAAATAGCTTTTCAAGTAGTGATTTAAGTGATCCAAAATATTCTGAAATTAAACAAACTTTCGATAAAGAAGTTGAAGAAGCTAAAAAATTATTAGAAGAAGCCCAAACAGAAGAAAATTATAAAAAAGCAAAAGAAGCTATTGAAGCTGCTAAAACTAAAGCACAAGATAATCTTCTAAAAGAAAAAGTTAAATCCTTAAAAATAAATGATTTGCAATTTGATACTTACGGAGGCAATAGAGCTATTTATTTTGAAATTACAGGCGATAAAGAAATTATTAATTTTTTTACAAGCGATAAAAAAAGTAGTGGAGTAATTATTCATAATTCAGCAAATACTGAAAAACCGCAAGATACAATTTATTTTGATAGAGAACCAAATCTTTTTACCATCGAAGAATCTAAAATTATAATTCATGCAAATTTATCACATAAACCAAATCTAAACTATTCAATTAGTAAAATTCAATTATTTAAAAACGATAAAAAATACGATCTTAATCTAGATGGTAAGACTTTAAAATTTAATACATCAGATGACCAAAATAAGTATCCTACAAAAGATGCTGAATAAAAATCTAAATCATTTATGCAAACCAAAAATTAAAAATAAATAAGTTCAAGTGTGATTTCTCCTCTTGAACTTATTTATTTTTATGTATAAAATTTTTAAAAAATGTTGCTTTATTTATTTAATTGCTTTTTTTCTTTTGAAGATAAAATCATTTCAAAATGCATAATTTCATTATTTTTACTTTTCTTTTTTTCAATTAAAAGCAAGATCATTTTATGAACGAAATAAATTGGAATTAATATAAGTGGTAAACATAAACCATAAGCTATTAATATAGGCGAAGAATAAAAGTTATTATAACCTTTAAAAACATTTGCTATTGGTTTGATAAAAGCAACTAGTAATAAAAATGTTAATGAAAAAATTACAGATGCATAAACTTTTCAATAATAAAATGGATTTGATAAAATAACTGATTTTTTAGACATTAAATTAATTGAATTAAATGTAGCAGTAATTCCTAATACTAAAAATGCAATTGTTGAAGCAGCTCTAATTATTTCTTCTCCGGTTCCGTTATTATTTTTTATATATAAAGCGCCAAGATAATATCCAACCATTGAAATAATTCCAATTAAAATCCCTTGTCAAAGAGTATTTCAACCCATAGATTTTGCAAATATTGATTCATATTTTGAAATTGGACGTTTATTCATATAATTTTCTTTAGAATTTTGAAGCCCTAGGGCAATTGCAGGAAAACCATGAGTGAATAAATTAATTCATAAAAGTTGTGTTGCTGATAAAATATAAATTTCTTGATCTTTTAATTCATTTCAATTTTTAAAAATCAATTTAAAAATTATTAAACCTAAAAAAACTAAAATAACTTCTGCAATTGATGTAATTAATAAATTTTGAATAACATTTTTAATTTTTTGATAAATTGAACGACCATTTTTAACAGCAGAAACAATTGTTGAAAAATTATCATCAGATAAAATTATATTAGCAGCCTGTTTTGAGGCTTCAGTTCCAGTTATCCCCATCGCACAACCAATGTCAGATGCTTTTAAAGCTGGTGCATCATTAACACCATCACCAGTCATGGCGACAACTTGTTTTCTTTTTTGCCATGCATTAACAATTCTAAGTTTATCTTCTGGCTTAACACGAGCATAAACAGAATATTTATCAATATTTTTTGCTAAATCTTCATCAGAGATTAAATCTAGGTCAACTCCTGTAATTGCTAAATCACCATCATCGTAAATTTTCAAACTTTTAGCTATAGCAATTGCTGTATTAATATTATCTCCTGTAATCATAACAGTTTTAATACCAGCTTTTTTACAAATTTCAACTGCTTCTTTAACTTCCTCACGAGGAGGGTCGATCATTGCTACAAGACCATCGAAATTTAAATTATTTTCTAAAAAATTGAGTTTATATTCGTTATTATTTTTCAATAATAAATTAAATTCATCATTTGTAATCTCCTTTGAAGCAATAGCTAAAACTCTGTATGCATTATTTGCTCAAGAATTATTAATTTCTAAAATTTTGTCTTTTTTATCCAAATTTAAATTAACTCTATTGATCAAAACATCAGGAGCTCCTTTAACAATAACAATTATTTTATTATTAATTTTGTTAATAGAAGTCATTAGCTTACGATCAGAATCAAAAGGTAAAACAAATAATCTTTCGTATTTAGAAACTAGCTCATTTTTTGTTTTATGTTGCGAATATTTTTCTAATTCATATAAAAATGAAACCTCAGTTGGATCCCCAACAGGTTTATATTCATTATCTTCATAACTTAAATTAGCTTCAGAACATAAAGAACCATATTCGATTAATTTCAAAAATTCATTATCTATTTTTGAATAAGAAAAGATCTTATTTGTATTTGAATACATATCAATAATTGTCATCTTATTTTGTGTCAATGTACCAGTTTTATCAGAACATATAACTGCACAACTTCCTAATGATTCGACTGCCATTAAATCTTTTACAATCGCTTTTTTCTTAGCCATTCTTTGTACACCAATAGCTAAAATTATTGATGTAAATGCTATTAAGCCTTCAGGGATTGCTGCTACTGCTAAAGACACACCATTGACAATCACAGTGCTTCAAAAATGTTGTTCTTTAAAATTTTGTGAATTTGGTATAGCGAATAAAATTTGCATCACCATACTACCTAAAAATAAAGCAATACCAACATAACCAAAAATCTTACCTAATTTATTAATTTTAATTTGTAATGGACTCATTGCATCTTTTTGTTGAGTAACAAGAGATGAAATTTTTCCTAATTCAGTTTGTTGCCCAATAGCTGTTACGACATAATAAGCTGTTCCTGTAGCAACAACAGAAGATGAATAAACCATAAATTTTCTATCAGCTAATGGCAATGATAAATCTCTTTTTGCTAAATAATCTTTTGATGATGGTTCGCTTTCGCCAGTTAATGATGATTCAATAGCAGATAAATTAGAAGAGAAAACTAAATAACCATCACTAGGAATAACATCACCAGCCTCAACCATAACAATGTCACCAATAGTTATTTCTTTTGAATCTATTGAAATTAATTCACCATTTCGCACAACTTTGGCTTGTAGAGGATTTAGTTTACTTAAGGCATCAACGGCCTTAGCGCTTTTAATCTCCTGGATAGCTCCAATCAATGAATTAGATAAAACAACAAATAAAATAATTGATGGTTCAACAAATTCAACTATTAATGTTGTATTAAAAACTCAATTAGCTCTCGAAGCGCTTATAAAAGCAAAAATATAAGAAAGTAAAGCTGCAAACATTAAAATAATTACTAAAACATCCTTAAATTGAGATAAATAGGCTAAAAATGGATTTATTTTTTTAGCTTTTTTTAATTCATTTAATCCATATTTTTTTTGCCGGTTTTCAACCTCTTGGTTGTCTAATCCTTTTTTAATTGAAGTTTCTAAAAACTCATTCGGAATTTCAGGATATTTTTCAATCTTATTTTTTTTCATATCTTAAATTTAACCCTTTATTTTTAATAAAATTTTATTGCTAATATTTATTAAAAAATTTTACATTATTTAAATTTTATTTTAATTAAACAAAAAGCAATCAAAAGATTGCTTAAAAAATTTTTATTACATTTTATTAGGAATTTCTAAATCCATTAATTTCATTGCATCAGCTAAAACATTTTTTACAGCCTTAACTAAAGCAGCATAACTTTCTTCATTTTTAGAATCTAAAACTTTTATGTTTGAATAAAACGAATTAAATGCACTAGCTAATTTCAATAAATAAGGTGGCAATAAATTGACTTTATATGTTTTAGAAATTGTTGCAATTAAATCTGGATATTCTTTTAATTCAGCAACTATTTTTTGAGAAAATTCATCATTTAATTCTGTTGCTTTTGGATTTTCATAATTTAATTTTTCAAGTAATTGAACACAACGAGCGTGAGCGTATTTAATAATGTACATTGAATTAGTTTCATCAGCGCTTGTTACTTTTTTGATATCAAAATCAATCTTTGAATTGTATGATCTTTCGATTAAAAAGAATCTAATTGCATCTTTTCCAACCTCTGACATTAATTCTCTTAACGTTAGTGAAGTTCCTAAACGTTTAGACATTTTAATTTCTTTGCCATCTTTCATAATTCTAATAAGTTGGAATAAAATTACTTCAATTTGATCTCTACGATAACCTAAATCTTCGAAAGCAAATTTTACACGTTCAACATATCCTGAATGATCAGCGCCTCAAACGTCAATAATGACACCGTTTTGAGGATCATTTAATTGTCTAAATTTTTGTTCATGGTAAGCAATATCTGCACATAAATATGTTGAATCACCATTTCCTTTAATGATAACTCTGTCTTTGTCGTCTTTCCCACCTTTGGTAGTTTGCAATCAGGTTGCACCATCTTTAACATAAGTAGTTTTTAATCTTCTTATTGCTGGTCAAACTAAATCTTTTTCATATTGTTCTTTTTCAGATGTATATAAATCAAATCAAACACCGAATTTTTTCAAGTCTTCTTCAATATTTTTTAAAGCATTGCTTCTTCCAAATTCTCTAAAAAACATTTCAATTTCTGGTGTATATTCAACATCTTTATACTTATCCTTATATTGTTTATAAAACTCATCTGCAAATTCAACAATATCTCCACCACGATATGCATCTTCTGGTAGTTCGTAATTTTTATTAAAAATTTGTTGGTATCTTGAATAAATTGAGATAGCTAATTTATTCATTTGATTTCCATAGTCATTAACTAAATATTCCCTAATAACTGTATGTCCGGCTTTTTCTAAAATATTTGATAATGTTGCACCGATAGCTGCATTTCTAGCGTGCCCAATATGTAAATAACCTGTTGGATTTGCTGAAACAAATTCAACATTTATTTTTCCTTTTCCTTCTTTTAATCCATTTCCATAATTTGAGCCAAGTTCATTAATCAAATTAACGGTATCAGCCAAAACTGAATTTGAAACCCAAAAATTAATAAATCCAGGATCAGCAACCTTAATTTCACTAATCTCTTTATATTTATTTAAATCAATATTTCTAACAATTTCTTGTGCGATTTCTGTTGCTTTTCTTCCTAATTGTTTTTGTAATGTTAAGGCAATATTTGTTGAATAATCTCCGTAATTTTTTGCCTCTGTTAATACAACTTCTTTAGAAATTTTTAATTTTTCTAAAGATTCTTGAATTGAACTTATAATAATTTCTTTTGCCGTTTTCATAATTTAATATTATATTATAAATTATATTTTTTAGTATATAATGATTGGGATATGAAAAAATACTATTTATGTGGACCAACTGTTTACAACTACCCACACATTGGAAATTTAAGATCAACTGTAACATTTGACATTATGATTCGCGCACAAAGATATTTAGGTGAAGAAATTTTTTATCTAAACAATATAACAGATATTGATGATAAAATTATAAAAAAAGCTATTCAGGAAAATAAAACAGAATTTGAAATATCTAAAAAATATGAAGAGTACTATTTGGATTTATTTAGAATTTTTAACTTAGAACTTCCTAATAAAATTGTCAGAGTTACCGATTCGTTAAATGATATGTATGAATATATTCAAGAAATGTTAGATAAAAAAGTTGCATATCAAGTTAGAGGAAATGTTTTTTTTGATGTCTTGAAATTTAAAGATGTTTATGGAAGTATTAGCAAACAAAAAATTGACAACTTAATTTCTGAAGAAAATAATGATTTCGGCAAAAGAAATAAATTCGATTTTACACTTTGAAAAGATACAACTAACGGGATAAAATTTAAAAGTCCATTTGGCGATGGAAGACCTGGTTGACATACTGAATGTAGTTGTTTTATTTCAAAATATTTTAATGGTGAAACAATAGACATACATGGGGGTGGAATTGATTTAATATTCCCTCATCATGAAAATGAAAATATTCAACATTATTCAATATACAACAAACCTATTTCAAAAAAATGATTACATTTTGGAACATTAAATTACAAAAATCAAAAAATGTCAAAATCGATTGGAAATATTATTTTTCCTCATGATTTTTTAAGGAAATATGATACTGATACATATAAACTTTTAATGTTAACTACTAATTATGCTAAACCAATAAACTTAACCGATGAACTCCTAGAATCAAACCAAGCACTTATCAATAAATTTAAACTATTAAATAATCAAGTCCAACTAAAAAACATTAATGATAATGTTGATTCAAAAAAAATCACAGAAGTAATTAAATATATTGCAAACTTAAATTTTTCATCAGCCTATAAAGAAATTATTCAACTATCAAAAAATGAAATAAACTTTAAAACATTTTTAAAAATTATGGCAATTTTAGGTTTTAGTTTTCCTAAAATTAAATTAACTGATAAAGATAAAAAAGATTACCAACAATGACAATCTTTATTAAAAGATAAAAAATTTAATGAAGCTGATTTACTAAGAGATATTTTAAAAGAAAGAAAAATAATATAATGAAAAATTTTATCTATGGTAAGAATTCAGTTTTAGAAGCTATTGAAAATAATTATCCAATTAATAAAGTTTATTTATTAAATGGACTTGAAAATAAGAAAATAAAGTTTAATAACATAACTTATTTATCAATGAATGAAATGAATAAACTAATTAAAGGTAATCATCAAGGATACATTGCGGAAATTAGTTCTTTCCAATATTATGACATTGGTAGCATAAAAAAAGATAAACCAGAAATTGTTTTAATTTTAGATCACATCCAGGATCCACAAAATTTAGGGGCAATTATAAGATCTGCCAATGTGTTTGGCGTTAATCATATAATAATTCCAAAAGATAGAGCTGTCGATGTTACTCCAACTGTTCTAAAAACTTCTTCTGGTGGATTTAAAAATATTAAAGTAATTAAAGTATCTAGTCTTTTTGATGCTATTGAATTTCTGAAAAAAAATGATTTTTGAATATATGCTACATCCCTAAATAATAAAGCTAAAAAAATATCAAACATAAAATTTTCATTACCTACTGCTTTAATAATGGGAAACGAAGGTACTGGAGTTTCAAAAACATTACTAAAACAAGCAGATGAAATAGTTTATATTGAACAAAATAAGAATTCAGTTCAATCATTAAATGTTTCAGTTGCAACTGGTATTTGTTTGTATGAAGTTAATAAACAAATAAATAGTCGAGACTAATTGGTCTCGACTTTTTATTATATAAATTTAAAATTAGTTTAAAGTAACTTTTGTACCGATTTTTTCAGCAATAATGTCTTCTAAATCTTTTAAATCACCGATGAATGCAGCTTTTCCGCCTTCTTCAACGAATTTAATAGCAGCTTGTACTTTTGGTAACATACTACCTGGAGCAAATTGTTTTTCTTCGATGTATTTTTCTAATTCAACTTTAGTTACATGTTTTAAATCTTTTTGATCTGGTTTTCCAAAGTTTACCTTAACATAATCAACTGCTGTTAAAACGATGAAATAATCAGCATTTGTTAAAGCAGCCATTTTAGCTAAAGCAAAATCTTTGTCAATAACGCCATCAACACCGTTAATAAATCCGTTTTCATCTTTAACTGTTGGGATACCGCCACCACCACCAACGATAACAGTAGCACCAGAATTAATAGCATTTTTCATTTGATTAATTCCCACAAAGTTAATTGGTTTTGGTGAAGCAACAACTTTTCTAAAACCACGTCCCGCATCTTCAACTATTACACTATTTGGGTTAGCTAATTCAGCTTCTTCTTTTGTTGCAAAGAATGGACCAATTGGTTTTGTTGGGTTTAAAAATGCAGGATCTTTAGGATCAACTAATGTTTGAGTTAAAAGATATAAAACTTCTTTTTGTTCTATTCCTTCTTCCTTAAAAGCATTAGTAATTGCATTAACCATATGATAACCAATGTAACCTTGTGACATAGCACCAGCTTCAGGTAATGGAACTAATGGTGATTTTGAATTAACTGAAGCAGCGCTAACAAATCCGTTAAAAATCATTCCTACTTGTGGACCATTTCCATGTCCAACAATAACTTCATGTCCAGCTTTAACTAATTCAGCAATTTTTTTAGCTGGAATTTTAACTAATTCTTTTTGTTCGGCAGGATTATTGCCTAATGCATTCCCGCCTAAAGCTATAACAATTCTACTCATATTAGTATCCTAATGTTGCTAAAATTACAGCTTTAATTGTGTGCATACGGTTTCCAGCTTGTTGAATTGATTTGTTGTATTTTGATTGGAAAACTTCATCAGTAACTTCCATTGCACCAGTTGCAACAACAGGGTATTTTGCACCTAATTTTTCTTTAATTTCTGCTGAGAATAAAGTTTTATCATCATGGAATGCTGGTAAACAGTGTAAGAAAATAACACTTTCTTTTGCTGCTTTCATCATGTCCATATCAACTTGGAATGAACCTAATTCTTGAATACGAGATTCAAATAATTCAAATGGTTCACCTAATGATACTCACACGTCTGTGTAAATTGCATCTGCGTCTTTAGCAGCTTCTAATTTATTATCTGAGAATGATACTGATCCGCCGTTACGTTCAAATAATTTTTGAACAGCTTCATAAACTGCTTTATGGTCTGGTCCATTTTTAACAATTTCTCATTGTGCTTTTGGTCCACATAAAACAATATGAACACCAAAGAATGCAGCACCAATCATTAATGAACGAGCAACGTTGTTTTTAATATCTCCAGCAAAAACAATTTTCTTGCCTCTTAGATCTCCAACAAATTCTTTAAATGTTAAATAATCAGCTAACATTTGTGTTGGGTGTTCAGCATCTGTTAAACCATTTCATACTGGAACACCTGAATATTTTGCTAAAGCTTCAACATCTGATTGTTTGAATCCACGGAATTCAATACCATCATACATTTGGCCTAAAACCATAGCTGTATCTTCAACTGATTCTTTTTTACCAAAGTTTGAACCTGTTGGTCCGATGTATGTACAGCTTGCTCCTAAATCAGCAGCGGCAACTTCGAATGCACAACGTGTTCTTGTTGAATCTTTTTGGAACATAATAACAATATTTGAGCCTGTTAAAGGACGGTTGTTTATATGTAATCCTTGCATTTTAGCTTTCTTTAATTCTAAAGAAAGTTCTAAAAGGTAGTTAATTTCATCGGTTGTAAAATTTAGAGCTGTATCTAAACTACGACCTTTTAAATTCATTGGCATATAATAAAATCTCCTATTTTATTTTTAATTTATATAAGTATTTTTTTAGATAGACTTTTATAATTTTGTGAGTATTTATTAAATCATATTTTAGATAATAAAACTCGATAATATTATAACAATTTTTATCTTTTTTTATTTTTTTGATGCTTTTATATTTATTTTAAATATAAAAAAATTTATTAAAAAGACTAAGAGAACTTCACTTAGTCTTAAAAAATATTTTTATTTTATTTTTTTATTTTTTAGATATTTCTTTTACTTTTTTATTCAATTTCTTTAATTGGTCTAAAATTTGCTCATCAATTGTTGGTTTTATTTCTTCAACAATTTCTTCTTCTATCGGCATTTTTTTAGCCTTTTGATATTCTATTCAATGTTTAATTAAATAAAATAGAAATAGTGATATAAAAACAAATGCAGATACAATTGCAAATTGAATTAAAGCTGCTAAAAATTTACCAATTAGTATTGTTCCACCAATTTTTAATTCTTCAACACTTGCTTTTCCAAACATTTTTGAAATTGATGCCATAATAACATCATTTGCAAGAGATGAAACAACAGCTCCAAATGAAGCACCTAACAATAAACCAATCGCCAACATAAAAATGTTGCCACGTTTTAATACTGATTTTGCTTCAGAAAAAGACTTTTTAAAATATTTTTTCTTCTCAACAAGTTCTTTTTTTGTCATAAAAACCCCATTTAATTAAAAATTAATTAAACAAATACTCTTTTTTTGGAAATAATTGCTATATTACCAAATATTGATAAAACCCATAATGGTGAAACTATTATAGCAACTAATATTAATGCTTTACCAGCTGCTTGTGATTTTCAACTCGCTATTGACAATATAACAATATCAAAAATATTAGCTAAACCTAATAATATTAAAGAAACAATAATAAAAATTAAATTTTTTATATTTTCTCGAAGATGGGCAATAAGCTTTACAAAATATTCTGTATCTTCTTTTTTATCATTAGCGCCACCGCTTTTTATATATAAAATTGCATTATCAAGCAAGGATTTAAATGATATATTTTTTTCCCCCACCTGAGAAATAAACTCCTTAATTGAATTTACAATATTATAAATTGCAATCGATAACAAAACAATCAACACAGCTTTTATAATTAAATTAACAATAGAAAGCTTTCTTTCGAATGTCATGTAAACTCCTAAATTTTAAATTTTTTAGTAACAAATTTATAACAATAATTATAATAGTTTGTTAAAATAATAACAAATAATGCTGCTATTTTTCATTTATTTAATAATACTTAGGAGGAATATATGAAACCAACGAAAATTTTTGGTTTAGGTGGAATGCAAGAAATAGGTAAAAGTAGTCTTGTTATTGAATATGATAAGCAAATTTTTATAATTGATACTGGAATTAAATTCTGCGATATTTATGCAACAGGAGTTAATGGTTCAATTCCTGATTTTAGTTATCTTGTTGAAAATCAAGATAAAATTGAAGGATTATTTATAACACACGGTCACGAAGATCATATTGGCGGAGTTCCTTATTTAGTTCAACAGGTTAATGTTAAAAAAATCTTTGCACCTAGAATAGCAATACAATATCTAAAATTAAAATTTGCAGATATGAAAATTAAACCCAATGTAGAATTCATTGAAATTCACAAAGACTTAGTTGCTAATTTTGGAGAATGTTCAGTTGATTGATGAACCGCACAGCATTCAATTCCTGATGCTTTCGGAGTCAGAATCAAAACACCAAATGGTAATTTAATGATGACTGGTGACTTTAGATTTGATTACACCCCAATAGGTAATTTAACTGACTTTTCAAAACTTAAAAAAATTGGCGATGAAGGTTTAGATGTTTTATTTTCAGATTCAACAAATGCAATGCGTCCAAATCATTCACCATCAGAAAGTGATATTCTAAAGGATATTAAAAAATATATGCTTGAGGCTGAAAAGAAAATTATTGTTACTGCATTCGCATCAAACCTAACAAGAATTAAAGCTATTATTGAATTAGGAGCTCAAATTGGAAAAAAAGTTATCGCATTTGGTAGATCAATGATTGACAATATTGATATTGGTCGAAGACTAGGATATATTAATGCTGCTGATGAAGTTTTTATTGATAAAAAAAGTCTTTCAAAATATAACGACAATGAACTTCTTATTCTAACAACTGGATCGCAAGGTGAAGAAATGGCGGGCCTTGCGAAAATGTCCTATGATAAACATCCAAATATAAGTATTAAACCAAGGGATACTATTATTTTTTCATCAAGTCCAATTCCTGGAAATAGATCTAAATGTGAACTTTTAGTTAACAGACTTTACAAGCTTGGTGCAATTATTAGAGAAAATGGTATTGATGGTTATTTGCATACTTCAGGACATGCTTATAAAGATGAACATAAAAAAATATTTGAATTAACAAAACCAAAATATTTTATGCCTTATCATGGTGAATACCGTATGAGTGTTGTTCATGGATACACTGGTGTTGAAACTGGTGTAAAACCGAATAATATAATAATTGCTAAGTTAGGAGATGTTTATTACTTAGAAAATCACAAAATCTCCCTATCAAATGAAAAAGTTTACTTCGGACCAGTTTTTATTGATGGAAATATATTATCTAAAAGTAACTCTCAAATTATAAAAGAAAGAATGGAACTAGGACAAAACGGGTTTATTCATGTTATCATTGCAATTAATAAAGAAAAGAATCTTATTTTAGGTAAACCAAGAATTGTTTCACGTGGCGCTTTTTATGTTAAAAATTCATTACACCTAATTGAAGAAGCTAAAAGATTAGTCCATGGTGCTATTTTATATACAATAAAAAACGAAAAAGATTGAACAATACCTAAATTAAAGCAATTAATAATTGATCGTTTAAATCCATTTTTTTACAAGAACAAAAGAAGAAATGTTGTGATTATACCAACTATACTATTAACTGAAAACATTGAAGTAAATGAAGAAATTGATGAAGAAAATAAATTAAAAAAAGATTCTAATAAAAAAAAGTCAATTAAACAAAGTGTAAAAACTGAAAAATTAAAAGAAGAAGTTAAAACTAAACGTATTACAAAAAAAAATACAAAAACTAATAATCAAAATAATGATAAAAAATCTGTTGAAACTAAATAACAGATTTTTTATTTTAATTTTTAAGATAATCCAACATCATTTTAATAATTAAAATAACTCAATTTTCATCAGTATTATTTAAAAAATATTCAAAATTCTTATTTAGTCAATAAAGAGTTTTAAGAAGTATAACGTCTTTATTATTATTTGAATGTTCGCTGCATAAAAAGCCACCTTTATAAAATTCAAAATCAATAATATTATCTTTATTAGAACACTCACAACAATGTAGAAAAATTGGTTGTAAACCTAATACTTTTAAAATATTTAAAAGAAAAAAACAAAAACTATGTTTTGGTTTATCTAAAACATTTTTTAAAAACAATTGATAATTTTCAAAAAAATCCTCAAGCTTAACATTATTTAATCTTGATAAAAAAAATAAAACTGTATCATAAATTTCTTGCAACATTTCACTATTTGGAAAATATGATATTAAAGAAGCTTTTTTTAATGTGTTATTGTTATTAATTTTCTTTGATTTAATAATTTCTAAATTACTCAATCCCAAAATTGGTAGATTTCTTTTATTTTTAGATTCAACTTTATAAAGTCCTTTCGCATATAAAAAATTTATACCATTTGGCATCAATACTTTTACTAATGAAAAATTATTATATTCTTTAATATCCAAAATAATTGCTAAACTTTCAAATTCCTTATTTTCCATAATAACATAATAATTTTACTTTTAAAAATAAAAAAGCCTTAAAAGGCTTTAAAAATTTATACTTTATTTTTTGGATTAATTTTAACTGTTTCAAGATTATCATTTTTAATTTTTTTAATTATATCTTCCCTTATGTTACCATTAAAACCATCTGAGTAAGTAGAATGACCTTCCATTAAACTTATTCCATTTGTATATGTATTATATGTTGAATCTTGAGTAAATAAATAATTGATTCCAATTAAATTAAATGAAGAATCAATTGCCATCGAACCTGAAGAGCCGAAAGTTAAAGCATTAAAACGTTTTTCATAAGGAATATGTGTATAAAGTTGTGAATGTTGTGTTAAAACTCACTTTGGCATTCCATGTTCATTCTTAATAAATGGTTCTGTGTATTTTTTTCAATTTTCATTGTGTGAATTTCAATCTTTATTTTCATTCTCTTTATATCTTACTCACAACGGTTTATAATTATCTTCATCAATCACGCGCGTTTGAGCATTTATTATTCCACCAATTGATTTGTTATATTTAAACTCAAGAGAATTCTGAGGTTCAAAATTATCATTTATTGTAGCTGGATATCCACCATAAAATTGTGTTTTAATAGGACTAAATAATTCATTTTTTCCAACTCCTATATACCAATTTTTTTCTTCAGGTGTTCCGATTCTTCATTCTAAATCGGGTAAGATATTTTTTAAATTTTGTTTATGAATTTTTAAACGTAGTAAAACAAAATCAGCACCTGCATTTTTTGTTGCTCTGTGTCTAGTTTCTTTATTATATTCTTCTAAAAATTTAGGACCTACTGTAATATTTTTTGCAAAAATACCGGTTGCTTTATATCTCGGAGTGTAGTATGGTGCATCTAAATATTGTGAATATGCATTAAATGTAGGAAAATAATTTCCTGATCCTCTTGTAAAAACAGGGATGTTATTTTTCGTAGGATAGGTAAATTCACCTCTAGTACCGGTAAAATTTACTAATGATCTATTATTGCTTAATATTATTTTTCCACTTGAATCAACATTGTACGATGCGATCGGATCTCAAAAACCAGCATTCCATTCTTTTTCTCTAGAATTATTAGAATTTTTTTCAAAATAAATAGATTTGTCAAAAACACTTTGTAAACTAAAAACATGAATATTTGTTGCAATTAATAATTCATATTGATCTTTCTTTTCTAATTCAGGATTAATAATTCTGTCCATTACTCACATTGTTCCTGAATTAATTTCAGCTTTTAAACCATTTTGTTTAGAAAAAAATGGATCAATTTTTCATCCAACTGTACCTTTAGTAACTGTAAAACTACGATCATAAATATATTTTATAAAATCAAAATTTTTCTTTAGACTAGGTATTTCTTGCGCACTTATATTTAAATAATGTTTATTATTATTTTTGTCAAATATTAAAAGTTCAAAAGTCCCTTTTTCATCATCAAAATTACTTTTTACCTCTTTTATATTTTTTAATGCAAAAATTTTTTCAATAGATTCAAAATCCATATAATGAAGTAATTGGCTTAAATTTGAAGGTAAAAAACCAAATGGATTTTGCTTTATTAAATTTTCGAGTACATTTGTTGATATTGAAATTTGATTAGTATCATATCTTTCATTATTTTGAAAATTAGATAAATATTTTTGAATTATCATTCCGTCTGTAGAAATAGAATCATTATAAAATGCTATTTTTTCTTCGTCTGTTTTTCCATAATTCCCATACACACCGACGTTTTTTGTATATTTCCAAAACTCTTTTACTTTATCTGGATTATAACCTGAACGATAATCAATTGCTTGGCCATTATTTCCATGATATAAGAAATTATTAATGTCTTCAAGTCCTTTTTTATAAGATTGAGTTTGTTTTATTATTTCATAAGGTGTTTTGCTTTTTAAAAATTCATATGACAAAAAATGTGAATCTGCATTTTTGATATTAAATTCTATTTTTTCAACTTGATCTTTTATTTTTTTATCAATTTGATTATCCAATTTTTTTTGGTTGCTATCTTTATTTATTTCATTATTTAAATTATTATTTTGTTTATTTTGATCTTTTAATGTTTGATCATTTTTATCATCTACAACAGGAGGTGTAATTTCAATTGGTTTTGGTTGTTCGTTATCTTTATTATTAATATTATTATTTATTTCATTATTTAAATTATTATTTTTATCTTCAGGAGTTTTTTGAGGAGCAATTGGTGATGTTCCATCAGGTGATTGATCTTTTTCTTTATTTTCTTCACTGATTTTTTTATTTAATTTAATATTATCATTCGAGCATGAAATTGATATAACTGGCAACCCAATTAAAAAGGAACTAATTAAAAATAACTTAAATTTCTTTTTCATAATAATCTCCAAATTTGAATTTTATTTGATTTAACATTATCATTTTTTTAAAAATATTTATAAAAATAAATAAAAAAAGCAACGACCTATTTTCCCGTTTGGTATCGTCGGCACAGAAGGTCTTAACTGCTGAGTTCGGAATGGAATCAGGTGGGCCCCTTCGTTATGGTTGCTATGGTATTATTATATACTAAAATAAAAAAATTTTTTATTTTTTTAAATAAAAAAAATCAACTTTTACTAAAAAATAGTATAAATGTTGATTTACTTTATTTAGCATTTTTCATCGAACGCATAACTTGTCTAATTTGCGCTTCTGAAGCTTTACGACCCATTTGTTGGAACATAACTCTTATCATTTTTTCATTAACAGGTGGATTTTCTTTTAATTGTTTTTCAAATTTTTTCTTAACAATAAATACTCCAATAATTGCACCTATAAAACCAAATAATATTGGTAGAATAACTAATAAAACAATTCCTCATGTTGGCATCTTCTTACACCTTCTTTCTTACAATTCTTTTTACGATTAATAAAATAATAATAGGTAAAACTAGTGAAACTAATACACTAATAAAAAAGACTTTTGATCAATATTTATGTGCATTTGATCTTTCTTTTGCTAATTCATTATAGTTCATAACTTCATTGCCAAAGAACATTTGAATATCAACCATTCTTTTTTTACGGCTAATACTTCCAATAATAAACAAAACTAACACACCAAGAATTATACAGCATAATACATAAACTATTAAGTCGGGGTTCGAAAATGAACTATGAATTCATTTATTAAAATCTAAAGCACCCCATTTTTTATCCTTTAAACCTCAAAAAGTTAAAGTGAACAAACCCAAATAAAATATAATTGCTACAACTAATCAAGTTCTTCTAACTTGTTTACGCATAAGCTTTTCATATAAATTAATTACAAAAGGTGGTGTAAAACTTATTCCTTGATTAATTTGTTCTCTATAATATTCCACTGACCTTCTAATACCATTTAACTCAATTGCATCAAATATCAATGCTATAAATGATAAAACTCCTAAAATTGATGGAATAATATATCAACCTCAAACAATTTTAGTTTGCCCATCTTTTAAAAATTTTTGAAATAAACTAGGAGCAAAAGCAAAAAGTAAACTTGTTGTTAAAGATACAAAAAATATTGTTATAAAAAATAAAATATTAAACTTTTTTATTCTTTTTTCAGCGACGAATACTTTAAAGATTCCGTTAGGTATTACACCATAAGGGTCAAGAGTTTTTTTGACATTTGAAGGCAATGATTTTGTTTTTATCTCTAAATTTTCCATATTATTTGTTTCATCTCTCTTAATGGAAAATTTTTTATTATCCTCTTTTTCACCTGAGATAATTGGTTTAATATCCATTTTAAAGCCCTCCCTATTTATTTTTTATTATTCGTATCTGTTTTTAAAATAGCTAAAAATGCTTCCTGAGGAACTTCAACACTACCTATTTGTTTCATTCTCTTCTTGCCTTCTTTTTGTTTTTTAAGAAGTTTTTGACGTCTTGTAACATCCCCACCATAAAGTTTGGCAGTAACATCTTTACGATAAGCTTTAATTGTTTCTCTGGCTATAATTTTACCACCAATTGCTGCTTGAATTGGAATTTCAAAATTTTTTCTCGGCACCACTTCTTTTAATTTTTCAGCTAATTCACGACTTTTAGAATAAGCAAAATCACGGTGTGTTATTAAAGCTAAAGCATCAATTTTTTCGCCGTTTAATAAGATATCAACTTTAACTAAATCACTCTCTTTTAATCCGATGTGTTCATAATCAAATGAAGCATAACCTTTTGAATAACTTTTCATTAAATCAAAAAAATCAAAAATTGTTTCATTCAATGGAAGTTCATAGATTAAACGACGACGTTTATCATCTAAATACTCTATGTCAATATATTTACCACGTTTAGATTGACATAATTCCATAATTGGTCCAATATATTCTTCAGTTAACATAATTGAAGCTTTAATATACGGCTCTTCAATTGTTTTAATAAGACTTCTATCCGGAAATAAGGATGGATTAGTTATATATTCAACTTCTCCATTTGTTAATGTTATAACAAATTCAACAGACGGTGCTGTAGCAAGAATATCAAGATTAAATTCTCTTTCAAGTCTTTCTTGTAATACATCCATATGTAATAAGCCTAGAAAACCAATTCTAAAACCAAAACCCAATGCCTTTGATGTTTCAGGTTCTCAAACGATTGATGAATCTGATAAGCTTATTTTTTCAAGTGCATCTTTTAGAGCGTTGTAATCTCTTGTATCAATTGGATAAAATCCGGTGTAAACAACTGGTTTCATTTTTTTATATCCTGGTAAAGGATAAAAGGCTTGATTATTTAATAATGTTATTGTATCTCCAACTGCAACATCTTTCACATCACGAATAGAAGCAGCAATCCAACCGACTTCACCAGCAGATAATTTTTCTTTTTTCTCTTCATTCGGGTTTTTAACACCTAATTCAGTAACTGAATAAGTCTTTTTTGTTTGCATAAAATAGATATTATCGCCAACCTTGATTTCACCGTTAAATATTCTTGTATAAATAACTACTCCACGATAATTATCAAAATAGCTATCAAAAATTAAACCTTGTAATGGTTTTGAAATATCAGCTTCTTTAGGACAAGGAATTCTTTTAATAATAGCATCAATAACTTTATCAATATTAATTCCAGTCTTAGCTGAAATTAATATTGCATCCGAAGCATCAATACCAATTATATTTTCTATTTCTTTTTTTACTCTTTCAGGATCAGCGCTGACTAAATCAACTTTGTTAATAACCGGAATAATTTCAAGGTTATTTTCAATAGCTAAATAAACATTAGCTAATGTTTGAGCTTGAATTCCTTGCGTTGCATCAACTAATAAAATTGCGCCTTCGCAAGCCGCTAAACTTCTACTTACTTCATAAGTAAAATCAACATGTCCTGGGGTATCAATTAAATGAAAAATATAATCTTTATATTTAATTTGCACAGCATTTAATTTAATCGTTATTCCACGTTCTTGTTCTAAATCCATTGAATCTAAAATCTGCGGTTTTGATTCACGCATGCTAATTGTATTAGTAAATTCTAAAATCCTATCAGCAAGAGTACTTTTACCATGATCAATATGTGCAATAATTGCAAAATTTCTAATTTTTGAGTTTGTCATATTTTTATATATTATATATAAAAAAATAATAAAAATTCATAACTATACATTGTATGAGTTATAAAAATTTTTTAAAATTAATGATTTAAACTATAAAAATATGAAACTCACGAAAAAAAGAAATTTTAATTTTTATTTTAAAAAGATTATTAAGTTAAAAAATAAGCTTAATTTAAAATGAAAACTTTGTTACTGATTGTAACAAAGTTTCTTATAGCATTTTAAATTAAAATCTTAAAGATAAACAACTCAATCCACCATCTAATTTTTTATATTCAGATGTGTCGCAAGTAATAACTCTATAGATTCCTAAATCTTGAACAGCTTTTAGAACATTTGGATATCCTTCAGGAACGATAACTGTTTCATTTACTCAAATGCAATTTGCTGCATAACCTTCTGATGGATCCACAACTATTTGATTAAAATCTTTAAATGTTGGGTAATGTAAAAATTCACCAGAAATTAATAAATTATTATGTTCTAAATAGTTTACACCTGTTTTTAAATGTAACATTTCAGTCATAGGAACTGGAATACATTTTTTACCTACAGTAGCTAAAATATTGTGGAATTGACGGATCCCTTCACGATTTGTTCTTTCTGACATACCTACATAGTATGTATCTCCGACCATCATAACATCACCACCATCTAATGTACCTGGTGATTCAATTTTAAATAAATGATCTTTGTCAAAAAACTTTTCTAAATATGGTAACATTTCATGTTTTTCACCATTACGAGATTCTGCACCTGGATTCGATAAAATTGCTATTTCGCCAGTTACAATAACTGCAGTATCCTCAACAAAACATGAATCTGGGAATTGTTCATTTTTTGGACATATTGTTACATTAACACCACAGCTTTTTAATGCTTCAATATATTTTTCGTGTTGAACTAAAGCAAGGTCATAAATTGGTTTGCCTAGTTCTGGTGCTGATGTAATACCATCAACCATTGAAGACGCAGGGGTTTTAACAATTACGTTTTTAAATTTATTTTTCATTTGTATCATTTTAATTTAACTTATAATGCTCCTTAATTTTTTTGTGTAAGAAGAATTTATAAAATACTCTTACATTATTAGTGTAACATTAATAACAAAAAAAATCTTAATTTTATAACTAATCATAGATGTTGAGTTAATTAAATTAAAACAACTTTTAGTTTACTTTATTAGGTTAAACTTATCATAAAAAATAATTAAATACTAAGTTTTTAGAATAATTAAAAAAAATAAAAAACGCAAAAAGCGTTTTAATAAGTCAACTTGTTGATTTGGCGCGCCCGGCAGGAGTCGAACCCGCAACCTCTTGGGCCGTAACCAAACACTCTGTCCAATTGAGCTACGGGCGCATTTATTGGAGCCACCAACCGGATTCGAACCGGTAATCAAGGTGTTGCAGACCTATGCCTTGGCCGTTTGGCTATGGTGGCAACACTTATTTATTGCTATAATATTATACATCATTTTATTTTTTTATTGTAAAAGATCAAAAATAAAAATATGACGTTAATTTTATTATAGCTACGTCATATTTTTAATTTTTTAAATTATTCAAGTAGTTAGAAAATTAAAACAATATTATTAAATAAAAAAATTAACTGACTAAATTTATAAAATTTAATTAATTTTTTCTAAATCGTTCTTTGTTATTTTTTTATCTAATACAGGTTTTTCGGTTTCTTTATTAGGTTTTGATTTTAATCTTGTAATTACATTTATATTTTTTAGTCTATATTTTATATTTTTTGATTCACCACTATAAAATTCAACCGTTCCATATCAATTATATGTTTTATTTCATTGTATATATTCATGTTTAGAATAATTAAAATTAATTTTCATATGTGGGTAAAATTTTGATTGATATTTATTTGTAACAAATTTTATTGTTGGTTTCGGTGAACTTACTAAATCAATATAGGCATTATTTATTTTTAGAAAACCGGAATCTTTAAATCAATAACCATCACCAATTAAATTAATTATTTCTTGCTTAAAAATTTCTTCTTTAATTTCATCTAAAGTTTTATATAAATTTTCTTTCTTTTTTTCTATCGACTCTAGAATTGTATTATTTCTAGAAAATTCTAATATTTTTCTAGATTCTTTTGTCATTTTTTCGAAATATTGTCATAATTCTTTTTTATATTCTTTTTTTGTTGCATCTATATGACTTTCTATATAATCATATATTTCTGAATAAATTTGAGCATATATTTGAAGAGAACTATTAGATCTAGCTATCTCAGAATTAATTGTTTCAAAACTTTTGTCGTTATCTTTATTATCAAATTCTTGTTGAAAATTATTTTTTTGATATTCAAATTTCTTAATAATTTGCTCATGAGAGTTTTTTAATTCTTCAATAGTTGGACTAGTAATATCAGTAATATTTCTATCTTTTAATTTTTTAATATTTTTTTCTAATTCTTTTTTAAGAATGATGAAATTATTTTTTAAAGTAATATTTTTACTAATTTCTTGATCTAATTTTTGGTTTATTATGTTATATTTTTTTGATAATTCTGTGTTATCTTTAATTTTAAGAGCATCTTCTATTTCGAATTCGTAATTTTCTCTGTTATATTTCTTAAAAGATTCAATTTTATTTTTTAACTGTTTAAATTCAAAAACTAATGATATTCTTTCATTTATTCAATCTATAATTTCTTTTGACTTTCTATTGTTTTGTTCTAATTTATCATGATTAATAATATTATTAAATTTAGAATTTATTTTGTTAAATAGTGATTCAAATTTGTCTAAATCTCTTGCAACTTTAATTTTATTTTCAATTAGTTTATCTATATCAATAAAATCAGATCCAGGACTATTAATTATATTTAATTTTATATCCTCAAAATAAGCAGGCATTTTGTCAGTAAAATTATTAAACTTACGTTTTATCCCTTCATTATTAAGTCAAGAATTTTTTTCTTTTAGTCTATTAATTGTATCTTGGGTATTTTTAATATTATTATCTATTAACGGTTGAAAATCATCTATAACATTTTTTATTTTCGAATTATTTCCAAATAAATCTAAAATTTCTTGCTTAATTGTTTTTATAAAATCAATTAAATCATCATTTTTTTTCGATTCTTGATCCCAAACGTTAATTTCGTTTTTGATTATATTAATATTAGATGGGTTATCATTTTCTTTTAATTTTTGAGTTAAAAGTTCCTTACCTTTTGAAGTAATAGTGTTTGATAAAGTTATTAAATCTAAAATTTTTTGCTTTTGAGTATTTAAACTCTTAAGATCATTAAATTTTTGTTCAGCTTCTGCTTTTTCATATGTTGTTTTAATTTTATGTTTAAAATCTTCTTTAATTGCATTTGTTAACAAATTAAAATCATTTTCACTGTCGATTTTATTTGTTAAATCTCTTTTAAATTTATTTGTATTAGTTGCCTTTTCTAGTTCTTTTTCAATATCTGATATTTCATTTTTACTTTCAATAGATTGTTTAAAGGCACTTTTTTCAGATTTAGTTAAATATTCTAATCTATCAATTTCAGAAACTCTTTTTTTAGATTTTTCTAAATTATCTAGTTCACGTGCGTTATCAATAATAGGTTGAATTTCTTTTTCTTTTTTGCCTTTAAGTTGATTTTTAAAATTATCTTTTTGTTCTTGTGATAAATTATTTAAATTTTGAATTTCGCTTTTAGCATCAACAACTTTTTTATTTCAATTTGAATATTCTTCAAGCAGACTGTCTACTTTTTCTTTTGTTTCAGATTCTACTAATTTTTTATTAAATTCATTTTTTGTTGTTTCATTTCAAATTTCATTTAAATTTAAATTATTAGCTTCTTTTCCTTTTTTGTAATTATTTAGCTCTTCGGCTTTTTTAAACACTGAAGAAACTCCGTTTTTATTAACTTGTTTATTAATTTCTTCTTCATATTTTCTCTTTTTGTTTTCAGAAATTAAATTTAATTTTTTAATATTATTTATTGTTTCTTTCTTGTGTTTATTTAAATCGTTTTTTTCCTTAGCGTTTTTAAGAATTGTATCTAAATCTTGTTTGTTTTTTGAAGTAGCGATTGAAGACAAAAGTTTCTGCTTATCACTACCTAAATCTTCTAAGGTATCTAATTCTTTTTTAATGCTTTCTTTTTGAGATTTTAATAATAAGTCATCATAAATTTGTTGTGCTGCGGCCTTCGAGATAGCATTTTTAATTTTATTTTCAGCCTCATTTTTTTCTTGAATTTCTAAATTAGAAAGTTTTTTAAGATTGTCAATTAAATTTTGTTTAAAGGAATTAAGTTCTGAAGCATTTTGTTCAATTTTCTTTGTTTCAATTAAATCTGTTTTAGTTTTTAGATCACTAATAAATTTATTTTTATCTATATCACCTAAGAAATTTAATTCTTTTTGTATTCTTTGTTTGATTTGTTTTTTAGATTCTTCTAATTTTGTAAATTCTTCTTGAATTGTTATATATTTTTGTTTATCGATTTCATTAATAAAATCATTTTTTATTTTATCTATATAAGATTCTTCAAATTCTTCTGAATTCTTAATTTTAGAATTAAACAATGTTTCTTTATCGATATTTTTTTGCTCAATTTCTTTAAGGTTAATTTGTATTTGATTTTCAGTTTTTAAATTATCAAATTCTTTTTTAACTAAACTTTTTTCTTTATCTCCAATTCAATTTAATTTATTAACATTTGCTTTAGCTTTTGAAATTAAAACTTTGATTTTTTCGCCTTTTGCTTCGAATAAAATCGCATCGATTTCATCGATGTCAGTTTGTTTATTAATTTGTTCTTCAAATCCAGATTTTTTATCTGACTCATTTTTAAATAATTCTTCAATTTCTTTAATTGCATTCATTTTTTTATTTTCAAGTTCAAAATCTTTTTTAATTTTATCGATTTTTTGGCGATCATTTGCTTGATCTAATAATAAATTAAAACTGTTTTTTTGGTCTTGTGATAAATGTATATTTTCAGAGTTAAGTAAGTTTTTAACTTCGTTTCTATACTTGTTTAATTCAAGTATTTCTTTGGCTTTTTGATTATCTAATTTTATTTTTTTAGAAATATCTTTTAATTCTGTTGGATTTTTAGCGTTATTTATTATTTTTTTAAATTCAGATGTTTGCTCTTCGGTTAAATACTTTGCTAAATTTAAATCATCTAAAACTATTTGTTTTAGTTTGTTTAATGAGTTTTCATTGTTTTGCTTATTTTTATTTTCAATTTCGACAAGTTTATTTTTTGCTTCTTCAAAGTCACTATTTTCAATTTGATTTTTAAGATTTTTAATTTCATTTAAAAGACGCAAATTAGCTTCATTAAATTCATTTTCTAAAGTATCAAAATCTTGGCTTAAATTAATTTTAGATTTAGAATCATTTTCTTTTTGTTCAATATTCAACAAACTTTCGTTAATTTTATTTTTTAAATTTTCTTCTTTTTGTTTTAAAGTTTTTAAAACTTCTTCAGCTTCCAAAATAACTTTTTCTAACTCACTGTTTTTATTTAATAAATCTTCATCTTCGAAGCGTTTAATATAATCTTTTGCATCAATTGCAACTGGCAATGTTTTTTCAAAATCATCGATTAATTTTTTAATTTCAGTTAAAGATAAATTTTCCTTATTTGAATTATCAATTTTTACATTTAATAAATTGATGTGGTTTTCGATTTCCTCAATTTGTCTATCTTTTAATTGTTCTTTTGTTAATCCTTCAGATTCTTTAATTAGTTTTTTAACTTTTTGGTCAGCTTTTTGAACTTTTTGACTAATTTTTACTAAATTATCAATATGATTTTTTGAATCTTTAGCTTGCTTTTTGGCTTCTTCAACTTCTTTTAAAGCATTTTGTAATTCAAGATTAGCTTCGTTTAACCCCGGCACATTAATTATTGATGTACTTTGTAATCTTTGGATAGCTTTTTCCGAGGTTTGTTTCGCATTTTGAACAACGTTGTCTAGATTTTTTATATTTTGATTTAATCTTATTTTTGAAGTTTCAATTTTAGTTTCTAAATTACTAATACTTTGTTTTAAATTATTTAATACCAATTGAATTTTTTCATATTTTAAATAATCTTCCTTGTTTAAAAGGGTAAGTGACTTTTTAAAAATTTCTAGATTTTTTAAGGCGTTTTCAATAGCAATTTTTAAAGTATCAACTGAATTATAATTTTCATCTAAAAGGTTTATTTCATCATTATTTTTTTTAGTTTCTGATTCAATATCTGAAATAATTTTTTTAATTTCTTCATTACTTAATTTATTTAAATTTATAACCAAAGTAGCTGTCGCAGCTACAGTAGTTGTGGTAGCTAAAGCAGCAAACGATTTTATTATTTTTCTTTTAGTTGATTTTTTCATATATATCCTTATATATTTTTTTATAGATTTTAATAACCTAAAAATAGTAATTTTTTTAAATTACTTATAATTTATTTTTTTAATTATTTTTATTTAATTTTATGAGTATTTTCAAAAAAAAAAAAAGAACTTGTTTTTAACAAAAAATGAATAAAAATATAAAAAATAATTAATAAATTATTATAAAAACTTACCTTAATTAAATATAAATAAAAAACAAGCTTGTGGGTTGCTTGTCAATATATTCTAGTTCAAATATATCAATTATTATATTTTAAAAAAATAAAAAAAACGCATTTATGTTCTTTTTTAGAGGTTTTTTCTTAAATTTCAAATTTTAAAAATTCGTTAAATAATAACTTATATTGATTAACATTTAAATTTTCAGGTCTAGTTAATAAATCAATATTGTTTAATTTTAGAACACTAATAATTTTTTCTTTATCGTATTTTTTTAATAGATTATTAACTAGTGTTTTTCTTTTAAATTGAAAACAAAGTTTAACAAAATCTAAAAATTTTTTTAAATCAAAGTCTATTTTGTCAAAAAATTCAATCTTAACAACCATTGAATCAACTTTAGGAGCTGGATTAAAATCACCTGCCTTAGCAATTAAAATTTTAGAAACTTTTGCGATGCTTTGAAGCGATACAGTTAACTTACTATAGTTTTTGGAATTTGGAGATGCTATCAATCTTTCACCAACTTCTTTTTGAACCATAATGACAGCCCTTTTAATAAATAAATAGTTTTCAATTAATTTAAAAATAATTAATGAAGTTATGTTGTAAGGAATGTTACCAATAATAACTTTTTTAAAATCAGAAATTAGGTTAGCTTCTAAAAAGTCCTGATTTAAAAAAACAATATTATTGTTTAGACTTTTATTAATTCATAAATTGTATATTTCTTTATCTAGTTCATAAGCTTCTAGTGTTTTGACTTTTGGAATTAATAAATTAGTAAGGGCTCCTAGTCCTGGACCTATTTCAATTACATTTTCATTAACAACATTACCGGCTTGAACAATTTTTTCTTGTATTTTTTTATTAATTAAAAAATTTTGACCAAAACTTTTTTTTGCTTTTATTTCCATTTTTTTATACTCCGAAAACTTTTTTAATATTATCTCTTACTTGTTTAATAAAAAAATCTTCAGAAATATTTTTTAAATTAGCTATATATTGATATGTATAAGAAACATAAGGGCTAATATTAGGTTTTCCACGCATAGGGGTGGGTGTTAAATATGGTGTATCAGTTTCACAAAAAATTCTATCAATTGGGATTTCTAAAACTGCTTCTTGTAAGGATTTTGCATTTTTAAAAGTAACAACTCCAGATATTGAAAAATAAATATTCTTAAAAGGTAATATTTTTTTTACATATTCTTTATCTCCACTAAATGAATGAAGAACAATTTTTAGATTTTTATATTTATCTTGAGTAATAATTTCAAAAGCATCCTCAAGAGCATCACGAATATGTAGCATTGCGACAATATTATTTTTTTTTGCAACTTCTAGTTGTGACTCAAATGATTCAATTTGAATATTTTTTTTAGGAGAATCATCATAATGATAATCTAAACCTATTTCACCAATCCCGATTACATCGTCAGTTATAATAGATTGAAGAAACTCTCCATCACTTTTTCCGTTTGATAAAGTAGGATGAATACCTATAATTGGGTATAAAAAATTATTATCTTTTTTACAAAGCTCCAAAAGCTCAATACAATCATCTTTAGAAGTACCAACAATAAATAATTTTTCCATATTTTGTTTTTTTCAATCATTAACAACTTCAAAAGGATTATCGTAATATTCTTTAAATGGATGAGTATGAATATCAATATATTTTTTCATTAAATCTCCTTTAAAATAAATAAAAATATTTTTTTAATTTCATTTTTTCAAATATTGGCTTTTGCTAAATAAGAATTTTCTTCTTCAATTAAAATATCTGAAACTATTTTAATTGAAGATATTTTTTTATTTAACTTAATTGCACAATTTACTAAACTACAGATTTCCATGTCAACTAAATCTATATTTTTAAAGTTATTTTCAATAGTTTGAATATCATCTTTTGAAAAAAATTTATCTGCACTTAAAATATTTTTAAAGCTTAAATTGTGTTTTTTAAAAATAAAATTATTTAAATCATTTGATGTTTTGAATAAATATTCATTATTTGGAAGTTGCCCTAATTTATAATTGGGTATAAAAGTTAAATTAACATCAAAAAAATAACATTTTTCAACTAAAAATGCCTTTCCAATTTCATTTTTACACAAAGAACCAACTGGGCCTATATTAATAATATTAGAAACAAAATAATCACTACTTTCTAATTTATTAATAGCATTTGTTAAAGCAAAAGAAGAGTTACTTTTTCCAACACCACAAATTAGTAGTGCATATTCTTTATTTAATTCTTTACTAAAAAAAATAGATAATGTTATGTTATTTATTTCAAATATTTTTTTAACCAATAAATGGCCAAATTTATCATGTTCGATTTCTTCTTTTTCAGCAAATACAAATAATGTTATTTTTTTCATTAAAAACTTCCTTTTATAAATAAATAATAAAAAATTCTTGGTAATCCAAGAACTTATTATAATATGGAAAATTAAGCTACTAAACCGTATTTTTTTAATGTTCTAGCGTTTTTTGCAGTAACTTTTATAGTCTTTTTAGATCCGTTCCCAGTTGAAACGGTTACTTTTTGCAAGTTAAGGTCAAATGTTCTTTTTGAGGTATTTAAAGCATGTGATCTTTTGTTTCCACTTAATGATTTTTGACCTGTTAATCTATCTCTTCCTGGCATTATTTCTCCTTAAATTTTGTAAATAAGTATAGTTAATATTTTATATTAAATTAATTTTTTTATTTTTTTTATTGTTTTTGTTCTATAGCTCGCTTAATAATATAAATTTGATCATCCACTCAAACAGTATCTCCGACTCTTATTTTAGCATTTCTCCCATTTGCAACACGATCATTAATTTTAACAGTGTGAATATTTAGAAAAAATTTAGTCATTCCGCCAGTTCTACATAAATTTATTTTTTTTAAAAACTGGCTTAATTTAATTTCATCTCCAATTATTTCAATTTTCATTAAAAACCTCTTTGTGGTGTAATTAGATGATATAAATTAGGATTTGATTCTGAAGTAATAACAATTCTCATTTTATCAGCAGTAAATGATAATTTAATTTCATCATCAAAACTTTGAATTGCTTCTTTTAAAAATTTTGAATTTAAAGCAAGCTTAAGTTCAATATCTGAATATGAAAATTTTTGAGTTTTTATTTCAGCATTTGCTATTTCTTCGCGGGTTGATGAAATAGTTAAAGTATCTCCTTGAATAAATAATCTTATTTTATTGTAGTTTTCAGTAATAATTACAGAAGCTTTATTTAACAAATTATTCAATTCTTTTTTTGAAATTGTTAAATAATAAGCAAAATTTTTAGGTAATATTTTTGAAACATCTAAATATACTTGATCAACTACTTTTGATTCAATTGTAGTATTATCAATTTCAAATGAAATTTTTTGATCAGATATATTCAAAATAACGTCACCGTTATATTCGAAATTCAAAGCATCCTTTAAATTTTTGGCTAGAATTGAAATATTAAAATTAATATCATTTTCAATTTCAATGACTTCCTCGGTATAACGATATTTATCAGTGGCAACAAATTTTATTTTTTTATTTTGACATGAAATATTAATACACGAAAGAATAATATTAGTCTCTAAGGCTGATGCTGATACAGATACATTTTTAATAATATTTTTTAACTTTTGCCAGTTTACTTTTAGTTGTTCGCCATATTTTGAGAAATCAATAATTGGATATTCAGTGACATTGTATAAATTTAATGAAAATCGATCATTTTCAGTAAGTACTTCTAATGTATTTTCTTCAGATTTTAAGATTATTTCATCATCTAATTTTTTTATTATATTTCTAAATAAAGATAAATCGACTAATATTCTTCCTGGTACAATTATTTCAGCTTCTAATGATGTTGTAATTTCGTGTTTAATACTTATTGCTCCGTTTGAACCAATTAATGTAATTTTATTTCCTTCAGCAATTAAGAAAATACCTTTTAATTCAGGAATAAAAGGATTAGGGTCAATAGCTTTTGAAACCCTTTCTATTGCAAAATCTAATAATAATTTGTTAATTTTTAATTCCATAATGTTTTCCTTAATTTATTAAATTATCTTCTCTAATGTATCTTGAATTTTTTCAATAGCTAACTTTAGTGATGGATTACTTTTCAAATTTGCTTCCATCCAATTTAATGATGCAATAATTGTTGAATGTGCTTGATTACCAACCATTTTTCCAATTTCTTTAAGAGTAAAATTAAAATTCTTTCTTATTAAATAAATAAGCATTTTTCTAGGTATAACCACCTCTTGAACACGAGTACTACTTATTATTTTTTTTCGATCTACAGCATAATATTTACATACAGTTTCAATAACTTTTTCAGGAGTTATATTTTCAACAGCTTTTGTAACATTTTTAAATATATTTTGAATAGTTCTTATATCGTAAGTAAAAAAATCATCGCCATCAGCAAATAGCTTAATTCTACTTATCGCTCCTTCAATCGCTCTAATTGAAGAAGAAAAATTTCTTGCAACATACTTTAAAGACTCTTCTTCTCATAAATTAAAATCAATTCCATTTTCTTTTAATTTGAACTTTAAAATAGAAAGGACATCTTCAAACTGAAGATTATTAATTTCAATTGATAATCCGCCTTCAAATCTTGTTAGAAATCTCTGTTCAAATCCGCCAAGATCACTAGGTTTTTTATCAGCGCAAAATATAATTTGTTTTTTGTTTGCTTTCATTATATTAATAATATTAAAAAGAACATTCAATGTACTTTCTTTGTTACCATATTGTTGAACGTCGTCAAACATTAAACAATCATAAGAAGTTAACTCATCAACTATTTTATTAATTTGCTCTTGATTTTTTAACTTTAGTTGTTCAACTAATCTTCTTGTTAAACTATCAGGATTTATATATAAGCATTTTTTTTCTTTTAATGTTAATTCATTGCCAATAGCATGAAGTAAATGAGTTTTCCCTAAACCGCTACTTGAATAAATAAAAAGTGGATTGTAATTTTCATTATATTCTTCACAAATTTGTTTAGCTGCCTTTAAAGCCATTTTATTAAAATTACTAGTTGCATAATTTTCGAACGTTAAATTACTAGTTACATTAATGTGTTTTTCAAAATTATTATTTTCACCTAATACACTTTTGTTCGGAAGATTTTTTATTTCATCAAGTGAAGAAATAAAATTTAATGTCACTTTTTTTTCTAAAGAATTACTTAGTACTCTTTGAATATCTTGATAAAATCTTAATCTAAAAAACTCAATTAAATATTCAGGTGTCAAAACATATGCATTATTGCCATCTAAACTAACTAACTTAATTTGTGAAAAAAAATTATCATAAACCATTGGAGAACTGGCATTACTTTTTAATTCTTTTTGAAAAATTTCGTTGCTAATGTCTAAATCTAACTCTTTTTCTTGAAATTTCATATTTTGAAATTATATTTTATTATATTTTTATTTAACATTTTTTTAACATAGAATTTTAAATATTGTAAGTTATTAACATTTTACAAACATTAAATAAAAAAATATTTCTACTTGAATTAAGTTGAAAAAGATAAATTTTTTAATTATTGACATTTTAAAAACAAATAACCAAAAAATGTATAAAACTTTTAAAAAAATTTATTTTTTAAACTACATAATTCTGATTAATAATCTTTAATATTTATTAATTTATTAATTAATAACTTGCAATTAATATTTTTTTTGATTTTTTGGTAAAATAATAACAGTATTTTTAATAAACATTAAGCAAAAGGAGATATTCATGAAAAGAACTTATCAACCAAAAAAACGTAAACACATTAAAGTTCACGGTTTTATGGCTAGAATGCAAACTAAAAATGGCCGTAAAGTTTTAGCAGCTAGACGTGCAAAAGGAAGACATAAACTAACTGTATCAGATGAAAAATAATAAATTTTGATACATTTTTTTACATCTTTAAAAATAAATATGAATAAAAAAAATACTGTTAAAAAAAATTGAGAATTTCAAAAAATTCTTAATGGACATAAACAAGTCATTTCAAGAAATTTAATTATTTATTTTAATAAATCTAATTTTTTTAGAGCCGGAATTTCTATACCAAAACAATTTGCAAATGCTGTTGAAAGAAATCATTATAGAAATCAAATTAGAGCAATTCTAAGAAAAATGGATATTAGTAAAATTAATTATGACACCATTATAATAGCTAGAAAAAACTTTTTTACTCTATCATGAGACGAAAAAGTTTTAGCAGTGCATAAAATCTATGAAAGGATAACTGATGGCAAAGAAAAGTAGTTCTAAACATTACAATTCTTTTAGAATTAACCAAAAGCCAGAAAGTAAACAGCCTAAATCTATTTGAAAAAAGGTTTGAAAGTGAATTAAAATAATTTTAATAACCTTAATCATAAGTGTTGGTTTAGTAGGCTGTGTTCAGTCTTTTGCCACAAAATCTGGAACAAAAGTTGGTTCGGGTCAAGAAATATATTCAAAAAGTAGTTATATTTCACCAAATATCGCAACATTAAGATGAAATAAGGAAAAAAATGAATTTTTTGTACCTAATATAAATAAAGATTCTGGTGTTATTGTCAATAGCTATCTTGGGCTTGAAGATGAAAAACAAATTCAAGCTTTAAGAGAACAAGATGCTAAAAACGGTGGTCAATATGGAATTTATGGTGGTTCTTCATTCGCCTTACAACTCCAAAAACAAAAAGATAATAATTCTACACCTCGCCCTAACTCAAAAGAAGATTGAAAAAATATTTCTAATATAAACATTCAAAATGAGGATGGAAAAAGAGGAGTTGTTTATGGTAATGGTAAAAACCACATCTATATCAACTTTGGTGACGAAAAAGGACAAGGTAAAACTAAATTTTATACACCAGTAAATAAAATAAATGACATTTATTTACCTCTTTCAATCAAATTTGAAAATTATAAAAAATATACAAATGTAGAAACAGATCCAAATGCTACTCCTCAATATACATTTGATGCTAAAACAGATTACTCGCATTTAAAGGAATTAAAGTTAGCAAAAGTTTCCTTAAATTCGATTTCAGAATCAAATATTTATAACACTCTTTTAGCAGATATTTTCACAACATTGGTTTCTGAAACGTTCAAAATTTGATCACAAGATACAAATAATAGATCTGGTTTTGCTGATTTAATTTCAACAAAAAATAATATTAGTATTGAGAAATTAAAGAATCTTGATAAAAATGAATTAATTAAAGAATGAAACAAATTTATTTTATCTTATAAAGATTTAATTGGTGCTGATAAAAATCTTTCAGAAGATGAAGGGAAAAAATTAAATAAATTATTTTTATCTACATCTTCAATGATGAAAAACTATGCAACTATGACATCTATTTCTCAAAAAAATTACACTATATTTGATAAAAACTTAGGTAAAGATATTAATTTATTTACTTTTTCGCCAGTTAATGAATTGGGTAATTACAAGCCTGATGCATGAAAAAATAGATTATTATCAGCAGATAGTTTTGTTGCTCAAAAACCAATTAGTACATATAAAGAACATTGACAACAAGGTCCTTTTTATGGATTATTTGTATATCCATTTTCGCAATTTATGAATTCTATTATGAGAAGCTTAAATACAACCGGATGAAGTGTTGTACTTGCTTTAGTTATAACTGTTGTTATCGTTAGAATTATTACATTCTTCTTAACTGCTAAAACTATTTTTAGTGCAGCTAAAATGGAAGAATTAAATCAAAAGAAAGCAAAAATTGATGCCAAATATGAAGCCTACCGTGGCGACAAACAAATGCAACAACGTAAACAAATGGAAATAAGCGAACTTTATAAAAAAGAAAAAATTTCGCCTCTTTCACAACTTATAAATTCATTTATAACATTACCAATTTTAATTGTTGTATTTAGAATTATTTCAACATCGCCCGAAATCAAACAAGCAACTTTATATTCAATTCAATTTTCAGCTACATCAATTTTTAGAATTTTTAAAGTTGGGGAATTACAATATCTACCAATTGTTATCCTTTCTGTAGTAATTCAAATAATTGCTCAATTTATGCCTAAGATATTAAAGTTAAATAAAAAGAAATCTCTACGGGCTGATGCTTATCAAAGAGCAGCAATGAAGAAGTCAAATAAGAAAGCAATTTTAATACCTATTATTTTCGCAATTTTTGGATTATTCTTTAGTGCTGGATTGCAAATTTATTGAATAATAGGTGGTATATTCACAATTGTTCAACATATTATTGTTCATTATATTCAAAAAACAAAATGATACAAAAATAAATTACAACCTTTCTTATTTAAAGCTGATTAAAATAAAAATCTGTAAGTTAACAAACCTACAGATTTTTTTTATATTTTGGTGAATTATAATTTAACATTATTGTTGCTGAAGCAAAAATTGCATATAAAGACACAAACGGAATTATAAAAATAGTTGACAATAAAAATAATATTTCTAATTTTTTATTATTTTGTTTTTTAGCAAACTTGATACCATAATAAGAATTTATAATTAAAGCTAGACAAGAAAAAATAAACAAAATAATAACAAAAATATAAGTAATATTTGAGGTTAATGGTTTTTTATTTTGATAAACAATTAATAAAACACTAATTAATGAAACTAAAAAAATTAAAAATAAAATACCAAATATAAATTGTAAATTTCTATCTTTTCAGCTAAGACTTTTTTTAGAATTATTTTTTTCCATATTTTTTTCCTTAGATTCTTAAATTGTTTTTTAGAATGCTTAATATTATATAATTTAATATATTATATTATTTTTACTAATAAATTAAGTACATTATTTACAATATACTGATACAAATTTATTCAAAAGAAGGTTTTAATGAAAATTAAAGACTATATATCAATTTATTTTTTTAAAACTAAAAAAATAGCTCAAAAATACCGGAAAAATCAAATTGTAACATTACAATTTTTTCAGCGTCATAATGATGTTAAATTATGTGGAATAAATGAAGTTATTGATTTACTAAGAAAAAACACTGATATTTCAAAATACACAATTAGATATCTTGAAGAAGGTTCGATCATTCAAAATCGTGAGGTTGTTTTAGAATTAGAAGGACATTATTATGACTTTGGAATTTGAGAAGGAATTATTGATGGAATTTTAGCTCGCCAAACCTCAATTGCTACAAATGCTTATCACACAATAAAGGCAGCTAATGGCAAAAAAGTTATTAGCATGGCTGATCGTGCTGATCATTATATTAATCAAAAAAATGATGCTTATGCTTTAAAAATTGGAGGCATTATTAATCATTCAACATTAGGTGCTTCTAATCATGATATAAAAAGAACTTTTGGAAGTATGCCGCATGCGCTAATTCAAATGTTTGAAGGAGATATTATAAAAGCTACTCAAGCCTATGCTAAAACATTCCCAAATGATGATTTATATGCTCTAGTTGATTTTCATAATGATGTTATTTCTGATTCACTAGCTTGTTTAAAAGTATTTAAAAATAAATTAAAAGCTGTTAGAATTGATACTTCAAAAGCTTTAATAGATAAAATGTTTAAAGAAGGAGAAGCTGAATATGGCGTTACTCAAAATCAAGTAAAAAGATTAAGAGAAGCACTAGATAAAAACAACGGAAAACATGTTAAAATTGCTGTATCTTCAGGTTTTAATGCAAAAAGAATTAAAGAATTTGAAGAAGATAATACGCCAGTGGATATTTATGGGGTTGGAGCATCGCTTTTAAAAATATGAGTTAATTTTAGTGCTGATGCTACTAAATTAGATAATAAATTAATTGCTAAAGAGGGTCGTGGGTATTTAAAAAATGATAAACTAAAAATATATCAAAACATGGAGGAATAATGGATAAAGAAACTAAAACAAGAATAAAAAAAGATATTGCTTTTAATATTTTTGGATTTTTTATAATATTTTTATTTTTAGCAATTGGTATTATTTTATTTTTAACAGCTTCAAATATTTTTGGTCAGATAAATAAAGGTGGACGTATTGCTTCTTATGTTTTTGGTTCAATATTTATTTTGCTATTTATATTAATTATTATAAAAATATTTTTAATTATAAAGCAAGAAAATAAATATGCAAAAAATGCTGTAGATGTTAACAAAATTTTTTCAGAAATAAGCTTAAGCGAAGAAGAAAAAAATATTAATAATTTATTTTTAAATGACTATAGTTCTGAAATACCAAGTTTAAATATTTACTTTGCAGCATTTGCTGAAATTGAAAATAAACATTACAAAAAAGAAATTGATATTACTTCACCAAAAGTAAGAATGTTAATGCAAAAAATGATAATTGATGGAATTAAAGAATATGGCTTTTTTGACCTTTATTTAGTAATTGATTTTTCAAAAAGTTTAAATAAAAAATTTATATGAAAAGGAGATTTAAAAAAATATAAGATTTATTTTGAATACATAAGAGAAATTTATCACGCTGCTGATGATTATATTTATGAAAAATATATTACTAAGAATTAATTTTAAAGCTCAAAAAAAATTAGATTATCTTTTTAATAAGAAAATCTAATTTTTTTTATTTATTGTCATAGTTTTCTAAAATAGTAATTTCTTTTTCTAAATCTAAAATTATTTGTGGAATTAAATCTTTAGAGCTAATTTGAGCTCCAGAAGCACGATGATGACCTCCGCCACCTCATTTTAGTGCTACGTTACGTACACAAGCCCCAGTTGATCTAAATTCACATCTTATTTGGTTTTTATTTTCCTCAGTAAAGAAAACTCATGCTTTATTTTCATCAATAGAAGCTAAAATAAATGGTCTATTAGCTTTTAAAGGATCATCAATGCCTAATTTTTTTTGATCATCTAAACTAAAGTAAAACGATACAACACCATTTTTAATCTTCATATTTTGTTGAATAAATGTGTTAATTCTAATATCTTCTAAAGATTTTTTAGCCATATTTTCATGCAATAAATCTTTATTTGCGTTTTTTGATCATAATCAAGCTACTAAAAACATTGTTTTTTCATTAGTTAAATTTGTTGTTAATCTTACTGAATCTGTATAAATACCTAAATATAAATAAGTAGCTGCTTCTTTATTAACTTTTCAATTTAAACCGTATGCAATTTCCGCAACTTGTTGAGCAGCTGCTGGTGAATATCTATCTACTCAAACCAACGAAGCATTTAAATCATCGTCATTTGGATGATGATCAATTCTTATAACTTCATCAAAAATATTATTATCTAAATATTCACGACATTCAAGTCTTTCTTTAAAATTAGCATCAACAATAATTGCTAATGAATCTTCTATTTTTTTATTTTCTAATTTATCCATTGGAAAATCTAAATAAGGATAAATTCCCTTAGTATCACCAATTGTATAAACATTTTTATCAGGAAAATTTTCTTTTATTAAATGTTTCATTCCAAATTGTGAACCAAGACAATCACCATCTGGTCTTATATGGTGAAAAATAACAATATTTTTATGATCTTTAATTTTACTTTCAATTTGTTTAAAAATTTCCATTCTTTCATTACTAATTTGTATCATTTTTGATTACTTCCTCTTTAAGATCATTAATTAATGATTTCATATCGTGTTTTGAATAGCATGTTGCTCCAGATGCTACCTCATGACCACCACCAGGTGCATATTTTTCACAAACATTATTAATTCAAATTCCATTTGATCTAACTCTTGCACGAATTGTTCCATTTTTTTGATCAATAAATAAAACTCAAATTTTACAATCACCAATATTTGCTAAAATTCCAACATCACTAGCTTCGTTTTCACTTAATTTAAATTTCTTTTGAATTTTTTTAGTTACATGAAAATATAAAACTTTTCCATCATTTTTATAATTTAATAAAACATAAGCAGCAAATCTAACTTTTCTTTCATCGCGCTTTGAAAGCTCGAAGTTGATATCTCAAACTCTAAAATCATTATTTTGATGCAAATAAGACATAACTTCAAATGTTCTTTGAGCTACATATTCATATTGAAATCTTCCTGAATCTGTATTAATACCTAAATAAGTATATTCAGCGGCTTTTTTTGTAACCTTTCATTTAGCCATCATTGCAATATAACCAACTTGTTCTGCAGAAGCTGCATATGTTGCATCTTCTCATGTATAATCATAGTCGATATCTGGGTCAACTGGGTGATGATCTATTCTTAACATATGTGTAAAATTTTTATCTAAAATATATTGTGCATATTGAATTCTATTTGAAGAATTAGCATCAACAACTACACCTAAAGAATTTTTAAAATGTTCTTTTGGTATCTTATCAAATTCGTCAAAATCTCATGTTAAAAAAGGGAAATTATCATTATTATCTCCTAATACAAAAACATTTTTTTCAGGATAATTAGTTTTAATTAATTCCCTTAAACCAAATTGTGAGCCAAGACAATCTCCATCTGGTCTTATATGGTGAAAAATAAAAATATTTTCATGGGCCTCGATTGCTTTTTTAGCAATCTCTCATGTATTTTTAGCCATTTTTTTCTCCTATTATATTAATATTAATAAAACTTGTTTGGTATTTATTTATAAAAATTATAAATAACTTTTTAAAAGTTAAAATAAATAAAATAAAAAATAAAGCTAAGCTTTAAAAAGTTGCTTTATTTTAAAATAATACTATTACTTTTTAAACACTCTAATTATTGAATGGTTAGAATTAATAAATTGATAACTATAATTTTCTGAATCTAGTAAATCACTAACATAAAACTTTAATGCCCCAACTCCATTACCAACAATAATATCAAAATATTCTAGATATTTATCTTGTTCAAAAGTAAATAATGCATTTAAAACAGTCGCCACAGCTTTTTCGCCTGTTTGCCCATGTAAATCTATTGTAAAAGATGAAAAACTCATTTTAATATACCTCTTGACAATTATTGCATAAATATGTTCCACGTCCATTAACTTTAATTTTTACAGTTTTATTTTTACAAATAGTACATGTTTTAATTCTATCATTATGAATCAATAAAAAGTCTTGAAAAGATCCAATTTGATTGTTAAAACTTTCATATGTATGAATAGTCGAACCGCCCAGCTCAAAACTTTTATCCATAATTCTTTGTGAATGAAACATAATTTCTGAAAGTTGTTTTATTGAAAGATTTTTGCTTTTACTAAGTGGGTGAATTTTAGAAGCAAATAAGGCTTCGTCAACATAAATATTTCCTAATCCGGCAACTAAACTTTGATCAAGCAATTTAGTTTTTATTGCTGTAGGTGAGTTTCTTAATTTCTGATGTAATAATTCAATATTAATGTTCTTAGGCTCAGAAGCAATTTTTGATAAAGGTAAAAGATAATTAAAATTGTTTTTATTACGCAAATAAAAAGTACCAAACATTCTACTATCAAGATAATGAAGTTCACTATTATCATCAAATATAAATTTAGTCATTAAATGTTTATGATTTTCAAACTCAGATAAATAAAAACGATATTTTCCTTCCATTCTTAAATGTGAAAGTAAAACAGAATCATTATCAAAAACAAAAATAATATGTTTTCCTTTATTAAAGATATCTGTAATAGTCGCGCCAATGAGATTTTTTTTAAATTCTTCAACAGGTATTTCTTTAAAAAGTTTAGTTTTTAATATTTCTATATCTTTAATTTTTTTATTTAAAACTGATGAGTTTAAATTTTTTACAACATTTTTTACTTCTGGTAATTCTGGCATAGTAATTATTATATAACATTTTTAAAGACTTAATTATTGGTATAATAAAAGTATGAGTAATAAATATAATAAGTTATTTATTTCAACAACTGACACAATTTTAGGAATAGGTGGAAGTGTTGAAGAAGAAGTCGAAAAACTAATTTATGAAATTAAAGGGAGAGATAGAAATAAGAAATTAATTATTTTAGTTTCTTCTATAAAACAAGCTCGTAGCTTTAAACAATGAAACCAAGAAGCTGAAAAATTAGCTAAAAAATATTGACCTGGTGCAACTACTCTTGTTGTTAATAATCAAGGTTTTAGAATGCCTAATCAAAAAGAATTACTGAAATTCTTGGAAAAAAATGGTCCAGTTTATATGTCAAGTTGCAATCTTTCAAATGCTCCTGTTTGCAAAAGTATTGAAAATGCAAAAATTATTTTTCCCGAAATAACAAATATATATAATTTTGGACAAATGTCTCAAAACCCAAGTACAATTATCAGAGTCGAAGATGGCGAAATTTTAAGGAAATAAAATGAAAGTTAAAATAACAAGTGATCATGCCGGACACAAGGCTAAAATTGAATTAGGGAATAGACTAAAAAACGAAGGTTATGAAGTAGAATATTTTGGCTCAAAAAATGAAAATGAATCAATTTCATATGCTGATGTTGGAAATGAATTTGCTAAAGAGGTTAAAAAAGATCCAAACAGTAAAAATACAAAATACGTTGCATTTTGTGGATCGGGAATTGGAATTTCAATAGCCTTAAATCGTTTTAAAAATATTAGATGCGCAAGAGTATCAAATGAGGAAGAAGCTAAACTTTCTAAACTACATAATGATGCTAATATTTTATGCATGGGTGGTAGACTACTTGAATCTAATGAAGTAGAAAAAATGTTTCATACCTGAGAAACTACTGAATTTGAAGGTGGAAGACATCTTTCAAGAATTAATAGGCTAGATGAAATAGGGAAAGATGAATAAAAAATACTAGGTTCTAACAAAAAATTACCTAGTATTTTTTTATAACTAAATTAAGATTCTACTTTTGAAGTATCAAATTTTCCAATAATATTATGAACTTTTGTAATTGTCATTCAGGCTGTTGGATCAGCAATTAAAATCTCATTTTTAATTAAATTTTGCTCTAAGAATAAGGCAAAAGTTTCAATTCTTACTGTTTCAGTATTAGTATAACCACCAACTAATTTATCAATGTTATATCCATGTCAATAATTAATAGCTTTAAAGTGATTAATAATTTTTTGTGGATTTTTTGTATAAATTTCAATTCTAATCTTGCGATATTTAGGAAATATTAATTCAATAAATAATGTGTATATAAATACATAAACTACTGAGCATAAAATTCTTAAAAGTAAAGCTGCAATGTTTAATGGTCTGCTATTTGAAATACCAAGCAATTCAACAATTGTAATTATAAATATTGAAATTCCTCCAAAAATTAAAGCTACAATTGTTGAAATATGTCCTACACTTTTTTGTTTAACACGTGAAATATAATAAACAATAAAATCACCACCAGCTGTTGAAGCAGAATTTTTTCAAGCAATACCACCTGCTATTCCTGCCGTCCCTGCTCCAATTAGTGTATAAACAATAATCGGTCATGTTGGATTACTAAAAGTATTTTTACTTAAAATATCTTTGAATGCCTTTAGTTGTTCAAATTCTGCTTTATTTAAAGAATTTATATAACCTAGTTCAGCGGATACATCAGAATTCAAAGTATAAATGCCATTAATTGACTGTGGATCTGTTTTTATTCATTCAAATAAATTATTATAAGAATTATTGTATGTGCCATAAACATCTCATGGAATTAAGGCTTTAAAGCTATTTGTATGTCCGTTTTTTGAAGGTGAAAATCAGTTTATATAAAATATTGAAACTTTTTGAAATACATTACCTACTGGACCTATTAATAATAAAGATTGAAATGCAACTTGTCATAATAGTCAATAAGTTGTTAATATCATAAATAACCTAGAATTCTTTTTTCAAAAAATTATAATCAATGGTAAATTCAAAATAAAATAAATATAAGCAAAATAAGGTGCTGCTGAAGAAACTGTAAGCGTAATCGCTTGTACTAAAGCTGAAATACCTGTTGCAACAGTTGCGGCTTTTGCTAAAAATGTTGCAATAGCAATGTTATATAAAATTGCTGATAAAAATACCATCAACATTTTCTTAGGAAATTTTTTTCAAACATTAAAAAAAGTTACGCCATATGGATTTATTTCGTATTTTAAATTTGAAGAATTTTTTTTATTTTTACGATTTTTATTTTGTTTTGAAAGTGCCTTAAATTCCTCTGAATTTAATTGATTAATTTTTTCAACATTTAAATTTAAAGAAATTTTATTTTTTTTAGCTTTTTTTATCACCTTAACTCCTTAACTTTAGAAATAATAACACAATTTGATATTAATTTATAAATATTTATGTATTTAAAAATACATAAAAAAACAGTGCCTAATTTTAGGGCACTATTTATTATTTATTATTTTGAAGATAAAGCTTTTTTTGCATTTTCAACGATCATTGAGAATGATTCAGGGTAATTAATTGCTAATTCTGAAAGCATTTTTCTATTAATATTAATATTTGCTTGTTTTAATCCTTCGATTAATCTTGAATATGTAATACCATTAGTTCTTGAAGCAGCATTAATACGTGCTATTCATAGTTTTCTAAATTCACGTTTAACTTGTTTTCTGTCTCTAAAAGCATATGTTCATGATTTAACAACAGCTTGTTTTGCAACTCTATAGCCAATCGATTTGTGACCTCAGTAACCCTTAGCTAATTTTAATCATTTTGCACGTCTTCTTCTTGTAACTATTCCGCCTCTTGTACGCATATTATTTCCTTTCTTAAATTTATTAAAATTAAATTAATTCTTTGTATCTCTTGAAATCAGATGCTGATAGAGTAGATGATTTACGAGATTGACGTTTTTGTTTTGTTGTTTTATTTTGCGCTAAATGTGAACGGTATGCATTTCCACGTTTAACTTTACCAGTTGCAGTCACTTTAATTCTTTTCTTTAGACCGCTTTTAGTTTTCATTTTTGGCATATTATTCTCCTTGTTGGTTTGAAGGTTCGTTATTTTTTTTATTTAAAGCTTCAACTTTTTTCTTGTCTTTTTCGATATACATATCTAAAAAACGTTCGTTTACTAAAGTTGCTTCTTTTGAAATCTTAGCAACATCCTCAACCAAAGTATAAAATTTAGCTAAAATTTCATCACCTAATTCAGTTCTACTACGTTCTCTACCTCTAAATTTAACAGAAACTTTAACACGATTCCCATCTAAAATAAACTCGCGGGCCTTACGGGCTTTTGTTTCTAAATCATGTTGACCAATTAACGGTTTTAATCTTATTTCACGATTAATTGTAACTGATTGTTTTTCCTTAATTTCTTTTTGTTTTTTCTTTTTATTGTACTTAAATTTACCATAATCCATAATTCTGGTAATAGGTTTATTATTTTCTATTGAAATAAGAACTAAATCCATCTTAAATTCTGATGCTTTCTCTAAAGCTTCTTCTTTAGTTAAAACACCTATTTTTTCATTTTCTGGACCTAAAACAAAAACTTTTTTATAAGGAATTTGATTATTAACGACGTGTTCTGATTTTGGTTTTTTACTTTGATTGTTTGCAAAGTTTGAGTTATTTTGTTGTATAACTTCCTCCTTAAAATAAATAAAAAGTGGGTTTAGACCACTTCCCAAAAACTACATAATAAATTATTCTTTATGTGTAGCGACCCAGCAAAAAATCACTTAGGTGAGAAATGAATCTACTTATTGCTATTAAAAGCTACTAAATTATACTATAAATTTCAATTTATAAACAATATTTTAAAAATAACTTTTTTAAAAATTAAATTTCTTAATAAACTTACTAAATTAATAATTTTTTAATTGTATCATGAGAAAAATTATTTACCAAATAAGATCCAACAACTGCTAAATCAACCCCAAATTCAAAACACTTTTTAATATTAAAGTCCTTTACCCCACCATCAATTTGAATAATAGTTTTAAGATCATTATCATTAATATATTCTTTTAGTTGTTTTACTCTTTTGTAACTTTCTTCTAAAAAAGTTTGCCCACCCTTACCAGGATAAACACTCATAACTAAAACTAAATTTAAATCCTTTAAATAAGGAAAAATTTCTTCAACATTTGTATCAGGATTAACTGCAAGTCCTAATTTAACTTTTTCTTTTTTTGCTCGTTTAATTAATGAATTTAAATCACCTAAATTATTGTTAAATGCTTCAAAATGAAAAGTTAAATTTGCATTAAAATCTTTAAATAATTCGTAGTAATAAATTGTATCTTTAACCATTAAATGGATATCCATTTCATGTTTCTTGCAGTTTTTATATATTTTTTTTATATCATCATATTGTAACGCTACATTTGGTACAAATTCTCCGTCCATTACATCATAATGAACATTGCTAACACCTCATTCAATTAATTGATTAACATAATTAACAAAATAATCTTTATTAACATCCAAAATTGATGGACTAATTTTTTTCATTATAAACCTCTTTATATTTATTTAATTTAATATTAGTAAATTGGTTCAAGCATACGTTTAATAAAACTAATATAATTATCATATCTTTCTTTTTTTATTATCCCTTGTTCGACACGTTTCTTTATTTCACAATCTTCAAGTTTTTCATGATAGTGTTTGCAACTTCTAAATTTGCACAAAATCGATGCCTCTTTAAAAGAGTTAAATGCCGTTGGAATTTCATCGATTGTTAAATCAAATTCAATTGAAGAAAACCCAGGTGTATCAATAATTTCACCACCATTAAAATTAATTAAGCTAACTTCCCTTGTTGTATGTTTTCCTCTATTTAAAGCTTTTGAAATTTCTTGAGTTTCAAAATTAGTTTTAGCTAAATAATTAATTAGTGTTGTTTTCCCTACTCCGGTTTGACCAACAAAAAAACTTGTTTTATTTTTAAAAATATCCTTTAAGCCATCAAAACCGGTTTCATTTTCATAATTAATTTCAAAAACCTTATAACCTTGTTCTTTATAAAAATTAATTTTTGAATTTGATGTTAAATCTTTTTTTGTTAATACTATGATAGGTTCAACATTTTTATTTTCAATAATAATTAAAAATTTATCAACAAGTTGAGAAGAAAATTCAGGTTCTACTAAAGACATAACAACAATTGCTTGATCAACATTAGCTATTTTAGGTCTTATAAAAAAATTTTTTCTTCCTAAAATATGATGAATTAAACCATCCTTATTAAATTCAACATTGTCCCCAACAATTGGTTTCATATCTAAAAGTCTTAATTTACCGCTTCCTCTAACACGATAAATCTTATTATCTTTAAATGACTTGATATCATAAAATCCTGCAATTGATTTAATAATTTTTCCTTTTTCCATATATTTCCCTGAATTCTTAGTATTTTATAACTATATTAATTTATTAATAATTAAAACTATTAGGACAACAACTATAATTGCTACTGCAAAAGAAATTAAAATTATTGTTCATTTTAATGATAATGTTTTTTTGTTTTTTTTAGGTTCTTTTTTTGACTCTAAAATAAGCTTTTTGTCATTCATTGCTTCAATTCTTAAACAATTTTCTAAATCATTTAAAATATCTTTGCAGTTATTATATCTTTCTGATGGATCTTTTGCCGTGCATCGAATAATAATATTTTCAACTGCCTGTGGTATTATTTTACCGACACCTTCTAAAGGTGGAATTTCAACATTAATTTGCATTAATAATATTGAGTGATTATCTGAACCTTGAAAAGCTGGATGACCTGAAAGCATTTCATACAATATCATTCCAAATGCATAAATATCACTACGAAATGAAGCTTTTTCTTTCTTTTTTAAAATTTCTGGAGCTAAATATTGAATTGATCCGACTGTTTTATTATCCGCCGTTACTTTAAGAGTTTCGTCAGCAATCGAAATTCCAAAGTCTATTAATTTGACATCGTTAGTGTTTTGTTCAATTAATATATTGCTTGGTTTTAAATCACGATGAACAACGTTAGATGAATGAATATCAATTAAACCTTGACATATTTCTTTTGCTATTCTTATTGCTTCTTCAACATTTATTTTTTTACTTTTTGCAATCAAGGTTTTTAAATCTATTCCTTCAATTAATTCCATTGAATAATAAGATTCATCTTCTGAAGTATAAAAACCATGAATTCTTACAACGTTTTTAGATCTTATTTTTGCTAAGACAGAGCATTCGTTCTTAAAACGAATTAAATTTACAGATTTTTTTGTAACATCAGGGGTTGTTAAAATTTTTATTGCATATCTTCTCTTATCTTTTTTAAAAGTTGCAGAATAAACTTGGCCATAACCACCTGAACCAATTAATTTAAAATCTTCAAAATGTTTATTCAAATTTTTATATTTTTCAAGTATTTTAATCATTTTAAAACTCCAGTAACAAAACAGTTAAATTATCTTTTGAAGCATTTTTTTTAGCAACATTAATAATTTTTTGACATTTTAATTCAATACTTAGTTTTTTATCTTGAAGAATTTGTTCAATAACGGGTTTTTCAATATAATCATGCACACCATCAGAAGTTAATAATAAATATTTTAAATTTTCTTCGCCTTTAAGCAAGAAACTCTCACATTTCATTGTTTTATTTGGTCCCAAACAACTAACTAATTTATTTGCATCAGGGTGTAATTTAGCTATTTCAATATCAACATTTTGTTTATCAACTAATTGATGCAATAAATTTTGATCAATTGTTACTTGATGAAGTAAGCCATTGTAAGCATAAGCACGAGAATCACCAATATTAAATATATATGTTTCTTTATTTAAATTAAAAACTAGCGCAGCCGTTAAGGTTGTGCCCATTTCTTCATAATCATTATTATCATTAGCAATTTTTTTAAGGGATTTTTTTATAAAACTTAAAGCAGCATTAAATCATTTATTTATGCTTTTTTTATCATCAAAATTAATGTTTTTATCAAAACGTTTTTGAAAAAAATCAAATAAAAAATCTATTGTTTTAAACGAACAAAGCGAACCACCATAGTGTCCACCCATTCCGTCGCATAAAACGACTAAACTTCAATCACCTAAAAAGCTTATTGAAGCATTATCTTGATTTTCTTTTCGATATTTTCCTTTGTCTGTTTTAATAATATAATTCATTAATTTTATGCCTTTCTTCCAGCCTCAGCTTCTTCATTATTATCAATAATATCTGAAAAATTTTCTTTTATTATCTCTTTAATTTTTAAAACTGTATCATCAATTGAATTATTAACAACTACATATTCAAACATTGAAGAAAGAATAATTTCTTCTCTTGCTTTGTCTAATCTTTTTAGCATTAACTCGCAGGTTTCGGTATTTCTTTCTTCCATTCTTCTTTCAAGTTCTGTTAATGATGGAGGCATTAAGAAAATTGAACAAATTTCATCTTCTCTACCTTCTTTTTTATATTTTTCAATGACTTGCATTGCACCATTAGTTTCAATCTCTAAAAATGCAATTTTACCAGAAGATGTAATATTTGTTATTTCTGAAAATAATGTTCCATAATAGTTATCAAAATGCTTTGAATATTCAAGTAATTTATTTTCTTTTATAAATGTTTCAAAAGTTTCAGTTGAAATAAAGTAGTAATGAACACCATCAATTTCTCCTTCTCGTGGTGGCCTAGTTGTAACTGAAACAGACAATTTTAATTTTAGTTCCTTAATTTCAAAAAGTGGTTTTTCAACTGTACCCTTTCCAACACCACTAGGACCTGTAAAAATAATTAATTTCTTACTCATATTTCCCCTCTTAAAAATTTTTAATAATTTAGCTTACATATAAAAATTTATAAATAAAATATTTTATTATTATAGTAGTAAATAATTATATAAAAAAATTCGATTTATTTCCTTTGAATGAAATAAATAAAAATTTTTCCATATTTCTTTGATTTTATTATACCAAAATCGCTTTTTTCATACTTAAAATCGTTTCAATCAGTTTCGATAATAATCTTTCCATTTTCTTTAATCATCTTGTGTGATACCAAAATATCAATGCACTTAACTAATAACTCTTTTTCTATAAAGGGAGGATCTAAATAAACAAAATCAAATTGTTTATCTAAATTCCTAGACAAAAAAGATAATGCGTCAGTATTAAAAACAGATAGATTTTTTTCTTTAAGACTTTCTTTATTTTCTAAAATAATTTTGTAAGCATTTTTATCTTTTTCAACACAAATTGCTGATTTTGCACCTCGTGATAATGCTTCTAAACAAAATGAACCAGATCCTGAAAACAAATCTAAAAATTCGCTATTTTCGATTTGAAACTGTATTGATGAAAAAATTGCCTCTTTTGCTCTGTCAACTGTTGGCCTTGTTGTTGTTTTAGAAGGTTGTTTTAGTAATCTTGAACGGTATTTTCCTGCAATAATTCTTAACATATTTAATAATTATAATAATTTATATTTTAAATATTTTTAAAGTTAAAAAATAATTAAAATCAATGTTTTAAAAAATAAATATAATGTTAATCAACTTGGTTATTTATAGTAAAATTTGTCTATTGTTAATAAAAAATTAAGGAGGTTAAATTTTATGGTTAAAAAAAGAAAATTTAGACTTGGAACTTTTTTATATTCATTCTTTATTAGTTTTTTTTCTGTTGCTATTCTAGGAATATTATTATTTTTTACTATCAAAAATTCTAGTTCTTTTTTTAATAGAAATGAAATTGAAGTAAAAATAGATTATGGTGCAAACGATATTAAAACTGACATTATAATAAAAAGAAATAATATTGATAACTCTTTAATTTTTAATCCTAAAAATGAAAAAAATTCCAATGTTTTAGATCCTTCTTTTAAAACAGGAAATTTAACTTTTATAGAAAATCCAATAGGCTTTAGTAAGGATAAAAAACCAATTTATTTTTTAGGCGTGAAGGGACTTATATTTCTAAATGAAATGTTCAAACAAAGAGCTATATATGGCCCTGAAATAAATTCTTTATATTCAGTTAATATAAGCGATGATAACTCAACAGTTAATGCTAAAGGGTTATATTTTCCTACTAAAAAAGTAATTTCAATTTTTACTAAAGAAATTCTTGAGAATAACGTTAATTTATTGGAAGATTATATTGAAAAACGAGCGGAAATTATTTTTGGAACATTACTTCATGAATATGGTCACCACATTGATAATATGTATAACAAAGCAGTTAAAAAAACTGATCCTTTTGCAAATTTAGATTTAATTGAATATAATGGTGATCATGACTACTATGAAACTGAAATAAATAATAATAAATTTTTAACTGAATTTAGAAAAAATTTAAATTATTATGATGATCCAGATAGAAATAAATTTTTAAGAAATCATCAAGATTTTTATTATGATAAAGATAAAATTCCTGTTTATAAAGATTTTAGTGCTAATGATTTATTCAGAATATCAAACATAAATATTTCTTCTGAAGAAAAAAAGAAATTTCTGATCTTAGATAGTGGAAAATATTATTTTAACAATTTTAAATATCAACCTATTCAGTTTAATGAGCCAACTTCCTTAAAATCAATTAAATATCTTTTTTCATTTACTGAACTTTTTCCTCGTGAGATAATAAAACTTTCATTAGGTCCAAATCAATGATTTTATAACCCACGAAATTTATTTAAAAATTTCTTTTTCTTTATTAAGAATAATTCTTATAAATCACCTTTAATTTTTAACGCAGCAGGAGATGATATATTAAAAAATATTACAGTTATAAATGGAGAACCTACAACATTTGCATCCAATTGAGTTTTCAAAGATCAAATTGAAGAATTTGTATCAAATAAAACTGAATATTTAATTCAAAATAACATCAAAATAAAAAGATATGTTATGCCTTTTAAAAATGTAGGAAATACATTACACAAAAACCTATTTAAGGCTTATATCGATTTGATAGGTTGAGGTCAACTAATTAGTTTTGCTAATTATAATATCAATAATAATCAAAAAAATTATTTAAATTTTGGTGGATATTTCCAAATCCCAAAAAATGAAAATTTTAAAAATTTAAATAAAAAAATTATTCTTGTTGAAAAAAATAACGAAAAAAATAAAATAGAACTTAATTTTGATTTTCAAAATTATAATTTAATAGCTAAGAAAAAATGAAACTCGGTTTACCATTTTTTAATTAATAATAAAAAACAACCAAATTATTTTGATGAATCTTGAGTTTATCCAAACCTTTTTGATAAGAATTTTCAATATGTTTCTTATTTTGTTAAAAATATAAATAAAAATGAAATAAAATCTAAATTGCATAATAAACAATTTGATGTTCGTTTATGAATTGATTTAAACAATAACAATAAAATTGACAACGAAAAAGATAACAAGGAAATTTTCTCACTTTTAAACGATAATCATTGAAATAATTCTGGTAAACAATTTTATGAAAAATATTTAAATGATAAAAGAAATACAACCACTTATCGCAAGTATAATTCAAATAGATTTGAAAAAAATGAATGATTTAAACTAAATAAAGATAAAAAAGAAAATAAATATTATTATAGTTTAGAGGATTATTAATTAGCTAGTTTTTAAACTAGCTTTTTATTTTATTATTGTATATAATTTATTTTATGAATAAAATAAGACTAATTTTAGCTGGTACTGGTGAATTTTCAAAAACTATTTTTAAATCCCTTGTTTTAAACCCAAATTTCGAAATAAAAGCAATAATAAGTCAACCTAACAAAAAAATAGATAGAAATAAAAATACAATTAACACACCTGTTTCTATTTTGGCAAATGAATACAATATCCCTCTTTTTCAACCAAATAAAATAAAAGAAATCTATGATAATTTAAAAGACATAGAATGCGATTTTTTTATAACAGCTGCGTTTGGACAATTTATCCCTAATTCAATTTTATCTTTACCTAAAATAATGCCGTTAAATGTGCATGGCAGTTTATTAGAAAAATATCGAGGGGCTGCACCAATACAATATTCACTTTTAAACAATGATTCTTATACCGGAATAACTCTTATTGAAATGATTGATAAAATGGATGCTGGGGATATTTTAAAATCATTTAAAATTAATATAGAAAAAAGCGATACAGCTGTTGATTTGTTTGCGAAATTAGCAAAAGAAACAGCATTTATTATTGGTTATTGATTAATAGATATTTATAATGGAAATTACCAAAGAAAAATACAAGATGAAAGTCTTGTTACTTTTGCTCCAAAGATAAAAAATGAAGATGCCGAAATATTTCAAAACTTAACAACCCAAGAAGCATTAAATAAAATTAGAGCTTTTAACGATCAACCAGGGGCATTTATTATTTTAAATAATAAAAGAATAAAAATTTTTAGAGCAACTCAAAATAAAATTAAATCACCTTTAAAAATTGAGTTTTCTGATGGCTTTCTTTATTTAATTGAATATCAATTTGAAGGAAAGAAAAAAATTAAATATGAAATTTAAATTTAAAGATTTTTTAATTTCACAAAAAAAGGAAAAATATTGAAAAAATATTGAAATAATTTTAAAAAAGAAAAATCTTGTTCCTAAAAAAGAACTTGTTTTTAATGCTTTTTTAAACTTTGATTTTAACGAAATTAAATTAGTTATTATTGGACAAGATCCTTATCCTACTAATAATAATGCTGATGGGCTTTGTTTTTCAAGTAATAACAAAAAAACTCCAAGTTCACTAAAGAATATTTTCCTTGAAATAAAAAATAGTTATCCTAATTCTGAATTTAAAACAAACAATCTACAATATTGAAAAAATCAAGGAGTTTTATTGCTCAATAGTATTTTAACAACAGAAAAAAATAAAACATTAGCACATAAAAATCAAGGATGAGAAATTTTTAATATTAATCTTTTATCTGAAATTTTAAAAGAAAAACATGATGTATTATTTTTAGCAATGGGTAAGGACGCTCTTTTATTTTTAAATAAATTAGATATTGATAAAATGAATATTTTTTCAACTCCTCATCCATCACCACTATCATGTTGAAGAGGTTTCTTTAATTCAAACGTTTTTAAAAAAATTAACGATAAATTAAAGTCATTAAATAAAAAAGAAATTGATTGAAACACAAAGTAACAAAATTAATCTTTTACCAATAAAAATGTTTATAATTTAAATAATACTATAAAATAGTATTTTTATTTTTTTAAAAAAAGGAGACTTTATGATAACAAATTATGAAAATAAACGTAATAATAATATGTTATTAAAAGCTGCTTATGAAGGACAAGAATTTTGTTCTTGTGTAGCTAAAACAGATAAATATATTACTGAAAATTTCGATAAAAACATAGCACATATTTATATATCAAAAGACACAAAAGATTATTATGGTTTTATTAAAATTGTTGACCATATTATAAATTTAAAAAGAAGAAGTTACCAAATTGACATTGCTTCTTTTGCAAATGCACCATATTTAACAATTGAAGAAGTTCTAAGAGCTTTTGTAACTAGAATGGAATTTTTTGAAGCTAAATTATATTCGGCAAAATCAAACAAAAAAGAAGATAAAAAAAATAAAGAAGAAAAAATTGAGTTATCTCTATATTTAGAAGACAAAAGCTATACAAAATTTGTTAAAAAACTTATCTTAATTTCACAAAATGTTTCAAGAACACGTGATATGCAAATTACACCTCCAAATATTGCAACAAGCGAATGAATAGCGCGTGAAATTAAAAAAGAATTTTTAAATATTGAAAATTTAAGCGTTAAGGTTTTAAATAAACCTGAAATCGAAAAATTAGGTATGGGCTTATTATTAGCGGTAAACGCCGGTTCTTCATACCAACCACGCGTTGTTGTAATTGAATACAATGGAAATCCAAAAAGTAAAGAAAAATTTGTTTATGTTGGAAAAGGTATTACTTTTGATACAGGTGGTTATAATACAAAAGGTTACTACATGGAAGGTATGAAATTTGATATGTCAGGTTCGGTTATTGCAGCATATGCAGTTAAAGCAATTGCTGAACTAGGTATTAAAGCAAACGTTGCTGCTGTTATGATGTTAACTGATAATGCGATAGACACTCATGGTACAGTTCCAGAATCCGTTGTTAAATCAATGAGTGGAAAAACTGTAGAAATTACAGATACAGATGCTGAAGGACGTTTAGTTTTAGGGGATGGTATTTTTTACGCTGCTAAAAAATTAAATGCTACTTTAATTGTTGACGTTGCTACTTTAACTGGAGCAATGTTAAGAGCTTTAGGAAAAACATATTCAGGTATTTATTCAACAAACGATGAAAGGTGAAATACATTAAAAGAAGCAGCGGAAATTGCTCACGAAAAAGTTTGAAGACTTCCAATGCATGAAGATTTTAATAAAACAAATAAAAGTTCGTTAGTGGCAGATTTAGTTAACTATAGTACTAAATCAAAAGCCGATTCTAACTCAGCTGCAATGTTTTTAAAAGAATTTGCAAATAATGTTGATTTTATTCATTGTGATGTTGCTGGTACAGCTGATGCAAATAACTCAGGTCTTGGAATATTAGTTTCAACCCTTGTTGAACTAGCTGAAAAACAAAAATAAAGGAAGTAAATAATTATGGAATTAATAAAAAAATTAGATACAAAACGTAATGATTACTTATTATTAAAAGCTGTTTATAGTAATGATGAATTACCTACAAATTTAGTTAAAAAAGAATTTGCAATTACAGAATTTTTATCACAAAACATCGCATATGTATATATGGGAGACAAAAAAAATATTAATTTTGATAAGATGTATAACTTTGCAGTTTCGTTAGGTTTAAATGCTGCAAGAAATTATCAAATTGATTTAAATACCTTTGCTGTTGAAGAACAAATTTGCATTTTTGATACTACTGATGCTTTTACAAAAGGAATTAATTTTTCAGCTGCTAAATTATTTAATAAAAAAACTATTTATAGAAAAGAAAATAAAAATTCTCTTTCATTATATATTGAAAATCCTTCAAAAACGCTTTTGGAATTTTTTAATAAATCAGTTATCCTTTCCGAAGCTTTGAATTGAGCTAGAGATTTAGGTGTAACACCACCAAATGAACTAAATTCTGAACAATTAGCTTTTGCTGTTGCAAAAGAACTTGGACAATACAAAAATTTAAAGTTAACTATTTTAAATAAAAAAGAAATTGAAAAATTAGGTATGGGGCTTTTATTATCAGTTAATAGAGGTTCGATGTATGAACCAAGATTTGTCGTAATCGAATACAATGGTAACAAAAATTCTAACGAAAAAACAGTTTTAGTTGGTAAGGGTATTACTTTTGACTCTGGTGGTTACAACATCAAAACAGGGCGTCACATGGTTGGAATGAAATATGATATGGGTGGATCGGCAATTGTAGCAGCTGTTATGAAAATAATTGCTCAAACAAAACCAAATAAAAATGTTGCGGCTATTATGTGTATTACAGATAATAGAGTTAATGGTGATGCTTCATTACCTGATTCAGTTTGAACATCAATGAGCGGAAAAACAGTTGAGGTCAATAACACAGATGCTGAAGGTCGTTTAGTTATGGCTGACGGACTTTATTATGGAGCAACTAAATTAAAAGCTACAAGATTAATTGATGTAGCAACTCTAACTGGGGCTATGATTTTAGTTTTAGGGGATACTTATACTGGGGTTTGAGCAACTAGTGATAAAGCTTGAGATGATGTTAAAAAAGCAGCTGACAAACAACATGAATTAGTTTGAAGAATGCCATTTGATGAAGAATTTTCTTCATTTATTAAGGGATCAATTGTTGCTGATTTAAAAAATACTGACTTTACAGGAAACGCAGGATCATCTTCTGCTGCTATGTTCCTAAAAGAATTTACAAATAATATTGAATATATTCATTTTGATGTCGCAGGTACATGTGATGTTAATGAAAAACCAATGTTTGCAATGGTCAAGACAATTTCTGAATTAGTTTCAGAATAAAATAAAATTGGTATACACAAAATTAGGAATAATTTCCTTTTTTTGTTTTGCAATTATTTTTAAAAAATCAAAAATAATTATGGATAAAGAGGAGTAAAAGATAATGATAATTAGTTGAATACAAAATATCAAAAGAAATATAAAAACAAAAAGTCATCTTTTATCTGTATTTGAAATAGCTCAAATTGGCTTACTTTTAGCTATTTATATGATTATGTCTATGATTGAGAAATATGTTTTTACCGGGGCTTTTAATATTAGTTTAACATATGCTATATACATTATTTTTGGTTTAGCTCTTGGGCCTTGGAAAGGAGCTATTGCTGGTTTACTATGTGATACATTAAATCAGGTTATTTTTGGAATATCTACTTGAATGCCAGAATATGCCATTATTCCAATTGTAATTGCTTTTTTAGCAGGTTTTTTTATAAATTGATTAAACAGAAAACATTCTTTATCTTGAACAACTGGATTTATTTTTTTATTTATAGTTACAGCTATTTTTATTTATATTTTAGTTAAAAATGTTGATTCATTCCCAATAAGAGAAACTGCCTTAAAAAGAAAAAAAGTATTTTCACTTAATGCCGTAATTGGCATATCTACTTTTGGTATTGGCACTGTATGACTTATTTCTTTAACATTATTTATTTTTTATAAAATTACTAGAAATATATCTAAAAAATATTCATCGTATTTATTTTTTATAATTATGTTAACTGTTTTTGCAATCATAATTATTACAAGATGATTATGAGGTCCATTTGCATATATTAATTACCATAATAGATTTAGAAGTGGTAAATGAGAATATTCAGATTATTATTTTTTCTTCATGATTCCAATTATTTTTAAAAGTTTAATAGAAATTCCAATTTATTCAGTAATAATATTTGCAATATATCCAGTTATTAAATTAATAAGAAAAAAAATAAAAAATATTACAAGAAAAATTAACGCGTACTAATAACAAAAACACTGAAATCCTAAATCAAAAAAGATTTAATAATTCAGTGTTTTATTTTTATTTAATTTTAAATTATTTTTTTAAAGGGAATTTAGTGGTAAATGAATATGATTTAATTCCGTTTTTTTCGTAATATGTTTTTATTGAAATTTGCTTTTTATTTTTTGTTAATTCCTTTTTATCTGGTTTAATTAATTTAAAACCTTCAAGTATTTCTTTAGGATAAACTAATTTATTTAAATCAAAATCTTCAAAATTTGTATATTCACCGTTATATTCTGGATCCTTGTGAATTTTTTTGTGTTTTATTTCAAGATGTAATTCAAGTCTTTTTAATTCATCTTCTCCGGTGGCGTCATTAGATAATATTTTAATTCTTTTTGAACTTAAATTCGAATAATCTTGACTATTAATATCTGTTAGTGATCCCACTGTAACCTTAATAGATTTAATTTCATTATTTTCAATTTCTGGTTTTGAAAAAATAAAAACATTTTGATTTTCTGAAAATTTAGGCGAATTACTATAAAAGAAAATTTCTGATTTTGTTTTGTATTTTTCATTATCATATAAAAAATATTGAGCTACTAAAAATTTATCTTTTTCATTTAAAATTTTATTTTTTATTTTATTATTTAAAATTAATAATTTTGATTTTTCTAATGAATCTAGGATTTGTTGATGTATGATTTTATATCCATTATTATTAGTAATTTTATTATCTTCTTCAGAATCAGTATAATTTATTAAATTAATTTTTTCAATTTTTAACTCACTATCAATTGAAGCTGCAGGGGCCGTTTGATCTTCAAGCGGCTCTTGATTTTTTTCTTTTCTTATTTTATTTAATTCATCAATTCCTAACTTAGCTAAATCAATTTTAATATCTTTAACAACAAAAACACTTTCCTTAAGGTCTTTAAATGACAATTTAACTGTTATTGTTTTTTCATTTTCATTATCTTTAATATCTGAAAATTCATATAAAAGTTGATGATTAATTGGCGCTTTTCAATATGACTTATCTGTTAATTTATCATATTTTTCTAATTCTAAAAATGTTTTATCTTTTGAATAATAAGGGTATATTTCTAATTTATTTATTTCATCTTCTAAAAATTTAATTTGTTGTTCTTTAGATAAAGAGTGTGGATTTATTCAACCATTTTTACCATATTTTTCTTTATCAATACCAACTGTTGCTTTTTTAGAAATATTTTTATCGCTTTTTAAAGATAAAGTAATGTCAATAGTATAGTCATTTTCATTTTTTTTAACCAAATTTGATAATTCGTAGTTAAATAAAACTTTATCATATTCATCAACAACAAAATTTGGCTTTCCTTCATAATTAAAAATTGAATTAGTTTCAGATACATTTTTATAAGCTTTTTCATCTAAAAATTTAACTTTTAAATTCTTTATTTCAGCTTCTAATTTTAATTTTAATTCTTGTTCTTCTTTAATTTGTTCATCTGTTTTTGCTCAACCTTTTAATTCGAAAGATTGATTTTTTAAATGGACTATATCAGTGTTTTTCATTTTTAATTTATATATTATAGTTATATCTTGTGTTTCTTCATTAATAACTGCTTTATAATGGCTTAACTCAAAATCTTTAGGCAAATGTTTTATTATTTTTTCTATATCGGCATCTTTAAGTTTTGTTTTTTCAATATTTGGATAACTAAAAGTTAGCTTCTTATTAGCTAATTCTAATATTTCTTCCGGTTTTTTAGTTTTTAATAAGGCTATTTTTTTATCAATTTCATTTTTTCAATTTTCTATTAATGATAAAAAAGTTGAAATTTCAACATTGCTTAATTCTTTATTTAATTCTTTATTTATATTTTCAACAACTAAACTGTAGTTTTGAACATCATTATTATTTAAAGCTATCGAACCCTTATTTGACTCAATAAAATCTTTAAATTGACTAATTTTAACTTTTAATAATTCTTTATTATTTTTTTCTAATAATTGTACTTTTGAATCATTGCATGATAACGCTATAAGTGGCATTGATACTGATATTGTTATTGATGACATAAATAATAAAAATTTGTTTAACTTTTTCATTTTTTTTCCTTTTTAAAAAAACTAGAAGCCCACAAAATCGCGGGCTTCTAACCTATAATAAATATACAAAATTTATTCTTCTTATTTCTTTCATTTTATGAAAATTATTTTAACATTTTTTTGTTTCTTTGCTATATTTTAATAAAAAAATAATAAAAATCCCACATTATAGGGGATTTTAAACAACTATGCAGTATTCATTTTATTTTAGTTGAATACATTTAAATTATATAAGAATTAATAATTTAAGTTTAATCTGAAATGTTTTTTGTTTCGTTTGAGTTTAAATTATCTAAATTTATTTCAGATGTGATTTCTAAAAGCTCGTTTTCAGTTAATTCTCTTTCGACTTGATTTTCTTTCGCTTCATCAATAATTTTAGCTACAGCAACAATAGATGCATTTCTTTTCTTTAAATTAACTAGTTTTACACCTTTTGCATTTCTACCAGTTACACTAACTTCTTTTAATGAAAATCTAATTGTAATTCCATCATCTGTTATAACAATAATATCTTCAGTACCTTTAACAGCTGCAGAGTAAACCATTTTGCCTGCCTTGTCATCATTTAACGCTATAACTCCACGAGAATTTCTTTTTGTTTTTCTAAAACTTTCTACTAGTGTTAGTTTACCAAATCCATCAGCACCTAAACTTAAAATATATTTTCCTTCTTTAGAAGTTGAAGCTGAAACAACTTTTTCGCCTTCAGAAAGCTTAATACCATAAACCCCAGCTGCTAATCTTCCGACTGAATTAATATTTGAAATATCAAATCTACAAATTTTTGAATTATTTGCTGCGATATAAATTTCTTCTAAATCAGTAGCAACTAATGCTTCAACTAGAATATCATTTTCTTTCAAACCAAAAGCTAGCTTACCATTTTTATTGATTAACTTATATTGCGATAAATGTGTTTTTTTAACAATACCTTTTTGTGTTATAGTAATTAAAAATTTTTCTTTTTCATACTCATTGTCTTCAACGCTTAGTATCTTAATTACTTTTTCATCACTCGCTAAAGAACCAATAATATTAATAATTGGCGTACCTTTTGATTGTTTTGTGCCAATTGGTATTTCATGTCCTCGAACACGATATACTCTTGCATTAGTAGTAAAAATAAGTAAATCAGTATGTGTATTAGCAACTAAAATATCTTGTATGTCATCGTCTTGATAAATCTTTGCTGTTGAAACACCAACTCCACCGCGTGCTTGTTCTTTATAATCTTCTAGATTTAAACGCTTTAAATATCCTTTAGTAGTTACGGTAATAACAATATCTTTTTTAGGGATTAAATCTTCATTATCAATGTCTGATACTTCTTCTCAATTTATTTCTGATTTACGTTTATCACCATATAACATTTTTATTTCTTGTAATTCACTAATTATTAAGTTTATTAATAAATCTCTACTTGCTAGTATTTTGTTATTTTCATCTATTCTTTGATGAACTAAAAAAAGTTCTTCATTCATTTTCTCAATAGCTAGGCCTGTTAATCTCCCAAGACGCATATCAACAATTGCCTTTGTTTGCATTTCAGATAAATTATATTCTTGACTTAATTTTCTTTGAGCCTCTGAATCTGTACTTGAATTTTTAATAATTAAAATTACATTATCAATATTTTCTACACATATTTTTAAACCTTCTAAAATATGGGCTCTTGATAAATCTTTTTCTAAATCAAATTGTAATCTTCTTGTAACAACATTTATTTGATGATCCAAATAGACTTCAAGCGCTGATTTTAAATTAAGTTTTTTAGGTTCGTTATTAACAAGTGCAACCATATTAAATGAAAATCTAGTTTGGAATTCAGTTAATTTAAATAATTTATTTAAAATAACTTCAGGAACAAAATTCTTTTTAATTTCAAAAACAATTCTTATTCCATCTCTATTAGATTCATCTCTAAAGTCCAAAATTCCTTCAATTTTTTTATCTTTAATTAAATGCCCAACACTTTCAATTAAATTAGATTTATTTTTACCATAAGGAATTTCAGTAATAATTATTTTTGATTTACCATTATTTAATTCTTGTATTGTGGCTTTTGAACGAATTGTAACACGCCCAACCCCAGTTTCATATGCTTTTATTAATCCGTCTTTTTCAAAAATAATTCCACCTGTTGGGAAGTCAGGAGCTTGAATATAATCCATTAACTCCGCTATTGTAATATTAGGATTTTTTGCTAAGGCACAAACACCATCTATTACCTCTCCTAAATTATGAGGAGGTATACTTGTCGCCATACCAACTGCAATACCATATGATCCTGAAATTAATAAATTAGGAAATCTTGAAGGTAAAACAACTGGCTCTTTTTCAGTACCGTCGTAATTATCAATAAAGTCAACTGTATTTTTTTTAATACCATCAACCATCGCACCTGCAATTTTTGACATTCTTGCTTCAGTATAACGCATTGCAGCTGCTGCGTCACCGTCAATCGAACCAAAGTTACCATGACCGTCAATTAATGGATAACGTAGTGAAAAATCTTGCGCCATTCTTACCATAGCTTCATACACAGAACTATCCCCATGAGGATGATACTTACCTAAAACATCCCCGACAATACGAGCTGATTTTTTGTGTTGCACATTATAAAACATTCCAAGTTCACTCATACCATATAAAATTCTTCTATGAACGGGTTTAAGACCGTCTCTTGCGTCCGGAAGTGCACGAGCTACAATAACACTCATTGCATATTCTAAAAATGAACTCTTCATAACTGTTGCTAAATCAGCTGGTTTAAGACCGTTTTCTTCATTGTCTAAAATTTGACTTTGAACTATATATCCCTCTTTATCTTGAGGCATAATTTCTTCATCTTCTTCAATCTCTTTTTCATTATTTTCATCAGCAAATACTTTTCTTATTTCTTCATCTGGAACATAGTATTCATCTAATTCTTGATTTTTTTTAGTTTCCTCATCTAATAAATCAAAATCTCTTTCGTCATCTAAAAGCATAACAAACTCCTATAATATATTACAATAAGTAATATATTAATTATAACAAAATATAATAAAAAAAATAGCTCTTAAGTTCATTAAAGAACAAAAGAACAAATATTTTTTAATTTAAATAAATTTTAAAAATTAAAAGCTATAAAATAAATATTTTTACCCTCATTTTTAAACTTTAATTCATAATCAGTTAAACAATTTTCAATATCAAAATCACAGTTATGCAAATCTTCAGTTTTGTAAATAATATTTGCATTAAATTCATTTAATTGTTCAATAGCAAATTCATATAATCCTTTATTATCACTTTTAAAATATATAATCCCATCTTTATCTAAAATTTCTTTATATTGTGATAAAAAAGTTTTATAAACTAATCTCCTTTTAAAATGTCTTTTTTTTGGCCACGGATCTGAAAAAGTAAGTCAAATTGTTTTTATTTTTCCCTTAAAATAAGAAGAAAGATTTACTGCATCTTGTACAATAATTTGCATATTTTTTAATGATTTATCTTTAATTTTTCTAAGCGCCGATAGAGCTGGAGTAGAATATTTTTCCATTCCGATATAATTAATTTCAGGGTGTAAAAAAGCTAATTCAGATAGCATCTTACCTTTACCCATTCCGATTTCTAAAACAGAATTTTTTTTAATTGTATAAGGAAATTTATTAATATAAAATTCACTTTCTTCAAGCAAATTAATTGCATTTTTATTATGTCTTAATCTCATAGTAAAATTTTAACTTATCATATATTTAAAATATTAAAAAATATTTTTTTATATTCTTTTGTTTATAATAATAGATAGTAATTAATTAAACATTGTTTGATTTTTTATCGAAATATATTTTATTTTATGGAGAACCATGAATTCTAATAAAGAAATTAGAAGTTTTCATGATTTAATACAACAAGAAAATTTAGAAGAAAAACAAGATAAAAAAAGAAAAAGAAAATTATTTGAAATGGGTCAATTAACATCGATTCAAGCATTTAAATATGATGGAACGTTATATCGTCAATATGAAGGTTGCAAAATCGTTGCTAATTTAGATGATTTTGTTGTTGTACTGTTAATGAAAACCAAAGTACAAGAATTAAACATTAATTGAGTAGTATCAACACCTGTATTATTTTTCTTTGCAAAAAATAAATTTTATAATGCTTCGATTACATTAAATGAAAATGGCAAAAATAATATTTATATAAATTTAGCGAGCCCTTTTTTTATTGAAGATCAAATAATTAAATATATCGATTTCGATTTAGATATCAAGTGTTATTCTGAAGTTGATTTTAATGTTATTGATTGAAGTGATTTTAAAGAATCTATTGTAAAACTAAAATATCCACTTAAATTAATTTATCGTATTTACGATGAACTTGATTTTTTAGAAGAACAAAGAAGATTAAAACGTGGAATTTTTTCAAACAAATTGATTGATGATATTACAAAAATGTTAATTAATTCAGGTGATATATAAAAAAATAGCAGCTTTTTTATTTACTGCTATTTTTTAATTGAAATAAATTGATTAAGCAATTTCGATTTCTTGGTGGGTTATAACTTCAGTACCAATTTTTGGTGGTTGGTTCACAATAAATTCTGCGCCTTTATATTTTAAAATAACTTTAAATTTTCCTTCTTCTTCTTCTTTTATTTCATAATCAATTTTTGAACTGATTGATGTTTTACCTTTTTTTACTCATGTTGGATCACTTGCATTTGCTAATTGATATTTTTTTCCACCAGGATTTCAAGCAAAATCATCTTTTGAAATAAATAAATAATCTTTTTCTTCTAATTCTTTTCATTGCGGATGTTTTCCAACTTCAACCATAGCGATTTTATTTTGGCTATAGCTATATCATAAATCAATTTGCTTTGCTTTTAGTTTATTCTTAATGTCTTCTTTATTATTTATAGATTTAGATAAAGAAAAAACATTACTTGTTGTTTTTGCTCATTCATTAATTTCTTTTGCTGTTTCTTCCGAAATTTCAGCTGATTTTCCATCCTCATCAGAACTAATTTTTTCATCTTTATTTATTTTTACAGATAATAAAATTTTTGAACTATTAGAATCAGAAGAAATTGCATGATTTCCATCGTTACTATATGTAGCTATTTTATATAATATTTCAAGTTCAAATTCAACTGTTTTTGTGTTGTCATCGTTTTCTGTTTGGTTTTTTACATGTACTAAATATTTTAAGCCTTGTTGTAATTTAGTTTGTCCTTTACTATTTTGATAAGTTGGTCTTTCATTTGAAACAAATTGTGTTCCTTCTAAATCAATTGCGTCTTTTAATTTAAAAGCATATTCAAACGTACTAGGGTCATCTCATTTAGGTCTAGAATTTCTTTTTTTTGTAATAACTAGTTGTTTAGTTTTTCATTCATAAAAAATTGCTGTTTCTTTTTTTAAAAGCTTTTGGGCATGTTCATCTTTTTTATCTTCTAATATTTCAAAAACGTTAACTAGTTTTTTAATAAGTGTGTCTTCTTTTGAATCGCTTTGAGGAGTTTCTGGTTCTGAATTAACGCCGTTTTTAGCTTTTATTGCAGCTACTTCAGATTCTAATGTATCCTTTATTTTGTTAATTTCATCTTGAGTTTTAGCATTAGCTAAGGCTGCTTCTGCTTTAGTAGCAGCAGCTAATAAATCTAGTTTAGTTTGTTCTGTGTTTGTAGATTCTTTTGAACTTTCTTTAACTTCTTTAATTTTTGTTTCTAATGCACTTTTATCTAATTTTGAACATGAAATTGCTGATATTGGAACAATTAATGTTGTAGATAATGTTGCTATTGGTAATAAGATTTTTAAACTTTTTTTCATTTTATTTTTATATCCTTAAATTTGCTTATACATGTAAATTATATTATTTTTGTATTATTTTTATTATGTTATGTTTAAATTTAATAAAAATAAAACCACAGAATTTTAATAAAAATTCTATGATTATATAAAATATTTTTTTATTTTTAATATTGTTAATTTTCTAAAGATGGATCGGTATTAGTATTAGATTTGTCATCATTTATTGAATGTTTTTCTAATTCTTTTTCTAAATCGTTTTTATATTTATCTTCACTTATATTTTTTTGGCCCAAAACTTCATTAAATAGAACATTAAAATCTTTTTCAGAATATTCTTCTTTTAAATTTTCTTTAGTTTTTGTTAATTCCTCTGGAAGTTTCATATTTTTTGCAATATATTCAATTTCCTCAGCAACAATAGTTTCTTTAATAATTAAAGCATCCTTTATTAATTCTAAAAGTTCTCGATTTTGAGAAATTATTTCGTGTGCTTTTTTCTCAGCATTTAAAATAATTTTTCTAATTTCTTCATCAATTTCTTGACCTATTTTGCTTGAAAAAGAAGCATTTTTCATATAATCACGACCTAAAAATGGATTCGAAGAGTCTTCTTCATATTTAATAGGACCTAAATCTGACAAACCTCATTCAGTAACCATTTTTCGAGCTATTGAAGTTGCTTTTGCAATATCATCACTTGCTCCAGTTGAAACGTTATCTTTTCCATAAATTATTGCTTCAGCAACACGACCACCCATAAATGATGTAATAATAGCGCATAACTCTGATCTAGAATGATTATATTTTTCTTCTTCAGGCATCATTAAATTATAACCACCAGCTTGTCCTCTAGGAATTATAGTTATTTTTTGAACCTTATTACCACCTTTAATTTTAAGTCCTACAACTGCATGACCCGCTTCATGATAAGCAACAGCGATATTTTCTTTTTGTGAAATAGTTCTAGATTTTTTAGCTGGACCTGACATTACTCTATCAATTGCTTCATCTATTTGATCTAATGTTATAAAACGAGTTCTCTCTCTAACACTCAATAAAGAAGCTTCATTTATAACGTTTTCTAATTGAGCTCCAGAAAAACCGGGTGTTCTTCTTGCTAATTGTGAAAAATTAATTTTAGGATCTATTATTTTACCTTTTGAGTGTAATTTTAAAATTGCTTCTCTTTCTTTAATATCAGGCAAACCGACAGTAATAGTTCTATCAAAACGACCAGGTCTTAATAAAGCCGGATCTAAAACATCGGTTCTATTTGTTGCAGCTATTATTAAAACACCACTATTTTCTTTGATACCATCCATTTCAACTAATAATTGATTTAAGGTTTGCTCTCTTTCATCATTACCGCCACCAATTCCTGCACCTCTTGCTCTACCAACGGCATCTAACTCATCAATAAAAATAATTGCAGGAGAATGTTTTCTTGCGTCTTCAAACATATCTCTTACACGTTTAGCTCCAAGCCCAACAAACATTTCAACAAAATTAGAAGCTGAAATAAAGAAAAACGGAACGTTAGCTTCACCAGCGGTTGCTTTTGCTATTAATGTTTTACCCGTGCCCGGAGGGCCTCCTAATAAAATACCTTTTGGTATTCTAGCACCAGCTGAATCATATTTTTTAGGATTTTTTAAATAATCAACTAGTTCAAAAACTTCTTCTTTTACTTCTTCATTCCCGGCAATATCAGAGAATTTTTTATCTGAGTAAATTCTTTGAGCTAGAGTTTTATTATTAAAACCTAATTCACCACCCAAACCTCTTTTTGACATACTTTTTAAACTAAAGATTATTGATATAACAATTATTCCAAAAAATAATATATTAATTGCAGGGCTTATATATCTTGAAAAAATACCTGGTTTAGGAGCAGGAATAGAAGCTATTTCACCCACAATATTTCCTTGAGTAGTAGCAGCTGCTTTTATGGCTTCAAAATATGTTTTTTGTCCAGTTCATGCTATCAATGAATCTGGAAGTTGTCTTTCAAGTAAGCCACTTAAATTAACAGTAAATGAATATGAAGTTTGCGGATATCTTGGATTATTCAGTAAATTTCCTAGTTCACTTGGAGTTCCTTGGACAACAACTGAAAGAGTATCAGCATATGTATTTTCTACTCAATTTGAAATAAATAAATTATCAGTTTGACTTTTTGCAGATTCTCTGACAACTTTTTCTAGAAATAAAATATCTTTATAACGTATTGACGCGTCTTTGATCTGTTCAATAATAATTAATATCAAAATTACCAAAGCTATAATTCCAATAAAAATGCCTATAATTCCAAAAAGGCCAATGCCTCTTTTTTCTTGTGATTTCATTGGTTTATTATTTTTCATAATTTTAATCCTCCTTTCTTTTTTTTCTTTATTTGAATTTAAAATAAAAAAAATATAATTTATTAATTGTAATAATTAATAATCCATTATTATAAATTAAATTTTAATTTTTATTTATTTTTAATATTCCTTGATCCTTAGAAATAGAAATTTGCTTATTTATTTTAAAACTTTTAAAGTTTTTTTGAGATTTAATAAAATTCTTGAATAAATCAATTTTTTTAGAAGAAAGTTTTATATTTTCAATATTTTCATGTAAGTATTTAAATAAGATTTCATTAATTATTTTTGAATTTAGATTCAAATTTTTGTAATTAAAATTACTATTTTTAAAAAATAAATATTGTAGTTCTATTTCTTTATTTTTAGCTATTAAATTTAAATTAATTTCATTAAGTTCATCAATTAATTTATCTTTTTCATCTTTAGTTTTTTTAGATAACTTAATACGTATTTTATTTCTTGTGTACAAGGGTAAATTATTAGTATAATCAACAGCAAAAGGAATAGAAAATTTATTGCACATTTCTAAAATTTCATTTTTAAATCATAAATTAATCATTGGTCTAAAGACATTCATTTCAAGCAAATTATTTTCCAATAAAATTCCAAATAAATAAGGTTCTCTTTTGCTTTCTTTTTGAAATAAAAAAGTTTCTAATGTATCATCTTTATGATGAGCTAAAATAAGTGATGAAGCTTTATATTTTTTATATAACTTTCTATAAAATTTATACCTTTGATCTCTAGCTATTTTCTGAAAATTGCCATTATACTCAAGATTTTTATCAAGCACTAGAATTTCGTATTTAATATTATTTTTAATACAAAAATCTTCTACTATTTTTTGATCTTTTCACGAATCCTCACGTTTATTATAATTAACACATGCAACAATTATTTTTAAATCTTTCATTAAATTTAAAAGCCACATTGAATCTGGTCCACCACTGATTCCTAAAATATATGTATTTTCTAAATTTTTATTAGCTTTATTAAATTCATTATAAAATAACGTCTTAATTTCTTCAAAATTATTTTCCATAATCCTTACCTGAAAAATTATTCATTACATATCTAATATCATTGCTAATAAATTGAATTAATGCATCTACTGTACTATTTATTACTTTTTCAATAACTAAAAAATCGTTATGACTAAATTTTCCTAGAACAAAATTAATAGCATCATTTCCTCTTCCGATTCCAATTTTAAAACGCTTAATTTCCTCAGAACCCAAATGCTTAATAATGCTTTTAACTCCATTATGACCACCTGAAGATCCTTTTTGACGAATTGCAACTTTACCAAGTTCGATATCCATATCATCGTAAACAATAATAATGTCATCAATTAAAATATTGTAATAATCAGCAATCGCTTTTACAAATTCCCCACTATTATTCATATATGTTAATGGCTTAGCTAAAATTACATCTTTGTCTTTGTAAAAAATTCCATTAAATTTTTTTTCTTTTAAAGGTGCTTCTAATTTTTCAGATAACTTATCAATAACCATAAACCCAACATTATGTCTTGTTTTTTCGTATTCAATTCCTGGATTTCCTAAACCAATTATTAATTTCATTGTTCTCCTTAAATTAAATAATTTATTTTAATTTTTTTCATAAATAATCAATATTTGTAATTCGCTTTGAATCACCATCATTTTGAATTCCATATAATAAAGCTTGTTTTTCTCCAATAATAACACTATATTGCTTAGCTCTTGTCATTGCTGTATAAATTAATTTTTTACTCAATAACTTTTTAGCTTCAGAGAATAAAACAACAATAACAGCTTTACATTCACTACCTTGATATTTATGAACACTAGTACAATAAGCTAACTTAGTATTTTCTAAAAATTCTGAACGTGAATATTTTGTTGTTTTAGCTCCATTCTCAAAATCAACGCTAATATTTGCTATTTTAGTTTCTTCTTTTGAGTTTGATTTGCCTAAAATAATATCATTAATATAACCTATTTCACCATTAAAAACTTTTAATTTTGAATCATTAACTAAATTAATAATTTTATCATTTAAAGAAAAAGTATGTTCCCGGTATTTAAAAATTGGGTTTTTTTCTTTTTCCCTAAAATAGTTTGTTAAAAAAAAGTTTAAATTATCAATACCTGTTTCATATTTATAAATTGGGCTTAATATAGCTATATCTTTTTTATCATATCCTTTTTTAAGCAATTTTTCAATTTCAATTAATAAATTATCTTTTAAATCTTCTGATTCGCATTCAACTAATCTTGATTTTTCTCCGTTAAAATCAGGTAAAATACCTTGATTTACTTTAAGTGCATCTTTAACAATTTCAAAATTTTCTGATTGACGATAAATTTTGTTTAAAAAAACAGGTTCGAAAATTTTGGTTTCAATAAAATCATTAATTAAATATCCACAACCAATTGCCGGAAGTTGATCTTTATCTCCAACTAAAATTATTTTTTTTAATGATTTTCGTGAAATTCCTTTTAGTAAATGATAAAAAATATCAAGTGAAACCATAGAAAACTCATCAATTATTAAGCATTCGATTGAAATTGTGTTTTTTTCATTTACATAAAATTTATTATTTTCCGGATCTCATTGCAAAATACTATGAATTGTTTGAGCTTTAACTTCTTCTTGTTTGTTATTTATATTTATTGTAGCTCTACCGGTTGGCGTTAAGACAGCAATATCATTAGGAGTATATTTTTTTAAAAGATGCTTAATAATTTCGGCTGTAATTAAGGTTTTACCTGTACCAGGATTCCCTGTAATTAAGACTAAATTTGAATCTAAAGATGTTTTTATAGCCTTTATTTGATCATCATCAAATATCATTGACGGCGAAAAAGGAATAGTATTTGTTGTTTTTATTTTTTTAAAGTAAAATAACTTTTTAACTACATAATTTTCCATGTATAAAATATCACGTGTTGAATAATATATTTCATCATCATAATTAAGTTCAATTAAAAGCATTTTTTCTAATAAGATATTTTTTTCTTTTTCAAATGATTCAATATCTTTTAAAAAACTTTTTTCATATTTATAAACAGATAAAATTTCATATAAATTTTTTCTTTTTATTCTTGTATTACCTGATGAAAAACAATATTCCTCAATTAATGAATAAAGATGAGCAGAATTCTTGAATTTCAATGATTCTGTACTATAAATTTCAGCTATCCTATCTAAATCTTGAAGTCTAACTTTTTTATCTTCTTCTGCATCAAAATAATATTGATAAACATTGTCTTTATACTCATTTATAAATTCATCAAATGAATTAAAGTTTTTTAATATTTGCTTATAAAAGTCATGACTTACATTAATTTTAAAAAGATTTGATATATCTTGAATTAATAAAATATTTTCTTTAACAATCGTTAAAAAATCATTTCATTTATTTTCTTCAATTTCAAATTTTTTTGCTATTTTATTCTTATCTTCTAAAATTTTTATAAATAAGTTTTCTTTTAGTTCGGAAACTAATAAGCTTATTTTTGAATCGATTAAATTTTTAAAAATAGGTAACTTTAAAACACGAATTAAATAGCCTAACTTATCTTCCTCTGTTTCGTTAATTACTTCTATTTCTTTAAAAGGATAATTATTATCAAATAAATAACTATTTTTATATTTTTTTGAAATATTTTTAATTAAACTTAACTCATATTTTTTTTCACTGACACTAAAGTTAAACTTATCAAATGATTTATTACGAAAAATAACTGAAACAGTATTAAAACTATTGACAAAAACTGGATTCTTAGGATCATTTTTTATAACTGAAAAACTAACAATCAAAGTTTCCAAATCTCCTGATTGTCATATTATTTTTTTAAATTTTCCAATAACTATTGAATTTTCCTGTTCCATATCTTTTAAATTGTAACACAAACAACACTTTTAGACTTTTTTTGATTACTTAGTGTTTTACTTATAGTATTTATAAATTTTTCACATTAAAAAAGTATAAAATTAATAACATAGCTTATTTAAGGAGAGTAAAAAATGATTGATTTAAAATATTTATTAAAAAATAAGGAAGAAGTATTAAAAAAATTAGCTACCAGAAATTTCAATTTTTCAATATTAAAAAAAATTTATGATCTTGGAAGCAAAAGAAATAATTTAATTCATCAACTAGAATTGCTTCAAGCTAAAAGAAATGATTTAAGTGAACAAATAGGAATTTATAAGCGTAAAAAAGAAAATTGCGAGTCTTTAATAGAAGAAGTTAATACAATTAAAAAAGAAATAGAAATAGTTGAACAAGAAGCCAATGAAATTATTGATGAAGTTGATAATTTAAGATTACAACTTCCAAATATACCATACGATGATGTACCAATTGGAAAAGATGAAGAAGATAATGTTTGTTTAAAGGAATATCCTTCTTTAGGTCGCGGATTAGTTAAAAATGTTTTACCTCATTATGAAATAGCAACAAAATTAGATATTGTTGATTTTACTCGCGCTGTTAAATTAGCTAAATCTCGTTTTGCACTTTATAAAAATGATGGTGCTAGATTAATTAGAGCTTTAGAAAATTTTATGCTTGATACTCATATTAAAAATGGTTACAAAGAAATTATGCCAATGCATTTAGTTAACTCTGAAATGCTTTATGGAACAGGACAATTACCAAAATTTTCAGAAGATTTATTTAAAATAGAAAATTCAGATCTATGATTAATCCCAACAGCAGAAGTTCCTGTAACAAATTTTCATTATAATGAAATTTTAAATCTTGACACTCCTATTAAATATGTAGCATACACAAAATGTTTTAGATCAGAAGCTGGTAGCGGTGGAAAAGATACTAAGGGTCTAATTAGACAACATGAATTCCATAAAGTTGAACTAGTTAAATTCGTTAAAGAAGAAGATGGATTAATTGAGTGACAAAAAACTGTTGAAGATGCTAAAAATATTTTGAAATTACTTGAAATTCCTTTTAGAGAAATCCTTTTATCAACAGGTGATATGGGCTTTGGATCAGCAAAAACAATTGATCTTGAACTATGGGTTCCATCAGAACAGAGATATCGTGAAACAAGTTCAATATCAATTTATAAGGATTTTCAAGCAATTAGAGCAAAAATAAGATACAAAACTAAAGATGGAAAAACTAAATATGCATACACTATTAATGGATCAGGTTTAGCAATTGATAGAGTAGTTGCGGCAATTTTAGAAAACTATCAAAATGAAGACGGAACAATAACAATTCCGAAAGTTTTAATTCCTTATATGGGAAAAGACATTATTAAATAAATATAAAATTTCTACTTAATTTAAACAAAAAAATATAATATTAAATTTTAAAATAAATATTAATAAAATAAGAGTCATTACGACTCTTATTATTAATACCTAAAAAGTAAATCCAAGTGCAACACTAGTTGCTTGGCTTTTTTTATTTTATTATTTTTTTCTAAAATTATTTATATTTTATTTTGAAAGCCCCTTTTGAAAGGGGTTTGGGGTTAGAAGTCCTCTTGATAAGAGGGTTCGGGAGTAGAAATTTAACATATAACAAAACTAAAATACCTCTTTGCAAAAGAGGTTAAAATTTTGTTCACTTTAATTATCAAACAAAACCATAATAGTTAGCATTTATAAATAATTCGTTTGCTGATTTTCAATTTAAAATTTCACGAGGCATATTATTTATTTTTTTAGTAATTTCATCTAACATTTCTTGTGTTATTTGATTAAAATCAAATCCTTTTTTATATTCTCTTCTAATAAGACCATTTCAATGCTCATTAGACCCTCGTTGAAATGATGCATATGGCTCGGCTTTATATATTTTTATATTAAGTCATTTTCCCAATATTCCTATTTTTTCAAACTCAATACCATTATCAACAGTTATTGATTTTACAATCAATTCATTATCTTCAATAAGTTTTTTTATTGTAGCATTTACTTTCATTGAATTTTTGCTTTGTATTAAAATAGCAAAACCAACTCTTGTTTTTCTTTCAGTAAAAGTTAAAATATTGTTATAACCCGTAGCTCTTTTACCAATAATTAGATCAGCTTCTCAATGTCCGAATTCTTCACGGCGGTCAATTGACTTGGGTCTTGTTCAAATAGGGAAAACAAAATCTGCTGATTTAACAAGTCTTTTTATAACATTTCCTGTTCTTTTACCACCTTTTTTATAGTATGAACGTAATAAATTAGATCTTTTAATATTTCATTTATTGCTTTTTATTCAATTGAATATAGTTTTTAAACAAGGAATTTTAATTTTAAAATTATCTTTTATATATTTATGAGTTAGTTTTACTCCATAAAATTTTTTATCAAATTTTTTTTGAAATATTTCACAAAATTTACTGTATTTACTATTCAAAAATTTAAAATAGTATTTATGATAATGACGCCGTTGAGCTTTAATATTTGCATAATATGGCGAATAATTACCATATTTATCTAAATTTCGTTTAATTTCTCTACTTATTGTTGAAGGGCTCTTTTGTAATATTTCTGCAATCTTTCTTAAAGACAAATTTATCTCTAAATAATTTGAAATTGCTTCTCTATCACTTTTTGTTATGTGCGTATATTTTTTAGTATAATTCATATGAAGTTCCTGACCGTTATGGAGCTTTTTTCTTTTTTAAAAATAAAAAATAATAATTAAAAAAGTTCAAGCTGCACACAACTAAATTTTACTTTATTTGTGTTGCACTTGAACTTACAATGTAGCTATTAATAAAATAAGAGTCATTACGACTCTTATTATTAATATTTAGTTTTTTTAATATTCATGTGTTGTAATATTTAAACTATCAACAACAATAAACTTATCACCTTTTTTAGCTCCGTATGAATCTAATACTTGGCGAGCTGCATTATGATCATATTTAATTAATGCTCTTACAGCCTCTGAATGTTTTTCACAAAATACACCAGCTGTTATTCCAAAACTTCAAACTAATTTATCATCACTAACAACACCAATAATATAAGCATTTGGACGATATTTAGCAACTTCTTTTAACAATTTACCACTATGACTTAGAACAATTGCATATTTATATTCTTGATTTTGTAAAATTGAAGCTACTTCATATGCAATTAACATTCTCGAATCTTGATCATTTGCTACTTTTTGAATTTGTTTTTCGTAAAATAATTCTGTAAAGTATTCTTTTTCAGCTCTTCTAGCAATTTTTGCCATTGTTTTAACAGCTTCAACTGGGTATTTACCACTTGCCGATTCGCCTGAAAGCATTGTTGCATCTGCTCCTAATTCAACTGCATAATAAACATCTGTTACTTCTGCTCTTGTTGGAATTGGATTATTTTCCATTGAATCAAGCATTTGCGTTGCAACTATAACTTCTTTCCCTTGCATTCTAGCTGCACGAATAATTTTCTTTTCTCAATATGGAACATCATAATATGGAATTTCAAGTCCTAGGTCACCACGTGCTACCATAATTCCGTCAGATGCTCTAATAATTTCTTCAATATTATTAATTGCAGTTTGTGATTCAATTTTTGAAATTATTTGAATATGTTGTCCACCATTTTCGTTCAAAATTTTTCTAATTTCATTTACTTGTTTTGCGTTATTAACAAAAGATGCTGCAATATAATCAACTTTATAATTTGTTCCTCAAATAATATCTTCTTTATCTTTTTCACTTAAAAATGGTAGTGAAAAATCAACACCAGGAATATTAACTCTTTTATTTGTTTTTAATTTATGTGAGTTAATAGTTTCAACAATAACTTCATTAGGTTTTACTTCTTTTACAATAGTAACAAGTTTTCCATCGTCTAATAAAACTTTATTGCCTTTTGTAACATCTAAATTCATACGGTATGAAACAGTTATTGTATTTTCGTCACCTAATAAACTTTCATATGATTCTTTATCTGTTTTTATTGTTAAAGTATGGTTTGCGGGTATGGTTCAAATCCCGTCCTTCATTTTTCCAACTCTAATTTCTGGTCCTTTTGTATCTAACATTAAAGAAATTGGACGGTCAATTTCGGTTGAAATTTGTCTTGCCAATTCAAATTTTCTTTTATGATCTTCAACAGTGCCGTGTGAAAAATTAGCTCTAATTGTTGTCACGCCAGCTTCAATTAGATTTTTTAATACTTCATAATTATTACTTGATGGGCCAATAGTGGCAACTATTTTTGTTCTTTGTTCATTAAATTTCATGTTTTGCCTTTCGAAATTTTTTTAGATATATTAAAATTTTACCCCAATTTTAAAAGGTATAGTTTTAAAAAACAAAAAATTATATTTATGATTTTTTCTTCTTAATTTATGATATTTTTTGTTTTAAATACCTTAATTTAATATATTATTATAATAATTATAATTTAGAATATTCAAAAATAATTTTGAGGTTTTATGATTAAAGGTTTTGATAATGAAAAATATATTAATTTGCAATCGCAAAAAATAAAAGAAAGAATTAATAAATTAGGTAATAAATTATACCTAGAATTTGGTGGCAAACTTTTTAATGATTTTCACGCTAGTAGAGTTTTACCTGGTTTTAAACATGATTCGAAATTAAAGATGCTTCTTAAATTAAAAGAAGATCTTGAAATGATAATTGTCATTTCTTCAAACGATATTAAAAATAAAAAACTTCGCTCAGATATAAATCTTACTTATGAAGAAGATGTTTTTAGATTAGTTTCTAAGTTTGAAAAATATAGTTTGGATATAAATAGTGTCATTATTACCCAATTTGAAGAATCAAAAGAAGTTAATTTGTTTATTCATAAATTGGAAAAAAGAAATATTAAAGTTATTAAGCAATATTCAATTAAAAATTATCCACATAATGTTGACTTAATTATTTCTGAAAATGGATTTGGTAAAAATGAATATGCGAAAACAAAAAAGAATCTTATTGTAATAACAGCGCCAGGTCCTGGATCTGGGAAATTAAGTGCTATTTTATCACAGCTATATCACGATAATAAGCTCAATATTAAATCAGGATATGCAAAATTTGAAACATTTCCAATTTGAAATTTAGAAATAAATCATCCAGTAAACTTAGCATATGAAGCAGCTACCGTTGATTTGAATGACATTAATAAATTAGATAATTTTCATTTTGATGCATATAAAATAAAAGCCACTAACTATAATCGTGATTTAGAAGCATTTCCAATTTTAAATAAATTATTAAGTTCAATTTACAAGGAGTCTTTATATAAATCGCCAACCGATATGGGAGTCAATATGGCTGGTTTTTGTATTACAAATGACAATGTTGTATCAATAGCATCAAAAAAAGAAATAATTCGTAGATATTACCAATCAATAGTAAATTATCAACAAGATAAAATTCCGAAAATTTATGTAAAAAGATTATTAAAAATTATCAAAGATAATAAAATTAATTGAAACATTGTAAAATCAATAAGGGTTGCTAATGAATTCAGTATTCAAAATAATAAAATATGTTCAGCAATCGAAATTAATTCCAATAAAATAATTATAGGTAAAGAATCAACTTTGCTAAATTCAAATAGTGCTGCGGTTTTAAACGCTTTAAAATATTTTGCTAATGTTGATAATGATATTAATCTTTTAGATCCAGAAGCTATTTCTTTAGCTCAGGATTTAAAAAAAGAATTACACTATAATGACTTATCACTTGATTTAAAAGAAACACTTTTTGCTTTATCAATAAGTGCTAAAACATCAATGTTTGCTAAAAAAGCTTTTAATCAAATTAATAAACTTTCAAATCTATTCCTTCATAGAACAGAAATTTCTAGCGAATCTGATAAAGAAATTCTAAAAAGTATGGACATACAATTAACTGAACAAAAAATAAATATTAAATAGGAGATTAATTATGAAATTTAAACGGATATTTTTTATTGTAACTGATGGTTTAGGGATTGGTCCGGAACCTCGACAAGAAGAATTTAAAGACAAAGGAGCAAACAGTTTATTACATGCTTCTGAAGCGCTACCATTAGAAATTCCAACATGAAAATCATTAGGAATTACTGAAATAGCTAAAGTTGCTGGACATAATCAAAAAAATAAAAAACCTCTAGCATATATGGGGAAAATTCATGAAATATCAAATGGAAAAGATACTCTTACCGGTCATTGAGAAATGATGGGAATTTATACAAAAGTACCAAACCCACAATTTACTGAAAATGGTTTTCCTGATGATTTAGTTGCTGAACTATCAAAAGCCTTTGACGGAAGAAAAATAATTGGTAATAGAAATGCTTCAGGAACAGTTATTTTAGCTGAACTAGGTAAACAACATATAGAAAAAGGAGATATGATAATTTATACCTCTCCAGATTCAACATTGCAAATTATTGGTGATGAAAATACTCTTGGTGTTGAAAAACTTACTGAATATGCTAAAAAAGCAAGATCAATTTGTTCATCAAAACCTGAATGAAACGTAGCAAGAGTTATTTCACGACCTTTTGTTTATGAAAATGGAAAATTTACAAGAACTTTTAATAGACACGATTTTGCAAACAAACCAACCGGACACATTATTTTAGAAGATTTAAAAAGTTCGGGAGTTGAGGTTGTTGCTATCGGTAAAATTAATGATATTTTTACTGGTGTCGGAATAAATAAAGTTTATGGACCAGCATCAGACGATGAAAACATGGACATTGCAATTGATATTGCTTCATCATCTTCAGAAAATCAACTTATTTTTGTTAATTTAGTACAATTCGATAGCCACTATGGACATCGTGAAGATCCGATTGGATATAGTCAAAATGTTTCAAGATTAGATATCAAATTAGCAAAATTAATTAATGCTATGAAGAAAGATGATTTATTAATCATGACATCCGATCATGGAAATGATCCTACATTTGGCCCTGATCATACACGTGAAGCTCTTCCTTTAACAATTTATTCAAAATCATTTAAAAAACCTAAAATTCTTGGAGTATTAAATGGTTTAGGAACAGCTGGAAATATTGTTGCAAGAAATTTTAATGTCCCTATTTCTGAAACAGGAGAAGATATTTTTGATCAATTAATATAAACAACTAAACTAAAAAATAAATAAAAAAAATGATAATTTATCCACCATCTTAGCATCATAGTAAAATACTATGATGTTTTTTATTTTAGAATTGATTAAATTTTAAAATTATTATTATTATTATTGAAAAAATATAATTATGCATTATCTTTTTAAACTCTTAGTTATTTTATAGCTATTTAAACTATTTACTTTTTATAAATTAAAAATAATTTTTAGCTTTTTTTGTTACTCAAAAAAAATCAAAAATATAAAAGTTAAAACAATTCTTATCTATTTTATTTATTGTTTCTATATATTAATTTTAAAATTTACTATAAATAATTTTTAATAAGAAATAAGTTTTCTAAACGTTTTTTATATTTTGTAATACCATTTTCTATCATTTTTTGCCAAATTGAAAAAAAAAAAAAAAAGGAATAATTAAAGGGATATAAAGTTTAAAAAAATGAAAGGCAAATTGATATAAATGAAAAAACTAAAGAAATTTTTATTAACTTTTGGTTTTTTGGCTCCTTTAACCACATTGCCAATAATATCAGCGGCTTGTGATAATAAAAAAGAAACAACTCCAAAAGAAAATGAAGAACTTGAAAAAATAAAAAACGAATATAATGCATTAAAAACTAAAATTGATACTTTAATTTCTTCAATGTCACAAAAAGAAAAAAACAAAAAAGATTTACAAAAACTTTTAAATGATGCTGCTAAAAAAATTGTAGATTTAGAAAAACAAATAAACAAACTTGAACAAAAATCTCAAGGTAATAATGAAAAACCTTTAGGAGATGAGTCTATTGTTTCTCCTCAAAATCCAACAATTTCTAAAGAAAAAACAGATGAAGCTAAAAAACAATATGATACTTTAGAAAAAGAAGCAACTGAACTTCTAAAGTCATTAGAAGGTGATAAATTTGCTCAAATTAAAACTGAATTAGAAAAAGTTATTAACGAAGCAAAACAAGGTTTACAAACTGAAGCTAGTTTAGAAAAATACACTGAGTTCAAACAAAAAATTGAAGCTGCTAAAACTAAAGCTACTGAAGAAAAAGAAAAACTTGAAAAAGCTGAAAAAACAGATGAAGCTAAAAAACAATATGATACTTTAGAAAAAGAAGCAACTGAACTTCTAAAGTCATTAGAAGGTGATAAATTTGCTCAAATTAAAACTGAATTAGAAAAAGTTATTAACGAAGCAAAACAAGGTTTACAAACTGAAGCTAGTTTAGAAAAATACACTGAGTTCAAACAAAAAATTGAAGCTGCTAAAACTAAAGCTACTGAAGAAAAAGAAAAACTTGAAAAAGCTGAAAAAACAGATGAAGCTAAAAAACAATATGATACTTTAGAAAAAGAAGCAACTGAACTTCTAAAGTCATTAGAAGGTGATAAATTTGCTCAAATTAAAACTGAATTAGAAAAAGTTATTAACGAAGCAAAACAAGGTTTACAAACTGAAGCTAGTTTAGAAAAATACACTGAGTTCAAACAAAAAATTGAAGCTGCTAAAACTAAAGCTACTGAAGAAAAAGAAAAACTTGAAAAAGCTGAAAAAACAGATGAAGCTAAAGAATATGAAGATAAAGTTGTAACAATTCATTCTGCACATAGAAGCACACAAGAATATAATGTATTAATAAGAATAACACCTTTAATAAATGTGGATGAATTAAAAAAGAAAAAAATTGTTGGTAAAATAAAAGCACCAGACGGAAAATTATATAATGTTAATTTTAACTATTATACAGAAAGGAATCATCACTTTTTTGTCAATCTTTCATTCCAAGAATTTTTAAAACCAAATGGAGAATATTCATTAATTGAATTATTTAACGATAATGATAAAAAACACTATTTAAAAAGTCCATTAAAAATAACAGATTATTAATTAAAATAATTAATTAGTTTATTATAAACCCAGGCTAAAATACGCCTTAAAAATAGAAAAAGTCAACACCGTGTGGTATTGACTTTTTTGTTCTTCTTTATATTAGAGTATCAATTAACTCATCTATACGTAAGTCTTTTTTAATTTTTTCTATTTCCTTTATTAAATCCTTTAAATCATTTGGAATTTTAAAAACGCCAAGTTATAGACATAATAATAGTACTACACAAAATACAAAAAGTGAAACCATGGTTAAAATAGGGACAATAAATTTTTTCTTATTTTTAGAACAATTAGAACGAATTAGAGAACATCGAATAATTAACAAAATACTTATACAATTAATGGCTTTAGAACATATCCAGTAATTTTATTTGCTAAATCTGTTTTCAAGATATCTCTAACTAAAATTAATTTTAACTGGTCATTATACGCTCTCATATTCTTAATATTTTTCCTTTCATCTTTTTTATAGTGAATAAAGCTTATTCTATTCAATCATTATAGAAAGTTTTTTTATTTTGTTTTGGCAAAAAAACCAAAAAAATACTCAGAAAAAATATTTTTAACAATAAAATATCTTTTTTGGAATGACAACAAAAAAATATAAAAAAATAATTTATAACATTCGTGACACATTTTCGCGCATATTTTTTTATGCTAACATTAAAAAAATTTTTTTTATAAATCTAGCCTTAAATAAAAATAAAAGTTCTATAAAAACTAAGATATAAGTCTTAATTTAAGAATAATAAAAATTAATGTAATTATTTTTGAAATAAAATATATTATTTAATATTTATTAATGTAAAAATTAAATATATAAATTAAATTAAAAATATATAATTTAATTTGTGAAAAAATTAGAAAAAATTACAACTCAAAAAGAAAATTTTGCTAAGTGATATACTGATGTTATTCAAAATGGTGATTTAATGGCCTATGGTTCTTCAAAGGGTTCAATAATCTTTAAACCTTTATCATTTGGAATTTGAGATAACATCCGTTTAAATTTAGATAGTCAGTTCAAGAAAATTGGCGTTCAAAATGTAAATTTACCTCTTTTAATTCCTGAAAGTCTTTTAAACAAAGAAAAAAACCATATCACGGGCTTTAATCCTGAATTAGCGACAGTTACTGAAGTTGGTGGAAGAAAACTAAATGAAAAATTCTTTATAAGACCCACAAGTGAAGTCTTGTTTGGCGATTTTTTTAAAAATGAGGTTGAATCTTATAATGATTTACCATTAATTTATAATCAATGAGTAAATGTTTTAAGATGAGAAAAAACAACAAATCCATTTTTAAGAACTAGAGAATTTTTATGACAAGAGGGACACACAATCCACAACAATAAAGAAGAGGCAGAAAATTTAACTACTCAAATGTTAGATGTATATACTAATTTTGTCAAGGATTTTTTAGCAATTCCAGTAGTAAAAGGTCAAAAAACAGAACATGAAAAATTTGCTGGGGCTGATTACACTTTTACAATTGAAGCTATGATGAAAGATGGCAAGGCTCTGCAAGCCGGAACAAGCCATTACTTAGGACAAAATTTTTCTAAAGCATTTGACATTAGTTTTAAAAATACAAAAAATAAAATTGAACATGCATATGGAACTTCATGGGGAGTATCTACTAGATTGCTAGGAGCTTTAATAATGACTCATGGTGATGATAGAGGAATAATTATTCCACCAAAAATTGCACCTATACAAGTTGATATTATTGAGCTATTTGCTTCAAAAGATGAAAGAATTTCAAAAGAAGCTAAAAAAATATATAATCTTTTAAATGAAGTTGGAATTAGTGCAAAAATCGATTCAACAAATAAAAATGCTGGATTTAAGGCTGCTAATTCAGAAATTCACGGCACCCCATTAAGAATTGAAATAGGTCCAAGAGATTTAAATGAGAATAAAGTTTTATTTGTAAGAAGAGATACAATTGAAAAAATTTATGTACCTCTAGAAAAAATAAAAGAAACTACAATCAATATTCTTAATGAAATTCAAGAAAACCTATATAATGAAGCTAAAAAAAGATTAATAAAAAATATAAAAATTGCTAATAATTATAAGGAATTTAAAACTCTTATCGAAAATGGAAATTGAGTTATTACTAAATTTGCTGGTGATGGTAATGATGAAGAAAAAATTAAAGAAGAAACTGGCGCTTCTACCCGTTGTATGCCATTTAATTTAGATATTGAAATAAATTCTGAAGATTGTTTTTATACAAACAAAAAAACAAATAGAGTAGTAATTTTTGCAAAGTCTTATTAATGTAAAAAATAATTTTCTAATAATAAATAAAAAAATGAAGGAGAAAAAATGTATAAAAAATTATTAAAAAATGAATTAAACAATCAACACTTAAACGGCAAGGCGATTGTAGCTTTTAGAGCTGTTTGATGCCCTCCTTGCCAAATGATCGAACCTGAATTAAAACGTTTAACTGAAGAAAATGAAGATATTAATGTTTTTGATTTTGATGTAGACCAAAACATTGAATTTGCACGTGAAATGGGTGTTTCAAGTATTCCATCATTATTCTACTATAAAAATGGTAGTCTAATTAATTCAACAAAGGGTTATATGCCAGCTGAAGAATTAAAAAAACAACTAGAAAAATAATTTAATTATGATTAATTTTAAACCAAAAGCTTATTTTACAGATTTAGATGGCACTCTTTTAGACTTACCAAAAACTAAAGAAAGTATTAGTAAAGATAATTTAAATATTCTTAAGCAAAAAAATGATAATGGAATACCTTTTATAATTGCTACTGGTCGTTATGCATCAGATTTTGTGCTAGATCTAGCAAAAAAAGCAAATTCACCTTATGTCATTTGTCAAAATGGTGGTCTTATTGTTGACAACACAGGAAAAATTTTAATTAAACATGAAATTAAAAAAGATACAGTTATGCAAATAACTGAAATCCTAAAAGAAAAAAAATTATTCTTTATTTTTAATAGTGGCAATATTATTTATGGAACAGCATCAAAATTAAGAATTTTTAGACCTTGAATTAAAAAATTAGAACAAAAAACATACGATGAAATTCCACAAATAACTAATTTAACAAAAATAATTACTTTTGGAACCAGCAAAAAAAACATTAAAAAATTAGTTGATGAATTATCTGAAAAATTTAAAAATATTTCTTTACATATCGTTTCTAAGGGATACGCAATAGAAATAAACGATATTAATGCTAACAAAGGAAGGGGTATTGAATTTGTTTCAAAACTTCTAAACATAAATCCAAAAGATGCTGTACATTTTGGCGATTCAGGAAATGATACATCTACCATACCTTACGTTGGGGCTTTTATAGCAATGAAAAATTCCTTAAAAAATATTAAAGTTCAAGCTTCTTGAGTAGCTCCTTCATATAAAAAATCTGGAGTTGCTAAAGCTATTAAAATTATCGAAAATTCATTTAAATAAAATAAGCAAATCACAATGGTTTGCTTATTTTTTAAAATAGTTTATTATGCTGTTTTCACTTCTAACTACAAAATTATCTTCATCACCACTACTAAATTCATAATTTGCATGAATTCTCTTTCCTTTTATATAATTTACCCCATGCCCATGCGCTACTGATGAAAAATAATTTATGCCGGCAGTATTAAATTTTACTTGTAATTTTGGATAACCCGGAATAAGTTTTTGAATATTTCTAATAGAAATTGTATTTATATCATCTGAATTATTCTTTGAATAAATATCAAAATTATATGTCCATTTTCCATTTTTATCTATTACATTCTTATCAAGCAATTGATTTATAGCACTTTCAAAAATAAATTTCTTAGTTTCTTTTATTGGATCTTCTATTAAACGTTTTTTATTGACTTCAATATAGCCATAATCTGAACTATCACTTAATAATTTTTCTCTAATTTCGTGAGTTTTACTTTCAAAAAAATCTCAAGCTTTTCTTTTATCAGATTCTAAGTATGCCTTATCAGAATTAATATATTCTAAAATTTCTTTATATGGTTTTGAATATATTTCTAAAGATGTATTTGCCATATTAACTCAAGGATATAAAGATTCTTCATTTCTATTTGGGTCTTCAAAATATTCATCGTAATTTTTTTCATATCTTTCAGCTAAATCATTAAATTTTTTTGATATTTCTTTATGATGTTTTATTTCACGTCTGCTATTAACAGGACGTTTTAAAAGATCAACATTATTTTTTAAATTTTTTATTTTATCGTTAAAATCATCTTTATTTTTTTTATTTTTTTCAATATCTTCTTCAATTTTGGAATTTAATAATTGGAATTCTACTTCATTAGCAGTAGGTTGTGCCAAATGAGAATCAACTTCAGCTAAATATATTTTTTTTAAATATTTTGGTAAATAATCGGTTGTATTAATTTTATCTTGTAAAGTATTATATAAATCGGTTATTTTAATACGCTCTTTAATTGTTTCTTTAACTTCTTCAGCTTTATCTAGATTTTTTTGATATTCATTTAATTTAATCTTATTATTTCCAATAATTAATAAAAAATCATTTTTTATTTTTTCGTATGTGTCTAAAGTATTTTCAAGCTCTTTTTGTAAACTAAGTAGCTTATCTTTTTTATGTAAATTTTCTGTTTTGAATATAATTTCATTTCCTTTTGAAAATATATTTAACATCTTTTTATTAAATTCATCAAATTTTAATTGCGTATTATTTTCTAAAACTTTATTTTTATTAATTAAATTTTCGTATGTATCGTCATTCTTATTTACTTGATTTTTTGTTATAAAATCGGTTAAAGAAGATAATATGTTATTAATTTCTAAATTATCTTCCTTAGAAATTTGTTTTATTTTATTTTTAATATTATTTAATGAACCAATTAATTGATTATTTTTTTCTAATTCTTTTTCTTGATTATTTTTTTGAATTCTTAAGTTTTCAATTTGGTCATTATTTTCTTTTAATTTTAATTTTTGGATTAAATCTTGCTTGTTTTTTTGAGTTAATTTAATTGATGAATCAATTTCTTGTTTTAATTGTTCTTTTTTATCATTTAGTAGTTTTAAAATTTCATATTCGTTTTTAGCTTCTTCGATGCCAATTTTTTGTTTTATATTTGCAATTCCTTGTTTTTTTTGTTTATTAGAAATAAGTGATAATTTTTCTATTTCATCAGCATATCTCTTTTTTGATTCATTAAGGTTTCTTGCATTTTCTAGTTCTTTTTCAATATCTGATATTTCATTTTTGCTTTCAATAGATTGTTTAAAGTCATTTTTTTCAGATTTAGTTAAATATTCTAATTTATCAATTTCAGAAACTCTTTTTTTAGATTTTTCTAAATTATCTAGTTCACGTGCGTTATCAATAATAGGTTGAATTTCTTTTTCGTTTTTGCCTTTAAGTTGATTTTTAAAATTATCTTTTTCTTCTTGTGATAAATTATTTAAATTTTGAATTTCGCTTTTAGCATCGACAACTTTTTTATTTCAATTTGAATATTCTTCAAGCAGACTGTCTACTTTTTCTTTTGTTTCAGATTCTACTAATTTTTTATTAAATTCTTTTTTGGTTGTTTCATTTCAAATTTCATTTAAATTTAAATTATTAGCTTCTTTTCCTTTTTTGTAATTATTTAACTCTTCAGCTTGTTTAAACACTGAAGAAACTCCGTTTTTATTAACTTGTTTATTAATTTCTTCTTCATATTTTCTCTTTTTGTCTTCAGAAATTAAATTTAATTTTTTAATATTATTTATTGTTTCTTTCTTGTGTTTATTTAAATCGTTTTTTTCCTTAGCGTTTTTAAGAATTGTATCTAAATCTTGCTTGTTTTTTGAAGTAGCGATTGAAGATAAAAGTTTTTGCTTATCACTGCCTAAATCTTCTAAGGTATCTAATTCTTTTTTAATGCTTTCTTTTTGAGATTTTAATAATAAGTCATCATAAATTTGTTGTGCTGCGGCCTTCGAGATAGCATTTTTAATTTTATTTTCAGCCTCATTTTTTTCTTGAATTTCTAAATTAGAAAGTTTTTTAAGATTCTCAATTAAATTTTGTTTAAAAGAATTAAGTTCTGAAGCATTTTGCTCAATTTTCTTTGTTTCAATTAAATCTGTTTTAGGTTTTAGATCACTAATAAATTTATTTTTATCTAAATCACCTAAGAAATTTAATTCTTTTTCTATTCTTTGTTTGATTTGTTTTTTAGATTCTTCTAATTTTGTAAATTCTTCTTGAATTGTTATATATTTTTGTTTATCGATTTCATTAATAAAATCATTTTTTATTTTATCTATATAAGATTCTTCAAATTCTTCTGAATTCTTAATTTTAGAATTAAACAATGTTTCTTTATCGATATTTTTTTGCTCAATTTCTTTAAGGTTAAATTGTATTTGATTTTCAGTTTTTAAATTATCAAATTCTTTTTTAACTAAACCTTTTTCTTTATCTCCAATTCAATTTAATTTATTAACATTTGCTTTAGCTTTTGAAATTAAAACCTTGATTTGTTCGCCTTTTGCTTCGAATAAAATCGCATCGATTTCATCGATGTCGGTTTGTTTATTAATTTGTTCTTCAAATCCAGATTTTTTATCTGACTCATTTTTAAATAATTCTTCAATTTCTTTAATTGCATTTATTTTTTTATTTTCAAGTTCAAAATCTTTTTTAATTTTATCGATTTTTTGGCGATCGTTTTCTTGATCTAATAATAAATTAAAACTGTTTTTTTGGTCTTGTGATAAATGTATATTTTCAGAGTTAAGTAAGTTTTTAACTTCGTTTCTATACTTGTTTAATTCAAGTATTTCTTTGGCTTTTTCATTATCTAATTTTATTTTTTTAGAAATATCTTTTAATTCTGTTGGATTTTTAGTGTTATTTATTATTTTTTTAAATTCAGATGTTTGCTCTTCGGTTAAATATTTTGCTAAATTTAAATCATCTAAAACTATTTGTTTTAGTTTGTTTAATGAGTTTTCATTGTTTTGCTTATTTTTATTTTCAATTTCGACAAGTTTATTTTTTGCTTCTTCAAAGTCACTATTTTCAATTTGATTTTTAAGATTTTTAATTTCATTTAAAAGACGCAAATTAGCTTCATTAAATTCATTTTCTAAAGTATCAAAATCTTGGCTTAAATTAATTTTAGATTTAGAATCATTTTCTTTTTGTTCAATATTCAATAAACTTTCGTTAATTTTATTTTTTAAATTTTCTTCTTTTTGTTTTAAAGTTTTTAAAACTTCTTCAGCTTCCAAAATAACTTTTTCTAACTCACTGTTTTTATTTAATAAATCTTCATCATCGAAGCGTTTAATATAATCTTTTGCATCAATTGCAACTGGCAATGTTTTTTCAAAAACATCGATTAATTTCTTAATTTCAGTTAAAGATAAATTTTCCTTATTTGAATTATCAATTTTTACATTTAATAAATTGATGTGGTTTTCGATTTCCTCAATTTGTCTATCTTTTAATTGTTCTTTTGTTAATCCTTCAGATTCTTTAATTAGTTTTTTAACTTTTTGGTCAGCTTTTTGAACTTTTTGACTAATTTTTACTAAATTATCAATATGATTTTTTGAATCTTTAGCTTGCTTTTTGGCTTCTTCGACTTCTCTTAAAGCGTTTTGCAATTCAAGATTAGCTTCGTTTAACCCCGGCACATTAATTATTGATGTACTTTCTAATCTTTGGATAGCTTTTTCCGAGGTTTGTTTCGCATTTTGAACAACGTTGTCTAGATTTTTTATATTTTGATTTAATCTTATTTTTGAAGTTTCAATTTTAGTTTCTAAATTACTAATACTTTGTTTTAAATTATTTAATACCAATTGAATTTTTTCATATTTTAAATAATCTTCCTTGTTTAAAAGGGTAAGTGACTTTTTAAAAATTTCTAGATTTTTTAAGGCGTTTTCAATAGCGATTTTTAAAGTATCAACTGAATTATAATTTGCATCTAAAAGGTTTATTTCATCATTATTTTTTTTAGTTTCTAATTCAATATCTGAAATAATTTTTTTAATTTCTTCATTACTTAATTTATTTAAATTTATAACTAAAGTAGCTGTTGTACTAACTAAGCTAACAATAGAAGAAATCACCAAGGCCTTTATTATTTTCCTCTTTGTAGATTTTTTCATAACTTATAAACATCCTTATAATTTATTTATATTTTTTATTTTTATAATAATTGTTTTATTTAAATTTTCGAATACAAGAAAAAATAAAATTTATGATTTTTATTTTTTTTAATTAACCAACATATTATAAGGGATTTTTTTTAAAAAAAAGATAAATTTTTATAAAAAATATAAACAATAATATGTAATAAAATTCTAAAATAAAATTTAAAACTTAAAGTTTTCTAAATTAAGGCTATAATATTAAAATATATTAAAATATTATTTTTTAGTTTAGTTTATTTTTTAATTTTTATAACAACAAGGAGAAAATATGAAAGCGAAAATAGCTATCAATGGTTTTGGTAGAATAGGTCGTTTAATTTTTAGAAACATTTGAAACGATCCTGAATTAGAAGTTGTTGCAATCAACGATTTAACTGACGCCAAAACTCTTGCTCACTTACTAAAATACGATACAGCTCACGGAACATTTACACACAATGTAACAAGCACTGAAAAATCAATTATTGTTGATGGAAAAGAATTACCAATTTTTAGTGAAAAAGACCCATTACAATTACCTTGAAAAGAATTAAATGTTGACGTTGTTGTTGAAGGAACAGGAAGATTTTTAACAACAGAAGCTGCTCAATTACATATTAATGCTGGAGCAAAAAAAGTTTTAATTACTGCACCTTCTAAGAGTTCAGATGTTAAAACAATTGTTTACTCAGTTAATGAAAATATTTTAACAAAAGATGACTTAATTGTTTCTGGAGCTTCATGTACAACAAATAGTTTAGCACCAGTTTTAAATGTTCTAGAAAATGAATTTGGTATTGAAAAAGGTTATATGACAACAGTTCACTCATATACCGCAGATCAAAGATTGCAAGACGCTCCACACTCAGATTTAAGAAGAGCTAGAGCAGCTGGTTCGAACATGATTCCTACAACAACCGGGGCTGCTAAATCAATTGGAAAAGTTATACCTTCATTAAAAGGAAAAATGAATGGTCTTGCTTTAAGAGTTCCTACAATTACAGGTTCAATTATTGATGTTACAGTTGAACTTAAAAAAGATACTACAGTTGAAGAAATTAATAAAGCTATAAAAGAACATTCTTCAGATTCATTATTTTATACTGAAGATCCTATTGTTTCAAGTGACATTATTGGTTCAACAGCAGGTTCTATATTTGATGCACAATTAACACAGGTATTAGAAGTTGATGGTAAAAAATTATATAAAGTTTATGCATGATATGACAACGAATCTTCATTTGTAAACCAATATATAAGAACATTAAAATATCTTGTTAATTTAAAATAATTTATTTTTAAAATTAAAATCAAGCTATCTTAAAAAAGCTTGATCCTAAAAAGTAAATCCAAGTGCAACACTAGTTGCTTGGCTTTTTTTTATTTTATTATTTTTTTCTAAAATTATTTATATTTTATTTTGAAAGCTCCTTTTGAAAGGGGTTTGGGGTTAGAAGTCCTCTTGATAAGAGGGTTCGGGAGTAGAAATTTAACATATAACAAAACTAAAATACCTCTTTGCAAAAGAGGTTAGAATTTTGTAACTTTAATTATCAAACAAGACCATAATAGTTAGCATTTATAAATAATTCGTTTGCTGATTTTCAATTTAAAATTTCACGAGGCATATTATTTATTTTTTTAGTAATTTCATCTAACATTTCTTGTGTTATTTGATTAAAATCAAATCCTTTTTTATATTCTCTTCTAATAAGACCATTTCAATGCTCATTAGACCCTCGTTGAAATGATGCATATGGCTCGGCTTTATATATTTTTGTATTAAGTCATTTTCCCAATATTCCTATTTTTTCAAACTCAATACCATTATCAACAGTTATTGATTTTACAATCAATTCATTATCTTCAATAAGTTTTTTTATTGTAGCATTTACTTTCATTGAATTTTTGCTTTGTATTAAAATAGCAAAACCAACTCTTGTTTTTCTTTCAGTAAAAGTTAAAATATTGTTATAACCCGTAGCTCTTTTACCAATAATTAGATCAGCTTCTCAATGTCCGAATTCTTCACGGCGGTCAATTGACTTGGGTCTTGTTCAAATAGGGAAAACAAAATCTGCTGATTTAACAAGTCTTTTTATAACACTTCCTGTTCTTTTACCACCTTTTTTATAGTATGAACGTAATAAATTAGATCTTTTAATATTTCATTTATTGCTTTTTATTCAATTGAATATAGTTTTTAAACAAGGAATTTTAATTTTAAAATTATCTTTTATATATTTATGAGTTAGTTTTACTCCATAAAATTTTTTATCAAATTTTTTTTGAAATATTTCACAAAATTTACTGTATTTACTATTCAAAAATTTAAAATAGTATTTATGATAATGACGCCGTTGAGCTTTAATATTTGCATAATATGGCGAATAATTACCATATTTATCTAAATTTCGTTTAATTTCTCTACTTATTGTTGAAGGGCTCTTTTGTAATATTTCTGCAATCTTTCTTAAAGACAAATTTATCTCTAAATAATTTGAAATTGCTTCTCTATCACTTTTTGTTATGTGCGTATATTTTTTAGTAGTATAATTCATATGAAGTTCCTGACCGTTATGGAGCTTTTTTCTTTTTTAAAAATAAAAAATAATAATTAAAAAAGTTCAAGCTGCACACAACTAAATTTTACTTTATTTGTGTTGCACTTGAACTTACAATGTAGCATCAAGCTATCTTAAAAAAGCTTGATTTTTTATATTTTTAATTTTAAAAATTAACTAATAAATTATGTATTTTGATATTACTTTATTTAAAAAAATAATTATTTTTTAAAAATATATTCAAAAATTTCTTCGTAATATTTAACAGGTATAAATGTAACTTGTTTTTTAACTTCTTCTGGGACATCTATTAAATTCTTTTCATTATCATATGGAATAAAAATCTTTTTAATACCAAATTGACAGGCAGCAAGAGATTTTTCTTTAAGCCCTCCAATTGGTAAAACCTTTCCTCTTAAGGTTATTTCACCAGTCATTCCTATATTAGCTGGTACAGGTTTTTTAGATAGTGCACTAATTATTGAAGTTGTAAATGTAACCCCAGCCGAAGGACCATCTTTTGGTATTGCGCCCGCTGGAACGTGAATATGAATTGATTTATTTTCAAAATCAAAATCAATACCAAATTTTTCAGCATTTGATCTTACATAAGCTAAGGCAATTTGAGCCGATTCCTTCATAACATCTTTTAAATGCCCAGTTAATTTTAACCCTTCTTTACCCTTAAAAGTTGTTACTTCTATTGCTAATGTTGAGCCTCCAAAACTTGTATAAGCAAGTCCATTCACAACACCTATTTGATCTTTATTTTCATTTTCATCATCTTCGAATTTGATTGGACCTAAAAAATCAATAACAATTTCTCTTGTAACAACAAAGTCATTTTCTATTTTTTTGTCAAGAATTTGAACAACAATTTTTCTTGCGATATTATCTAAAATTCTTTTTAGTTCACGAACACCACTTTCACGTGTATATGATCTAATTACAAATTCTAGTATTTCATCTGATATTTGAATTTGTGAAGGTAATAAAGCATTTTGACTTAAAACCTTAGGCATTAAATGTTCTTTTGCAATTTGTAATTTTTCAGCAACTGTATATGTTGATAATTCTAAGAGTTCAACACGATCAATTAATGCAGCTGGAATATTTTCATAATAATTAGCTGTTGCAATAAATAAAACTTTTGATAAGTCATATTCTAAATCTAAATAATGATCTTGAAAATTAGCGTTTTGTTCGGGATCTAAAACCTCTAGCATTGCACTAGTTGGATCTCCACGAAAATCAGATGACATTTTATCAATTTCATCTAATAAAATAACTGGGTTTGAAACTCCTGCCTTTTTGATAGCTGAAATAATTTTTCCTGGCATAGCACCAACGTATGTTTTTCTATGACCCCTTATTTCACTTTCATCCTTAACTCCACCTAATGAAACTTTAATAAATTTACGTTTTAAAGCTTCTGCAATTGATTTAGCAAGAGTCGTTTTCCCTGTTCCTGGAGGACCAATTAAAGTTAAAATTGGAATATTGTTAACTGGATTATTAAATGTATCTCCGGTTTTATGAACAAATAATTTTGTATCAATAAAATGTTCTTCATCATTTTTAATAGTTAAATATTCATCATCTTTATTTTTACTTTTTGTATGTGTTAAAACAGAAATAAATTCTAAAATTCTTTCTTTAGCTTTATTTAACCCAAAATGATGTTTATCCAAAACTTCTCTAACATGATTAATATCGATTAATTCCTTACTTACTTTTCTTCAAGGTAATGATAAAATTAAATCAATAAATGTTTTTGAAATATTTGCTTCCGGACTTGAAGCCATCATTGTTGCTAAACGAGCCTGTTCTGCCTTTAAGGCTTCTAAAACATATTTAGGATATCTTTTGCTTTCTTCATTATCTTTTTCTATTTTTTCTGCACTATTAATTGATTCGTCATTTAACATTTCTCTTAAATGTTTCATTTTTTCACGAAGTAGAAAATCTCTTTGAGAATTTTCCATTTCTTCAGTCATTTTTTTGTCAAGTTCAGTTTCAATTATCTTTTCTTGAGTTTTAGTTAAGAAAAATTGAGCAATTTTTTTAATTAAATCATCACTAGTTATGCTACTAAAAAAAGAAATTAATTCATTTCTTTTAAATACACTTTTAATTGGCTTAATAGCTAATCAAGCAGCGGCGTCTAAATGTTTTTCTTTATATTCGTTAGCTTTAGAACTAAATAATTCATTTTTAAAATCTAAAATAAATTCATCAATAATTTTTTTATAATCATATACTCCTGAAAAATTACCCAATTCATTATAAGATTTACTTATTTTAGTTGCAGCATAATCTAAATATTTTAATGATTCCTCGATTTTTTCAAAAGTTATTAAATCTTCTTCATTTATTACTTTCTCAAATGAAGTATTTAAAACTAGTTCATCTTCATCTCCCATTTCTTCTTTTTTAAGAAAAATGCTATCAATTTTTACTCTTCCTTCGCAATTTAATGTTAGATTGTAAATTCCATCTTTTTCTTTCACAGATTTAATCGTTGCTAAAACAGCATATTCTTCTATCATATCTTTGCTAGTAATATTAGTTACTGAAATATATTCATCCTTTAAAAAAGCAATAACTATCTTATTTTTATTTTTTTTGCTTTCTAAGGCTACATTCATTGCAATAACAGAATTAGGTTTTCCAACTCTAATTTCTTCAACTTGATAAGGTAAAAGAACTTGCTTTTTAACTGGTATAAATGGTAATTTCATTATATCCTCTTTTCTTTTTTAAAATTGTATTGTTTAAACAAAATTTAGGTTATTATTTAAGAAAACAATAAGAATTATTTAGCAACAATAACTAATGCTGGTTTAATAGTTCGATCGTGGAGTCTATAACCTATATTTTTTACTTCTAAAATTGTATCCTTATCAAGATCTGAATTTACTATTTCATATACTTGATGTAGATTTGAATCAAATATATCACCTACTTTTGGTTCTATTTTAAATAGACCAAAATCCTTTAGAACATTTTCAATTTGTTTGTATAACATATTAAAACCAATAATAAAGTTTTTTAAAACATCATTATCAATTTTAGAAGCAGCAGTTATTGCAATTTCGAAATTATTAAGTGGCTGAATCAAATCTTCCATAAATGATTGAAGAGCGTAAAGTTTAGCCTCTTTTATTTGTTCATTTTGATGATCATTTGTTTTACTTTTATGTTCGTTTATTAATTCTTGTGCTTTTTTTTGAATATTTAAAATTTCATCTTTAAATTTATTAGCATCATTAATAGCCTTAATTTTAAGTATTTCAATTTCGTTATTTAATTTATTTAATTGATTTTGATTTTCAATATCTTTTGTTTTAAAATCCGAAATTAAGGTTTGTAAATAAATATTTTTATCAATTAATTCTTTAGTTTTAAAATCAAGTTTTTTATTTGAAATTAATTTTAAATAATAGGTTTTTTTCTTTATTTTTATAGTTTTTTGATCATTATCAAAATCCTTGCCTTTTTTTATTATTTCCAAAATTAAAGGATCAATTTCATCATATTCTCAAATATATGTATATTTATTTTTATTAATATTTTTATTTTCCTGTTCAACTAATTCGAAAGTAACTTTATCTAATTTTTTAAAATTTCAATTCATTTATTTTCCTCCTTTAGCAACTAATTTTGATAAAACATTTAATGCTTCAAGTGTTTCTTCAATATCAATATTTTTTGGGCCCATTATTGATATTTCTTTAATATTTTGATCATTCTCAAAATCTATTTTTTTACTAATTATATTTAAATTTTCTCGTGAAAAATCAAGTCTAATTTTACTGTCTTCATCTAAATTATTTTCAATTGTTGATCAAACCGAATGTTTTTCGATTAACTCTAGTAAAACAACTAATTCTTCTCTTGAAATATTCTTAGATAAGATCATAGCATCTTTGTTATATGTTTTATTTTGAATTTTTTCTTCAAAAACAAAAATAGTTTTAATGAATTTTTCAATTATTCTTTCATAATTTCCAATTTTTTCTTTAAATAATGGAACTAAAGCCTGTACTCTAGAAGCTAAGTGAATTAATGGTGTATCAATTAGCCTTTCTTTAAATAATCTAACAGCTATTCTTAAGTCATTTAAAACAATGCCATCTTCAAAATCAAATAATTTATTTTGCACATTTCCCGTACTCGTAACAATAACAATAACTGCTGAATTAGCATCTAAAGGTGTTAGCTGAATACTTTTAAGTTTTTCATCTTTATTATTTGAAGTAGCAACAACAGTAAAATGTGCCATTTTGCTTATTAAATCAGCTGCTTCATCTAAAGTTGTATTAACATTTAAACGCTTTTTAGCTAAAATATCATTTAAATTTTTATTAAAAAACTTTTTAGGATCATAAGCAATATGTTTAGTGTAATATTCTAATCCTTTAGTTGAAGGAATTCTACCCCCAGATATATGTGGTTTCTCTAAATATCCAACTTTTTCTAAATCAGCCATAATATTTCTTATTGTTGCTGAAGAAAGAGAAATTTTTTTTAACTCAACTAATTTTTTAGATCCGACTGGCTCACCAGTTTCAAAAAACATTTCGACAATTAGTTTAAAAATTTCTAAATGACGATTCTTTAATTCCATAATATTAAAAAAGTCTCCTTAATATTTAATATTATATAATTTTAGCACTAAATTAGCACTTTAAAATCTTAATTGCTAATTTTTTATTTTAAAACTGATTTTTTTCTCTTCTTTATTTGCTAATCGTATATAGTTTGGTATATGTTTTAATAGTATTAAAACTGATAAAAAAACTAAAATATAACTGTGCGATCATTTTGGAATATCATAATTTATAAATGATAAAAATCAAGTCGAATAATAATAAGGAATAAAAGAAAAAAAAGCAAAAATTATTGTTGAAATAACTGAAGTTAAAGAAACATATTTAATAATGTAAAGAAGAATGATATAAAAAAGTATAAATAATAAAAATGTAATTAAATCAAATGCAAGAATCATACCAACAAAGCAAGCGACACCCTTACCTCCCTTAAATTTAAAAAAGCAAGGAATGATATGGCCTATAAATGCTCCAGCACCAGCAAATAAAGGAATTATATATTCGTTATTTATTATTTTTTTTATCCCGAAAGCTATCATTGTTGGAATAAATGTTTTTAGTAAATCAAAACTAAAAACTAACAAAGCAAATTTAAAGCCAAATACTCTTAAAGCATTAGTAGCACCTGCGTTATTTGAACCAAATTTACGAATATCTTTATTTTTCTTTTTTGAAAGAATAATACTTATATTAATTGAACCAATAAAGTAACCTAACAAAACAAGAATAAAATTTATTCATATGTATTCCCATTTAAACATATGAATATAATACATTATTTTTACACATATATAAAAAATAATGTTGTTTAGAAGATGAAATATATGTCTATATTAATTTTTAATTTAAAAGTTAAATAAAAAACTAGATTAAAACCTAATTTTAGATTAATCTAGTTTTGTTATTACTTTTTATAAATTATTTATTTTAATTATTAAACTGTCTCTTCTTCACTACTGCCTGAACTTTCTTCTTCACCGTCTCCTGTGTGTCCATCTGAATTTTCTTCTGAACCGTTTGTTTCACTTTCCTCGATAGCAGGTTGTTTATTTAATTCTGGGTAAGATATTTTTTCATTTTCTACTTTACCTAAATTATTAGTTAATAATTCTTTAAGGGTTTCAAAAACTGTATCAAGTTGTTTGTAAATTTTTGAACCAATATTTTTGTTAACTCATTCTAATGTATCTAAATCTGAATGTCAAATATCACCTAAAATTGCAAAGTCTTCTTTTTTAAGTCCATCAGGTCAGTCATAAACAACAGTTTTTTTATCTTCTAGAACTCTTTTCTTTAATGAAGGAATCGTTGTACCGTCTTTTAAAACTCACGCTTTAGGATTCATTGTTTGAGCATATCCATCATATACTTCGTATTTAGAAAGAATAGAAAAATTTGTTGATTCTACATAAGCAACTGGTAATTTTGCAATTTGGTAAAATGGAGCATGATCTGATCAATCCCCTGTTTCACCTTCTTTATATGCACCTGAATATTGAGGGTGAATTTGCAATTCTTGTTCATTATCTTTTAATTTAGTTGCTCTATCTTTAGAAACTTTATTTATAAGATCACGTAATTCTTTAGAAAGATTAGAATCGGGTAGTACTGCTTCGTGATCAGGACTTGTTTTTGGAGAGTGAATATACATATAATCACCACCAGCAACAGTATCCATATTAATCATACCTAAAGAATTTTTTAATAATTCATTGTTTTCGCCAGTTAAAAATTGATTTACAAAAGCATAAGAACCTAATTTTCCTAATTCTTCAGCATCAACAAAAATTAAATGTAATCTAACAGCTAATTTTTTTCTATTTTCAACATCAGCAAAATGTTTTAATAATCTTAAGTTAACAGTAACTCCTGTTGCATTATCGGTAGCCCCTCACGAAACACCTTTTGGGCCCACATTATTTGTTGAATCAAAATGTGAAACAATGTAGAAATCTTTTGGATTTTTATCCTTAGCTTTACCGGTAGGATTAATTGTGACAACAATATTGTTACCAACGTTATTTTTTAAATTATTCTCTTTAAAATCAAATAAGAAGCCATTAGTAAAAAAGCCATCTTTTTTAATATTTTCGTTCATATTATCTATAACGGCTTTATCCTTTTGCGCATCATAAATACTTAAATAATGTTTTTTAAGGCTTATTTGTTTTTTATTGTATTCTGGATATGTTATTTGCCCATTATCTAATTCTTGATATCCCATATCTTTAATTTGTTTCTTTAAATATTCATATGCATAATAGCTACCATAGTTTGAAATATTTTCTTTGGGTTTATTTGTATCATCTCCAAATTTATATAATAAGTTTTTTTCAACTATCTCTGTAGTTAATCTTTTTCCGTTTTCTAATTTAATTTCTTTTGTTGTTGCGTCAAGTAATTCTTTTTTAAAATTATTTAAATTTCCAGCTTTTCTACCGTGTGTTGTATTTAATAAATCTGAAAATAGTTTATACATTACTTTTTCAGATTCATTAAGTTTATTAAGTACAAGCATTTTTTGTAAATCTTCAATTTTTTCATTTGTTTTTTTTATTTGTTCTGACAATTCAGTATTAGTTTCATCACTTTTTTTGATTTTTTCTTCTAACGTTGTTTTTAAAGTTTTTAATTCACTTAGTTTTTGTTCATATTCTTGTTTAATTTTTTGTAATTCTTCATCTACTTTAGATTTTTCTTTTTCATCAGCACAAGAAGCTAAAATTGTTGGTAAAGCAACTAAAGAAGCTACTGAACCAAAAGATAATAGAAATTTGTTTAGTTTTTTCATTTTTGCCTTTCAAAATTTTTAATAAATAAAAAACTATTTTTATTCAATGTTTATAAAATAATTTTCTTCTTTTTTTTTTTTTTCAATTTGGCAAAAAATGACAACAAAACAGTGTTAAGAAGCAAAAAAACAATCTAAAACTTTAGGGTGAATTAAAATTTACTATAGTGTTAAAATATGTATAAATTGTTAACTTTTTGTGCCTTAATTTATTACTCTTTTTTTGTAAAAATTAATAAAAAAATTATAATTTAATTACTTATAAATTAAAATTAGGTAGAGAAAATAATATGAAAAAAAATAAAAAATTAAAATTTTTAACATTAGGACTAACGTTAACACCTATTTTAGGATTAACCATTTTGTTAAGTAGCTGCAAAAAAGAAGAAAAACAAATAGCTACAACAAATGATGATTCTTCAATAAAAAATAATGGCAAAACAAATTCAACAATTCTTGAAGGAGAGCCACTAAAAGAAAAAGAAAGCAAAAGAGATATTGATATTTCTTTAATTAAATTAAAAGATGTTGAAGATAAATCGATAGATCGTGATGGTTCACTAATTGGTGAGCAGTTAAGACTCGTTGTTGATCACACAATAAAAAATTCTAGTTTCGATCTTTCAGAAGAGGAAAAAAAAGAATATAACAAATTAGAAGATGAAACAAAAAAAGATGAATATAAGAGAAGGTTATGAAAAAAAATTGGTAAATTGTTCAAAAAACATCTAAATAAAACAACGCAAAGATATAATTTTTCTCCAAGTGATCTAAAAAATGAAGAATTTAAAAAATATTTTAATATCTATATTCCTAATTTAGTTTATTTTGCTGGTAATCATGAAGTTCATTGCTATTTTGGGTGAGATTCACAACAAAGAAATATTTACTATTATTTTAAAATTAAATGTTTGGATGGAAGACAAACTGAAGGAAATGCTACAATTTTTTTAAATTTATCTAATGAATAATATGAAATTGAAAAAATTATTATTATTTGGTGTTATTGGAAGTTTCTTTCTTCCAATAATTTCTATTTCTTGTAAGCATAAAATAGCTAATGAAATAAGCATTGATGAAAAAAAAGTAAATATTAAATATCTATCAAGATTAAATTTATCTCAGATTGCAACGTTACATAATTTTGAACCTATTTTTTATAATTTAAAACCAGCAAAAGATGGTTCAATTACTTATTTAAATTATGTTCAAAAAATTTCTAAAGAAAATGAATTAATATTCGACTCGCAAAATAAGTACAAACCTTCTTTTAAAATAAAAGAATCTTGAAAACAAATAAAAACAGAATATGATAACTTTAAAATTAGTAAAGTTAATATTTCAAAATCTAACATTTTAAATAATTTTTTTACTGAATATGATTTTAACGAGATAAAAAAAGCTGGTGGATTTTCAGATTTGTGATTTTATTATTTAGCTAATTTAAATAAAGAAACTGATTATTTTCGTGTATCCAATCCATATTTTTTTGATTTTCAAACAATTATTTTTCGTTTAGTTCACGATATTAAAACAAATAATAATTTAATGAACACAAACCATTTATTAAATAGTCAAGGTAAAAATTATTTAAAAAGATATTTATTTAATAATGAATTTATCCAAGCTGAATCATGGCTAAATAGTGATAGTGAAATATTTAGAAGAACATTTTTAAATTTTCTAATTTTATATTTAAATAAATTTGATTTGAACATAAAAAAAATAGATATTGATTGAAACAAAGCTGAAGTAAAAGAAAATGATTTTTCAAACCAAAGATACATAGCTTTTAAAATAAAAGATATAATTAACTTTCAAAACGAAAGCATAATAAATAATCAGATAAAGGAAAAAACTTTTTATATTAATGGATTTAGAAATTATGCCACAAATTTAAAATTTGGTGTTGGTGAACAAGGACTAAACGAACAGTTGCCTTTATTTAATGATTATGTTCAAAATGCCTATTTAACTATTAAACAAGATAAAAATTTAGATTTAGGTAAAGATATTAATTCATTTATAAAAGGTTATAATAGTATTGATTATTGAAACTCGCGCGGTCTAGTTTACTTATTTTCAAAATTTAAAAGTCGTTTACAACTCGATATACCAGAAATATATCAAAAACAAGATGAAAAATATGAAGTTATTGATGTCCAATTTACTAATTATTATCAAACAAGCCAAATCATTAGATTAATAATACGTGTTTACAAAAAAAATGGTGAAACAAAGGATTATGCATTATTAAGTTCTAATTTTGATGATCACGGTCATTTATTAAAAGGTTTAGCAACAAAACTTTTAGACATAAATGAACTTAATAATAAAGATTATGCAATATATCACAAAAATAAAACTATATCATTCAAAACTCTTAAATTAAATGATTTTTCAGATACTTCTTTATTTAAAGACTTGATAAAAAAAGCTTTAGTTAAAACTCAAAGTTACATCAAAATCCAAAATACTAATAAGATTGAAAAAAATTCTGATATTGCAAATATTTTAACTGCTTATTTAAATAATTATCTTCTAGCCTATGCTCTTGAAACTCAAAATTCTAATTTAAATACTGGTGTTAAAAAAATAGAACTTGACAGTGTTATTCAAAGAGAAAATGAAGTTGAATTAAGTTTTAATTTTTACAAATTTATATCAGAAAATGATTTTAGTTTTTCAACGAAAAATCAACAACCTTTTTATAATTTAAAAATTACAGTTTCTAATTTATTAAATAGTAGAAATAATCTTGATTTCAAAATTATTTCAAAAGGAGTTATAAATGAGTAAATTTAAATTAATTTCATTTTTAACAATTCCTATTACGACTTTGGTTACTATTTCTTGTAGTAAAAAAGAAGATTTTAATTCAAAAAATGTAGAATTTGAAACAAATCAAAACCAAAAAAAATCAATATTTAACCAGATAATTAAAAAAGAAGCTTTAGAGTTAAAAAGAATGATGCGTTTTTTTAATTATTCATATTATTCATTTTATAAAAATTATGATATTGTCCAAACCTCAATTAAAGAATTAATAGAAGAACAAAGTTTAAGTGAAAATAAAAAAAATTTAGAAAAATATTATAATGATTTTTGAACTGAAAAATCAGGTAATACATTTTCTAAACTTTTATTTGAATTTAAAAGTTTTTTCGAACAAGCCATTGATTCATTATCCAACCTAAATTTTTATTTAGAAAATTTTAAATTTGATAACGAAGCTATGTTAAACAAAAAAGAAAATGAATTTAAAAATGAATTAAAAAATGATTTCAAGCAATATATTTATAATGAAAATTTAATTTTAAATAATGATGATACTTTAGCGTCGCCACCACTTAAAAATATAATGAATTTATTAAAAAATATACTAAGCCAAATATCTTTAGAAATAAACAAAAACCAACATAATGAATTTTTAATAAAATATCAAGAAGCAAAAAATTATATTTATGACAATATTAATCGCATTAATTTAGATAATAATATTTTAGATTTAGTTAATTCTCTATCCGAAAATAATAAAAAAGATTTCTTTAGCTTTCAAACTAAAAAGCTTTAAGAAATCTTTTTTTATATTTTTATTCACCTAAGTCTAAAGAAATTTTTTCATTTGTTTTTTCGTTAATTCTTAAATCAAAACAAATAACATCGTAATATAAATTAACTAATTTAGTGGAATTGTCAAATCCAAATTTAATATCAATTCTATGAACTTTACTAATCTTTGATATATCTGGTTTATAAAAATTAAAATATTTTTTAAATTCTGGATCATTAGCAATTTTATCCCCATCATCATAATGACCTGAATTATATTTTTTATTTAACTTGTTAATAACATTCCCAAACTTAAAGAGAGTAATATTCGCATTTGAATTATATTCTTTATTTGCTTCTGGTGTTAGCTCGAAAACAAACTGATTATGAATTGTTGCAAGTTGAGAATCATCAAGTCTCTTATATTGATTGCCGTTAGCTAATTTATTATTATCTTCATTTTTACAAGATACAAATATCGGACCTAAAATTATCGGTAATCCAACAATAATAGAATAAAGTAGTTTATTTTTAAATTTCGCTTTGCTAATTTTATAATTCATAATAGATATTTTATTACACTTTATTAATTACATAAGCAAAATATTTTAAAATAAAAACATAAACTTAATTTTAAATTAGGTTTTATTTTTTAAAATTTAATTCTTAAAAAGAATACTAAACCAATTAGTAAAAAAATTAAAAGGATTAAAATTACAATATTCAAAATAGTTATTATCTCAAGATTACTAAATTGTATAAAATAAGCGATAAATAAAATCTAAAAATCCACACATTATTACGCCTTACTCAATAACTATTTTGGTATATATATTGCTCAATAAAAAATAAATAAAAATAACAAATATGTTAAAACATATAATAAACTCAAAAGTTGGACCAAGTAAATTCGAAAGACTTTGGGGTTTATTTATATAATTACAACACCTGCAATTCATAAAGAAATAAATTATTAAAAGAATCAAAAAAAAAGAACAAACGAAATAATTGAATAAATAATTTTTTATGACTACATAAAAAAAATAAAAAATATAAATTCAGCCTTAATTAAATTGGCTGAATTTTATAAATTAAACTTGCTGTCTTTCTTTTAAAGTTTTAAAATTTAATTACTTACACTGCTTTTTTAAAAAAACTAGTCTAACTCTAAATATAGTAAAGTTGGAAGGCTTATAAATTAAAAAACTTTATATTTCGCTATAGAAAACGATAATTTAATTATTTTGAAAAATTAAACTTATTGTATTTCTAACAATTATGCTTTTATTTTGCAATAAATCATATGTAAAGCTAACTAATTCTTTACTAATAATAACCTTAATTAAATATACTTGAATGTCAAAAAAATCAGTTTCAGATATTATTAATTTATTATTAATAAATTGATTTTTTTTCATAAAAAAACTTTGCTTTGCATACGATATTTCAACTTCATCATCGCTAATTTTTAAATTACATTTCATGTTTTTTTCATCAATAAATTCAAAAATAACATATTTGCCTTCTTCTTTTTCAATAAAGTTAACAAAATTGGTTTCGATAACTTTTTTTTCTTGATTATCAATTTCTGAAGTTAAAATGTACTTTAATTTCATTTTTTCAATCTTTCTAAGACTATTTCTTTACCGAATAAATAAATTGCTTTAGCTAATTCAGGGCCATGTTCTTCATATGTTGTAGCAATTCTAATCGGCATAAATAATTCTTTTCCTTTAAGGTTCAATTTATTTTTAGTTTCGTCAATGCATTTTTGAATATTTTCTATTGAAAAATCTACATTTTTTAACAATTCTTCAAATGTTTTTACTACCTCTAAATTTAAAATAGATAAATTTGTTTCGTGTTTTGGATTGATATAAATATTTAAATTATTTTTAATTTCAGTTAAGGTTGCGGCTGATTGTTTATATGTTTCAACAAACAATTCATTTCATTCTTTTGAAAAAGGAGAAAAAATATTTTTAATAATTGAGTTATTGTCTATTTTTTTTATATATTGTTTTGAAAATCATTCCATTTTTACAATATCAAATTTTGAAGGAGACTTTGATAATCTTTCAGGATCAAAATTTTCAATCAATTCTTCGTGAGACATTATTTCTTTACTATCTTTTGAAGTTCAACCTAATAATGATAAAAAATTAAAAATAGCATGTGGGTGATAACCTTCATTTTTATAATCTTCAATAAATTGTTTTAAACTTTTATCTCTTTTTGAAAGTTTCTTCCCTTCCATGTTAGTAATAATAGTTAAATGACCAAAAACTGGTGGTTGTCAATTTAAGGCTTCATAAATAGCTAATTGTTTAGGAGTATTTGTAATATGTTCCTCACCTCTTAAAACATGAGAAATCTCCATTTGGTGATCATCAACAACAACAGCAAAATTATAAGTTGGATATCCATCACTTTTAACAATCACAAAATCACCAATATCATCGCTATTTACTTCAATATGGCCTCTAACTAAGTCTTCTCAACCATAAACTGTATTTTTTTTCAATTTTAGTCTGATTGAATACTCATTATTTTTATCACGTCTTTCTTTTTCTTCATTATTAATTTGCAATCAATTAGGATCATATCTAAATGAAGCAATTTTTGCTTCCTCTTGTTCCTTATGTTGCATTTCAAGTTCTTCAGAAGTATCATATGCTTTATATGCAAAACCATCTGCAATTAATTTATTAGCTATTTCTTTATAAATTTCTAATTTTTCAGATTGACGATAATTACCATATTTTTCATTTGGATTTAATGGACTTTCATCTGGAATAATTCCTAATCATGCCAAGTTATTTAATTGGCTTTCTTCTCCACCAACAACATTTCTTGCCACATCTGTATCTTCTAATCTAAAAATAAAAGTTCCATTAAAATGCTTTGCAAATAAATAATTAAATAAAGCTGTTCTTGCTCCACCAATATGTAAAAATCCTGTTGGGCTTGGAGCATATCTTGTTCTTATTTTTTTCATAAATTTACTCTCTTTCAAAAATTAAAACCACAGGTTCAATAACATCTTTTCAAAATCCTCTTAAATCATTTGAAATGTCTTTCAAAAATGGTCAAGGTGCTTCTTCAATATTTGCTGGTGCGTTAGTAAATCTTGCTCGCGACGGAGCTATAATATCATTTTCAAAGTTAGGAGCAGCTTCACTTGTTTTTGCAACTCAGTATAAAACTACAAAAACCGCTCTTGGATCATTACGATATTTTGCATATTTAGATCTTGTGGAAACACCAGGTAAATTAGCAACTAGTTCATCATATGTAAAAGAAAATAAACGATAATCGTAGCGTGGTGTTAAATTATCAAATTTTAAGAATGCAAAATTTGGCTTAATTTTATAAGGCTCGTTTTTTGCACTATTATTTATATTTATTTTCCCATTAATAAAAAGTGGATATCTCTTGTCATTAGAATTAACAGGATTAAAAACAAATTGAGTATTTAAATCATAAAACTCTTTTGCACTTCCTTTAATAACTCTTTCCCTTTTTTCATTAATAAACGAATACTTTGGATCTTCCGATATTGATAAAACTGGTAATTCGTGTGAACATGAAGCAGCAACTAAAATAGGTGAAAAAATCGAAACAGCTGCTCCTATGGAACTTAAAGTTAATAATATTTTTTTACTACTATTCTTTTTCATAATTATTAATTTTATATAAAAAAATAAATATTTATTTTTCTTTTTATTTAGTTTGAAGTTTTCGTCAGTTTTTCTTATAAAAACAAATATTTTTTTCTTTTTTATAAAAATTTAAATATGAAAATTAAAGAACAAGATAGTTTGAAAGATTGCGGAATTTACATAATTCAATCGTTATATAAGTTTTATTGAAAAAAGTGGCTCGATATTAATGAATTAAAATACTTAACAAATTATTCAGAAAATGGAATTTCAATTACTGAATTAAAAAAAATAGCAAATAAAGTTTCGATTAATATCGACCCTTTCAAAATGACGTTTGAGGAATTAATAAACTTAAATATTAAAGATCCAATTATTACACTGATTAAAGTTGATAATTTTTTTCATTATATAATCATAAAAAAAATTCATAAAAACTATTTCGAAACATACGATTCAATTAATGGCAAAAGAAAAATTTCTTTTGAAAATTTCAAGCTTATTTTTTCTTCAATTATCTTATTTACAAAAAATCAAAAAAATAAAAATATTGAAAATAAATATATGTATAAATTTCAATTTCCTTTTAAAATTAAGGCTAATTTTTTGATTTTAATAATTTTATTAGCTCTAATTTCTGTTCTTTTAAACTATTTTTTATCTTTTTTAAATAAAGATATATTTAATGCTATTCAAAATAAAAACAATGAACAATCTTTTAAAAATCTATTGTTTTTATTTTGAATATCCCTCACTGTCATTGCTGTTGCTTTTGTAAATAATATTTTTTTAAACAAAATTAAAAGAATAATATCTAAAACAATAAAAAATAATTTTATAAAAAATATTCAACAAGCTAAATTTACTCAAATTGAAAAAATAACTAAAAATGACATTACTATTAGATTTTTATCAATTAACTTAATTTCTGAATTTTATGCATTGTTTGTATTTTTTTGACCTACTTTCCTGTTATCGATAACTCTTGTATTTCCACTTATATTCTTCATAAATTTTAAATTTATCATTATACTGACATTAACAAATGTAATTAAAGTATTTATCGGTATTTTATTTAATTTAAATATTTATAAATTATCAAAAAAATCAATTGAAAATAATTTGAAAGAAATTAATGACCTTTCATTTATCTCACATAATTGAAATTTTTATGATATAGATTTTTGAAATAGTATTCAAAAAAATAATTTTTTTTATACAAGTCAAATAAATTTAAATCTTCAAAGAAAAATAAATGCCTTTAGTTCTTTTAAAACTGTTTTTTTAAGTTTCTTAAATTTACTAAATAACATTATAATTTATACTTTATTTATTAAATTACAACTTAGCAATATTACACAATTATTTTTTATTTTACAAGTACAAAATTTATTAAATGATCCTATAAATAATTTACAAAATTACTCTATAACAAAACTAATAAATAAAACCAATATTCAAAAAATCTTTTTTGTTTTAAAAATTCCTCTAAAAAATAATAAAAATAAGTTTAAAAATAACCTAATTTTAAACTCGATAAGAATTAAAAATTTATCATTAAATTTAGGCTCAAAAAAGATTTTTTCTGATTTAAATTTACATATTGAAAAAAACTTAATTATTAAGGGTGAAAATGGAATTGGAAAAACTACTTTTTTAAAACTAATTTCTGGATTATTTTATGACACAAAAAATTCAATATTCTTTAATAATATTCCGATTGAAAAAATTAGTCCAAGTTGATTCACTAAAAATGTTTATTTTTCAAATAAAAATAATGATTTTCCCAATACAGATTTATATACTTATTTATTTTGAAATATAAATGAAAAACAAAGAAACGAAATATTACGAAATAATGATTTTATTTTTTTATTAAATGCCTTAAAATTAGATATTTTTTCAAATTTATATATTAACAAATCAAACTTATCTGCAGGACAAATACAAATAATAAAATTATTACCATTAGTTATTAAAAAATACCAATTAATTTTACTTGATGAAACTTTTGAATTTTTATCAAATGATGTTTGAAAAATAATGCAAAAATGTATTTTAGAAAAACAACAAAATTCAATTATTATTGAAACTAGTCACAATGAAAAATTTTTGATTAAAAATTCCCCTGTTTTTGTAATAAAAAAAATATCTTAAATTTTTGTATTTTTTTTGCATTAATTTATAATTATTTTCATGCATAAACTTTCAATTAAAAACAAGAGTTTTTTTCACTTTAAATTTAAAGATGATTTTTTGAATATTTTAAAAGAAGCTAAAAAAGAATTTAATGCTAAAAAAAATTTATCTGTAGACTTACTTTTTGTAAATAAATTTAAGATGAAAAAACTCAATTTTTTACATAGAAATAAAAACTACACAACTGATATTTTGAGTTTTCCTTTAGAAGCTGAAAATGAACTAGATTTTTTAGATTTTCTTGAATTAGGCCAAATAATAATATCTCCTTGAAAAATAAAAAAACAGGCTAAAAAGTTTAATCACAGTCTAAAAAGAGAAATTTGCTACATTTTTGCTCATGGAATTGCTCATTTATTTGGCTTTGATCATCAAACTGAAGAAGAAGCAACAATAATGAATAATCATGTTGAAAACATAATGTCAAGACTAAATATAAAGAGAATCTAAAAAATTGTGAGGTGATATGAAAAAAATTTGTTATGTTGGTTTAATTGGTAGACCAAATGTTGGAAAGAGTACATTGGTTAATAATATTTTAGATTTTGATTTAGCTATTGTATCTAATCTTGCTCAAACAACTAGAGATAACATAAAAGGCATCTATAATGATAATAATAATCAAATAATTTTTATTGATACACCAGGAATTCATAAAGCTGAATTTTTACTATCAGAAAAACTAAATGAAAAAGCATACAATACAATACAAAGCGTTGATTTAATTCTTTTTTTAACCCCAGCAAATGAAGAATTAGGAAAAGGTGATAAATTTATTATTAATAAAATTAAAGAATTAAATGATGTAAATAAAATAGCCGTGCTAACAAAAATAGACTTAATTAACAACAAAAATATCTTAGATAAAAAAGCAAATGAATTAAAAGCTTTAGGATTTGAAGTAATATTAGGTGTTGGACAAGGTTATAAACAAACTTATGATGATGTGATTAATGAAATAAAAAAATATTCATATGAAGATATTCCTCCATACGATGATGATCAATTGAGTGACGTATCTCTTAGATTTATTGCTAAGGAAATAATAAGAGAAGCATCAATAAAAAATCTGTTTCAAGAAGTACCGCATTCAATAGCAGTTATAATTGATGAATTCAAAGAACATGAAGAAATCTATAAACCTTATGATATTTATGCAACTATATATGTAAAAAGTGAATCTCAAAAAGGTATTGTTATTGGTCAATGCGGCAAAAAAATAAAAAGTATTTCAATGCAATCAAGACAAAAAATGACAAAAGTTTTTGATCATGCAACAAATTTATTTTTAAAAGTTAAAGTGGATCAAGACTGGGTTGACAATGAACAAAAAATCAAGAAGGTAGGATATTAATGAAAATAAAAAGAATGACACATCGTCTAAAATTAATACTCCTCACTATTTTTATATTCTTTTTATTTTTGTTTTTTATTGTTATTTTGATTATTAAATTTTTAAATCCATACAAAGTGGTTATTTATAATTATGAATCGTATTTAGAAAAAGAGATAATAACAAAAATAAAGAAAAATTATTCTTATCGTGTTTTTAAAAACCTTGATGAGTTTACAAGAGATATTAAAAATAAAAAAGCTGTTGCTGGAGTAAGTTCTGATTATCAAATAGCACAATTAATTTTAGAAGATAAACTTAAAAAAATAAATTTCAAAAAAGCTTATAACATTGATTTTAACAAGCAAAATAAAAAAGAAAAAATATACAGTTTATACAGTCCAGAAGTAATAAAACAATTTGAATATTACAATAATTGAATAATAGATCAAATAAAAAAAATTAATCCTCAAAATAATAAGAATCAAACTATCAATGGTTCAATAAAGCCATATTTATATTATGATAAACAAGATACTAAAAAAATAATAGGTTTTGAAATTGATGGTGATGAAGGGATTGACCACTTTTATGAATTCTTAATTCCATATTTTACATTAGATAAAGTTATTGCCTATAATCCACAAGAATTTGATATTTATAAAAAAACAAGAAATTCTATCAAAAAAAATCAAAGCTTTGACGATATAAAAAACGGAATAAGTTGATTTGAAGCACTAAGCAAATTAACAAATAAATATAATAATCCTCGCATTTACTGAACTAACTGGTTTTTAGATAACGCTATGATTGGACAATTTTATCAATACTCATCTGGCGATTTAAACCAAAAAAATAATCATGGTAATTGAGTTTTATTTAATAAAAATAATTACAAAGATTCAATAGATAACTTCAATAAATTAGTTATTGATTCTACTGGTAAATCAATAAAAGATATTTCAAGAAATAAGTTAGTAACTGACGGTCAAGAACTAGTTTCTTCAATAATCGAACCTTCTTCTAAAAAAGCTGATATTGCTATTATGTATAACGGCGATGCCTTAGATGCTTACTATGGCAAAGACAATTTTGAAAGCCTAGAAGAAAAAAACAATATTTCTTTTATAAGACCTAACTTTACGTACGCTAATATCGATGCATGAATAATTTCAAAAGATACTGACCAAAAAAGCTCTGATAATTTGCTTTCAAAATTAAATGAGTATATATTTTCTGATATTATAAAAAGTGAAAAAGAGATAGAGAATACATATATCAATAACGTTTTTCAAGAAATAATTAAAAATCTTAATAATGAAGAAAAAAAGTTTAAAAATAAAATATTTAATTCACTTTTTAATTCTGAAAAAAATGCTAAAAATTTAAATGAAATACCTGTTGAATTCTTTGAAAAAAATTATGATGCTTTTAGAAATGCCTTTTCTTATGATAATTTACCTAACATAAAAAATTTTGACACTATAAATTACACTCCAAGCTATAAAAATATTAAAAACTTTTTAACTAAATGATATTTTTTAGATAACAAAAAGCAACCTGATTTAAAAGCTATATCAATTTATGATATGCAAACTGCTAAAAATGTAGAATTTAGACCTTATCAACCTCTTGATTTGGAATTAAAAACTAAAATGATTGAATATTACTATCAAAAAACAAAATCATAAAATGAAGGGAATAAATATGAAAAAAAAGAAAATTATAAAAAATAATTCTTCAATTATTGAGTTAGTTGATGTTGTTAAAGAATTTGAAGATAAGACTGTTTTAGATAATGTTAACCTTAAAATTGAAAAAGGTGAATTTATTACCCTGTTAGGACCTTCAGGTTCTGGTAAAACAACAATTTTAAGAATTATTGGTGGTTTTGAATGAGTTACTCGTGGTGAAGTTAAACTCCACGGCAAGGACATTAAAGATTTATCTCCACACAAAAGGGATGTTTCTACGATATTTCAAGATTATGCCTTATTTCCACATTTAAACGTTGAAAATAACATTAAATATGGTTTAAGATTAAAAAGAATTAAAAAAGATAATGTTCCAAAACATTTTCAAAATAAATTATCAGTCCAAAGAAAAAAATGACAAAAATTTGCTGATTTGAAAATGAAAAATCTAGACAAAGAATTTGAACTTTACGAAAAAGAACTAAGTACAAATTCACAGCTTTCTCAACGTAAAAGAAATAAATATCAACAATGAATTGATGACATGGATTTTAAATATTCATATTGAGAAAATTACGTTGATTTAAAAACTGAAGCTTATGAAAAAAGATATTTAACTCGTAAAATAACAAATGAAGAAATGGATAAGGAAGTTAAAGATATCATGGCTTTAGTAGGGCTAACCGGAAATGAAAAGAAAAATGTTAATTTTCTTTCAGGGGGGATGAAACAAAGAGTTGCATTAGCAAGATCATTAGTAATTGAGCCAGAAATATTATTATTAGATGAACCTTTAAGCGCCCTTGATGCTAAAATTCGTGAAAAAATGCAAATTTTGTTAAGAGATATTCAACAAAAACTAAAATTAACATTTATTTTTGTTACTCATGATAGAAACGAGGCTCTACAACTAAGTGATAGAATTGCTGTTATTAGAGATGGTAAAGTTGAGCAATTTACAACGCCTAAGGAATTGTATGATTATCCAGTTAATAAATGAGTAGCAAACTTTATTGGTGATTCAAACTTTTTTAATGCTACTTTTATCAAAAAAAATAAAGTTAAATTTTTGTCAAAAACCTTTGATACTATTCATGATGAATTTGAACCAGGTGAAGCTTTAGATGCATTAATAAGACCAGAAGATATAGTTATTACAAGGGTTAAATCGAAAGCTAAATTGGTTGGTGTTATTGTTAAATCGACATATGGTGGTAGCTATTACAATTATGATATTGAAGTAAAAGATAAAATTATTCACGTTGAAACATCATCAAAACATGCAGTTGGAAAAGAAGTATTTTTAGACTGAGATATTGATTCTATTCACTTAATGAAAAAAGATAAAAAAATGCAAGAAAATGAAAAAGAAATGGATTTAACAAATGAATCTTAATAAAGAAAAAAAACAAATTTTTAAAAAGAAAAAAAACTTTTCATCCAGTTCAAAATTACAAAATGCATTTTTAATTCCGTATATTATCTTTGCAATACTTTTTATTATCTTACCAATGGTTTTTGTTTGCGTTTATGCTTTTAAACCATTAGATGGACAAAAATCACTTGAGAATTGAGAAATTGCTTTTAAACCTTCAACCTGAATTATAATAGGTAGATCATTATTAACAGGAATTTTTGCGGCTTTTTGCTGCTTAATAATCGGTTTTCCTTATGCTTATATCGTCTCAAGATCAAAATTTAAAATTATTAAAATGTTAGGTCTTACTTTAATTTTAAGCCCACTAGCAATTTTTACAATTTCAAAAGCTTTGGCAATAAGAGGACTTTTTTCGGCTATATTTGATGAAAACCAACTAAATAATAATTTCTTTATTGTATTTGGAATGATATATTTATATTTACCATTTATGGTTTTACCTTTATATCAAGTCTTAAAAGATATGCCAAATAATATTTTAGAGGCATCGGAAGATTTAGGTTATTCTAAATTCAAAACTCTTTTTAAAGTTGTTATTCCATATGCTACAAAAGCTATTTTAAGTGGTTTTGGAATTGTTTTAATGATGGCTGCAACATCAATTATTATTTCGGATAAATTGCTACCAAATGGAAGTCAAAAGCAATTGATTGGTAATCTTATTAATCAATTTGCTAATACTGCTAATCCATTTGATTTAGCAAATTCATCAACACTTGTTATTATTACATTATCAGTACTATTAAGTATTTATGCTGTAATTTATGGAATACCTTATTTAATTAGCAAAAAAAGAAAAGGGGTGAACTATGAATAAAATTAAGAACTTTTTAAAATATTCTTATGTTTTTATTGTTCTAGCTCTTTTATATGTGCCAATAATTTTTGGAACAATTTATAGTTTTAACTCACCTTCAGATAAAGGAATTTTTTCAGTAACAACATGGAATAGAACTTCATTTGAAGCCTATACTGAATTATTTTCAAAATCTCATGCATTAGCATTTGTAAACTCTTTTTTATTAGGTCTTTCAACTTCAGTATTAGTTATCATTATTTCATTATTAACAGTATTTGCATTATGAAGACAGAAAAATAAAATTCCTCGATCTTTTGTTCAAACAACATCAAACGTTCCAATGATAAATCCGGATGTTATCACAGGTTTAACATTAGCAATTGTATTGAATTTTCTATTTTTCGGAACATTAAAAGCAACAAATGAAGGTTTTTTTAGATCTATTATTGGGCACACAGTTATGTGTTTACCATATGGAATTTTAATAATGTTGCCAAAAAGCGATAAGTTTTCAAAAAACATTTTTGAAGCAAGTCAAGATTTAGGTTATTCAAAATTTAAAACTTGATTTAAAACCTATTTTGTTTATATGCTAGGATCAATTGGATTTACTTTTGTTATGACAATGACACTTTCATTTGATGATTTTATTATTACAAGAATTGTTTCGAATACAGAAACCTTAGGAACTCAACTTTATGAAGGACAATTTCAAGCTTGATCATTAGCTATTGGAGCAATATCTTTATTAATAGTTATTTTCGGAAATACCTTGTATATTTTATTGAAAACAACTCAAAATACAAAAACAAAGAAATTTATATTGCTTTCAAAAAAATAGTAAAAATTATATTTAATTGGAGGTATTAAAAATTGCACAAAAGAATTTTTAAGCTTTTATTATTTTATACTACAGGATTTATATTATTATGTTTGTTTTTAATTGCTTTAGCTTTTAAGTTAACAACCCGTTATCACCCAAGCGTTTATAACTATGAATCATATTTAGCACCCGAAATTGTTGAAAAACTTAAAAAAAATTATAACTATAAGGAATTTAAAGAAATAAACGAATTTACGCAAGCTTTGACACAGGATAAAGCTATTGCAGGTGTTGGAAGTGATTTTCAAACCGCTCAGCTTATTTTAGATAAAAAAATTAAAAAAATTAACTATACTCGTATTTTTGGAACCGATACAAACAATTGGGAAAACCGTAAAAAGTTCTTTACTAAAAATGTTCAAGACCATTTAAATAAATTTAACGAACTTGTTTTTAATAAATTAGTTGATTTTAAAAAAAATAATGAACTTCACAAATACGGCTTTGAACTTGATATAAATAACAAAAAATGACGAAGCCTTGAAACAAAGAAAAAAAATCCGAACGAATGAGATCATTTTTCAGATTATATTTTACCTTATTACATACAAGATAAAGGAGTTGCTTACAATATAAATAAGTATACAAGACCTAATTTAAATATTGAAGATGCGACTAAAAAATTCGAAGAAAAAGAAAAAAACTTTAAATGAAATGAAATTTTTTTTATTCTTAAAAAGAATAATTATAAATATGTTGCTTGAACAAATGCTTTTGTTGATAATTTGATGATTGGCGCTATGAATTATTCTAAAAAAAGTAATAATCCTGATGAATGAAAAAAAATATTTACAATCAATGGTGAAGGGAAATTATTTAATTTCAATAACGATAATTATAAATTAGCTATTGATTCATTTATTGATTTTGTTAAGGAAGCTTCTGGATCTTCAATACGTGATACAAAACATAATTTTTTAAGTGGTGATGGTCTTGAATTATTAAACCATTTAATTGAACCAAAAGAAGGCAGATCTGATTCAGCAGTTATTTATAACGGAGATGCATTAGATGCCTATTATTCAAAAGATAATTTTGCATCAGTTGAAGAAGGGTATGTCAGATTTGAGCGTCCTAAATATAATTACATTTTAATGGATGGTTGAATTATTTCAAGCAAACTTACAAATGAAGAAGAAAATAAATTTTTAGATACTTTAAAAATGAATATTTACCATAATAACTATTTATATTCAAATAAAAATATTGATTTTAATAATTTAAATTTAACAAAACTAGAATCTATTTTTATTAAAAAAGTTCAAGAATTCATTGATGATGAAGCTAAGGAAAATGCCTTAAAAACAGTTGAAAAAATATTTAATAATAATGAAGCTAGAGAGATTGTTATTAATGAATTAAATAAAGATGAAAATCTTAAACAAATTAATTGAAATTTATTAGAAAATTGAAAAAATGAAATAAATAAATTTATTTATAGTAAAGATGGCAATTATTGAAATTGGCTTTCAATTATAAGAAAAAACTCAGATGATGGATATAGCATTTTTGAAAATGCATTTACCAAAGCTTTTGGACATGTAGATTTATCCGAAATTGCTAATTTCGATTATATTTCATATACTCCTGCAGATTTACTTACATACTCATTTATTGAAAAATGATATTTTGGTAATGATGAAACTGCTAAGAATATTTACGCTCAACCTTCAGAAAATGACGATTATAAATTATTTACATATCCTATTATTGATAATAATTTAAGAACAAAAATCGCAAGTTATTACTTTGAAAAAACTAAATCGTAGAAAAGGCGTTTGCCTTTTTTTTATATTTAAAAATATTATTTTTTTAAATTTAACAATCATTAATTTCTAATTAAAAATATAATTGTTAATTTAAGTATAATTATTAATTATTATAAGAATTCGCTAAATTAACTTTTTAATACTTAAAGAGGTAAAAAATATGACATTAAAAAAATTGTTATTAGACATAAAAAAAATTAAAGAATTACAAGAATTTGAAATTAAAGGTTGAGTAGTTTCAAATAGAGGAAATGAAAAAATAAGATTTTTAACAATTAATGATGGAAGTACAATTTCAAATATGCAAGTTGTTGCTAAAGGTGAAATTATTTCTAAATTTAACTTATCATCTATTGCTTTAGGAACTCCAGTCATTGCTAAGGGATTAATTCATTTAACGCCAGAAGCTATGCAACCATTTGAACTTATTTTAGAATTATTAACAATTGTTAATAATGTTGATGAAGATTTTCCTATTCAAAAAAAAGAAACGTCGCTAGAATTTTTGAGAGAAATACCTCATTTAAGAAATAGAACTACTCTTTTTAAAAGTATTATGCTAATAAGAAATTCATTAGCTTTTGAAATTCATAAATATTTCCAAGAAAATGATTTTTTATATATGGCATCTCCGATTATTACATCTAATGATGGTGAAGGAGCAGGAGAAACCTTATTAGTTGATGACGAGTCAAAAGATTATTTCTTCAAACAAAAAGCTTTTTTAGGAGTAACAGGACAATTACATGCTGAAGCATATGCTGCAAGCTTTAAAAAAGTATATACATTCGGTCCAACATTTAGAGCTGAAAACTCACACACCTCAAGACACCTTGCTGAATTTTGAATGATTGAACCTGAAGTTGCTTTTTATCAATTAAAAGACATTATAAATTTAGCTGATGACTTGTTGAAAACAGTTATTTCAAACACATTAAAAAAATATCCGGATGAAATAAAATATTTAAATAATATTAATCCTAATTTAATCGAAACATTAAACAAATTTTTGAACAATAAACTTACTGTTATAGAATACAAGGATGTTGTTAAAAAACTTACCGAGTTTAAAGACTCATTTGAAGAAAAAAACATATTTTTTGGAATGGATTTAGCTTCAGAACATGAAAAATTCTTATCTGAAAAAATTGTTCAAGGTCCTGTTGCTGTTGTTAACTATCCAAAAGATATTAAAGCTTTTTATATGTATCAAAATGAAGATAATCAAACAGTTGGTGCATTCGACTTGCTTGTTCCAGGAATTGGTGAATTGATTGGCGGAAGTCAAAGGGAATCTAGATATGAAAAATTAATTAACAGAATGAATGAACTAAAAATCCCAACTTCTCCTTTACAATGATATTTAGATTTAAGACGTTTTGGATATGCTCCATCAAGTGGTTTTGGTATTGGATTCGAAAGATTAGTAATGTATGTAACTGGGATCGCTAATATAAGAGATGTTATTCCTTTCCCACGTGTCGCAGGGCAAATTAAAATGTAGGTATTTAAAAATGCAAAAAAAATTAACTATTATTATTCCTATTTATAACCCTATTATTTCGTTGGATAAAATTTTAAATAATATTTATAAACAAAAAAGTCAAAACTTCGATGTCATAATTACTATTGATAAACCAAAAGACAAAGATTTTTATGAAATTGATAAAATCCAAAATAAATTAAAAGACTCCGTAAAGTTTATTTTCAACACATCTCACCAACACGTAGTAAGCGTTATACAAGAAGCTTTAAAACTTGTTAAAACTAATTATGTTTATGTTTTATACTCTTATTGTGAATTAAAGACTAAATTTACACAGAATATTGATGATTTTTTAAATTCATTAAAAGAATTGCCTGATTTTATTGAGGTTCCTGGATTTAGTACTTCAATTTCTCATTCATTAATTAAGTCAAATATTTTAAGTAATCTAGGCGTTGTAAATCTTGAAAAAAATAAATATCCTTATGCTTTAGTAACTCCCTTTATTTTTAATTGCTTAATGAAAAAAGAAATTATGGAGCAAGTTGTTCAAAGTCCAAAAATTAAAGACAGTAATCAAGAATATTCGTCTAATTTTGTTTTTAAAGCATTACTTTATTCAAAAACATTTGCATATTTTAATGATACTTGAATCGAAAATCTAAATTATGGATTTTTATCTTTTAACCCAAAATCTTTAACAAGAGGTTGAAACTCTATATTTAACCAATTTAACATTGAAGATCAAGACAAAAAAAACGCATTGGAATTTGCTAAATTTATAAATTATTGTTACTATATAGCAGGTATTTTAGGAACAATTAAAACAAGAAAAAATGAATTAGATGCTAAAAATTTAAAAAATATTAAAGTTGCTCTTTTGCAAGAAATTCAAACTCAAAAACAATTTTGAACAAATCAATTAAAAACTAACCCTTATTTTGAACAATTTAATATTCAAGAACTTTTTGATTTAACTAACGGTTTAGTTGAAAAATGAGATTTAATTCTTAAGAAATTTCTATGATAATTAAAAAAAATAAAAGAGCAAATTTTTGAATAAGATTGATAGCTACCTTAATTGATCTTTTATTATTTGTTATTTTTGCTATTTCAAGTTCATTTTTTGTTTTTAACTACAAACAAACTGATTTTTACACAGAAAATGTTATTTATAAAGAAATAATATATCGAACTTGATTATTATTATTGATTTTATTTATTATATTAGAGTATATTTTAGTTCCAATATTTTCTAATGGAAGAACTTTTGGAATGTGAATTTGTAAAATAAAAATAATAAAACAGGAAAATAATCAAAAACTATCAAGAGCAATATTTGATCGACAAAGATTATTTGCTTTTTTATGAATATTTGTATTTTTGGGGTTCATGCTTATTTCTACCGATGCTTTTTTAAAAGCAGCAAGAGGTAATAAACTAAATAATGCTGAAAAATTAGTTTTTGCTATCCCTGTTGTCCTTTCAACAATTGCAATAAATTTACAACTTTTTTTAATAATTACCAATGCAAAAGTAACTAGATTAGGATGGAATGATAAATTCTCAAAAACTGAGACAGTATGAAAAAATAAATACGAAGAAATTTTTGAAGAAGAAAAAAACGAACTAAAAATTTATCCAAAAAAAAGAGAATTGCCTAAAATCAATGCTATAAATTAATTTAATTATAAAAAAATTTAATATACAAAATAATATATATGAACCCTAAAGTTGACCAAGTAAACTGGAAAACTTTGGGGTTCATTATATTTAAAAGTAAATTTTTATTATCCTAAATTATCTTGTTTTATTAAAAAAGTTTTAAGAATATTCTTCTTTTTTAAAATCTGTTTACTAACTACTCTTTTAAAGATTATAATCGTAAATCTATTGTTATTACCTTTAATATATAAACTATTTTATAGTTATGTTTTAATCTACCAAATTAATTATTTTAAAAGTTATATATTTTTTTGATGTACTCGCTATTTTTTAATGATCTAATAAGGTATAATTTAATAAGTAATTTGTAATTAAATAAGGGGTAAGAAAATATGTTAAATTTAGATAATTTAAATAAGCAACAAAAACAAGCCGTTGAGTACAATGATGGCCCTTTAAGAATAATTGCTGGTGCTGGTTCCGGAAAAACCAGAGTTTTAACATATAAAATCTCTTATCTAATAGATAATTTAAATATTAATCCCTTACGTGTTTTGGCTTTGACATTTTCAAATAAAGCAGCTAATGAAATGAAGCAACGTGTTACTGCAATGATAGAAGATCCTAATAATCTTCCTACAATTAGTACATTTCATGCAATATGTGCAAAAATATTAAGACAAGATATTCACCAATTAGGTTACAATAATGATTTTCAAATTATTGACGAGCTTGATCAAAAAGCAATTTTAAAATCCGTTTATGCTGAAATGGATATATCAAATAGCGAATTTAGCTATAGTTCAATAATAAGCTATATTCAAAACAAAAAAAATGCTTTATTCGATTTTTTAAATATCGAAGATGAAAATTTAGATACTAATTTATCTTTACAAGAAAGAAAAATAATTGAAACTAAAGAAATAATATATAAAAAATACCAAGAAAGACTTCAAAGATCAAAGGCTCTTGATTTTGATGATTTATTAGTTTTTGTTTATACTTTATTTTATGATCCTAAATATGAAAGTATTGCTAAAAAATGATCAAAAAGATTTTATTATTTACTGATTGACGAATTTCAAGATACAAGTATAATTCAATATAAGATTTTACAAAAACTTTGCTCAACAAATAATATTACAATTGTTGGTGACCCTGATCAAACAATATATAGTTGAAGAAACGCTGATATTAATATTATTATTAATTTTGAAAAAGATTATCCAGATACAGTAACAATTAAACTTGAAGAAAATTATCGATCAACTAAAAAAATATTAAATTATGCTAACAACTTAATTAAACATAATAAATTAAGATTAGAAAAAAATTTATATACTTTAAATGATGAAGGTGATGACGTTAGTTTTTTTTGTGGTCATAACGAAGAAGCCGAAGCTAGATGAATTGCACAAAAAATTTCTGAACTTAAAAGATCACGCGTTCAATTGAAAAATATTGCAATTTTATTTAGAGTAAACAGCTACTCCCGTGCTATTGAAGAAGCTTTAATTCGTGAAAACACAATTTATAAGCTTTTTGGTACTATTAAGTTTTATCAAAGAGAAGAAATTAAAGATGCCTTAGCTTATTTAAGAGTTATCCATGATGGTAGCGAACTAATGCTTCTTAGAATTATTAACAAACCATCACGTAAAATCGGTGAAGTAACTATTGATAAGTTAATTGAATTTGCAAGAAATAAAAATCTTGATTTATTCAAAGCTATTGAACTTTACATTGAGGAAATACAAAAAACTTTAAATATTTCAAGTTCAACAATTTTACGTCTTGCTGATTTAATAAATGCTATACGTTGGGCAAGAGTTGCCTTAAAAACTAATTCAATTAGCAGTACACTAAAAGAATTTATGTTTAAAGTTATTTCATATTTTGATATTTTTAAATCTTCAGAAGAAGATTATGAATCAAAAGTTGAAAACTTTTTAAGCTTAATAACAGCAATCGAACAATGAGAGAAAACTCATAACCACGGTTCGATTGATGAGTATTTACAAGAAATAACTTTGATTACTGATCGCGACGTTGAAGACGATGCTACTAGTTATGTTTCTTTAATGACAGTGCACAATGCAAAGGGACTTGAATTTGATTATGTATTTATTTGCGGTCTAGCTGAAGGATTATTCCCATTAAAAAGAGCTATTTCGATTTCACCAAATAAAGATTTTACTTTTTTAAGAAGTTCTATAAATGAAGAGAATATTGAAGGTATTGAAGAAGAAAGAAGATTAGCTTATGTCGCAATTACAAGAGCGAAGAAAAAACTATTTTTATCTTTTGCAATTAATCGTACGGGTTTTGCAACAAGAAGTAGATTTTTAAAAGAAGCAGGAATTAAAGAACAAAGTAGTATTAATTTAGCTAATGATTTCTCAATTGATCAAGAAAATAATTTAAATAATAGCGATTTGATTGTTGGTGATTATATTATGCACAAAATCTATGGTAAGGGCTTAATTGTTGATTTAGTTGGAACTATTATTACTATTAAATTTGATGATTTTAAAATCTCTAAACAATTCGAAAGATCACACCATTCAATTAAAAAATGAGATGGTAATACAAATGAATAAAATTTTAGAACAACTTGAACAACCAAAAATTTATAATAAAAATAATTATTCTTGATTAGTAATTTCAGTAGTTCTTTTTGTCTTAATTATTTGTATTCTAACTACTTTGTTAATAATTTTCATTAAAAAAAGAAGTATTTTAATTGATAACAAGAATGGTTTTTTAAATCTCGAGGTTGATTTAGAAAAAGAAAGAATCAAGCGTCTTAGCAATATTAATGAAACGGCAAACGAACCATTTTTTTTAAGAAAACTAAATTTTTTAAATAACAAATGAAAAAAATTAAGCGACTTTCAAAATTTACTTGATAAAAATACAAATATTGCTTTTATATCTTCTTTAAAAAAGAAAGAAAATACAATTATAAATTTTGAAAAAGATTTAAATAAGTGGTTTTTAACCTTAAAAATAAAAGCAAGTATCGAAATTAAAATAGTTGATAAAAAAAGAGCATATTTAACGTTAAATTGGTCAGAATATAATAAAAAAGAAGATTTTGTTTTTGAGCAAACTAACATGAATACAAACTATTTATTAAATGAAAATAGTAATTATTTAGTATGCGGATTTATTTTAAATATAAAGAATATCTATAACATTAACAATTTTCTTAATTTATTTAAAAAAGACTGTGTTAAAAACAAAATTGAAGGAATTAAAGTTTTTTTAGATTGAAATAAATTATTTTTTGTTTTTCCGCTTTCAAAATTTAAAAGAAAACAAGCTGAAAAAAATATTAGAATTATTAATGAAACTTCTTTTTTTTATAAGCATTTATTTAATTTATTTTTTGCATTTGATAGTAGTTTGCTTACTAAAAAAGAATATTATAATTACGAAATTATTTTTGACTATTTAAAAAATGATTATAAACAAAATGAAGATTATTGAATTTCTAATGACATTACTAATTCAGAAGATTTTAAACAATTTCAAGAAAAATATGACTACGTTTTAAATGAAATTAATAACTCTAATAGCATAGAACTAAAAAATATTCCGATTAATTCTTTTGCTGAAGATAAATCAAAACTTACACTTTTATTGAATGAATTAAAATTCGAAGCTCTTAATATTGAAAATACTGAAATTTTATCTACTTTAGATATTTATAAAAATTATTTTATAAAACTTTATGACAATATTAATCCTATTGATTTTCACGGCAAAATTCTAGTAATTAATGATTTTATTTTTGATTTAATGGATAACAAAAAAATTGAAAATTTAATGTCTATAAATAATTCTCTTTTACAGCTAGTTGTTTTAAACACTAAAAAAAGTTTAAAAAAAGTTAAAAAGAAAATCGAAATAATCCAAGAAAATAAAATAAAAGGGACTATAGGTATTAAAATAAGCGAAATTAATGACGATATTATTTCAACTATTGATAAATGAGTAAAAATTATCTGAATTAGTAAATCAATAACCAATAATTTAAACAATCCTCAAACAATGTTTTATGTAAGATTGCTATTAGAAAGAGCAGAACAATTTAAAATATTAATTATATTCGAAAATTTAGACTATAAAAACTATAAAAAAGTTTTATACAACAATAACAATAATTTGTTTTACACAAAAAATAAATCAGTAAACAAATAATTTATTTTGAAAGGAAAATTATGAACAAAAAACTTATTAAAGAAGACTTTTTTCAAGCTATTAACGGCGAATGATTAAGTAAACATGAAATCCCAAATGATAAAACATCAATCGGTTCGTTTGAAAGATTAGACGAAAACTTAACAAACTTAAAATCAAGACTTTTAAATAAATGAGTCTTAAATAACGAAGAAATATCAAATAATCAAATGCTTGTTGAAATGATAAAATTGTTTAAATTAGTTAACAATTGATCTGATCGTAAAGCAAATGGAATTAAACCTATTTTACCAATTTTAGAATCAATTGAAAAATTAGAAAATTGAAAAGATTTAGAAAAAGTTTATGTTGATTACACTTTAAATAGCTTCGAGCTTCCAATTAATTTTGGTATATCTAGCGATTTTAAAAACGAAGGCAAAGAAACTCTTTTCGCAGTTTGTCCATCTGTTATTCTTCCTGAAAAAAATTACTATTCAGACGAAGAAAAGAAAAACTCATTATATAAAATTTGAGTAGCAATGGCAAAGAAATTACTTCTAAAAATTAAGAAAGATGAAAAATGGGTAGAAAATCTAATAAACAAAGCTTTAATTTGAGATACCGAAGCTTCTAAGTACATTTTATCAGCCGAAGAATGAGCAATTGTTACAAATATTTATAACCCTAAAAAAATTTCTGAACTAGATAAAAAAGTAACTGAATTAAAATGATCAAAAATTATAAATAATTTATTAAATAAAGAAATTGAAGAAGTTATTTGTGTTTCAAATAATTTAATTGATGATATGGCTTTATTAATTAAAAAAGAAAATTTTGAAAATTATAAAGCATTTTTATATATAACAACTTTAATTTCTTTATCACCTTATTTAGATTATAATAGTCAAGTTATATCGAGTGAATTTAGAAGAATTTTAGTTGGACAACAAAAACCAACTAGTAAAAAAAGAAGTGCTGTAAAGCTTGTTGCAGATAATATTTATAAAATGGTTTTTGGAAAATATTATGGTGAAACATATTTCGGCAAAGATAACAAAAAAAACGTTGAAAATATGATTTCAAAAATGATTAAAATTTATGAAAATAGATTAAAAGAAAATAATTGATTATCTGAAAAAACAAAAGAAAAAGCCATTCTTAAACTTTCAAAAGTTGATGTTTATGTAGGATATCCTGAAATTATAGATGAATTTTATGAAAAATTAATTGTAAAAAAATATAATGGTTTTGATGATTTATTAAATAATATTATGGAGTTTAATAAAATTAAAAATCAGTTTTCTTTTGCTTCATATGGCAAAAAGAAAAATAAAGATTTATGATCAATGACACCCGCTATGGTAAATGCTTACTATAACCCAACTAATAATAAAATTGTTTTTCCAGCCGGCATTTTACAAGCTCCATTTTATAGTTCAAAACAATCATCTTCAGAAAACTATGGTGGTATCGGTGTTGTAATTGCTCACGAAATTTCACATGCTTTCGATAATAATGGTGCTAATTTTGATGAAAATGGAATGATGAATAGCTGATGAACAGAGCAAGATAAAATCGAGTTTGAAAAACGAGCAGAAAAAATGGTCAAATTATTCGAAGGTAGAAAAACTGACGCAGGAAAATGTAATGGTAAGCTAACTGTTTCAGAAAATATCGCCGACGCCGGTGGGGTTTCATGTGCTCTTGAAGCAGCTAAAAGCGAAAATGATTTTAATGCTAAAAAATTCTTTATCAATTATGCTATTAACTGACGTTCAAAATATAGAAAAGAATTGCAAAAACTTCTTTTAGATACTGATGTTCATGCACCTTGTGTTTTAAGAACTAATGTTCAAGTTCAAAATTCCGATGATTTTTACACCGCTTTTAATATTAAAAAAGGTGATAAAATGTATTTAGATCCTAAAAAACGTGTAAAAATTTGATAATAAATCAATAAATAAAAAGTTAGAAATTCAATTCTAACTTTTTTTATTTTTTTAATAATGTCAATAAGATAATAAAAAAACAATATTTATCGACATTTTTCAAAATTATTTTTCTTCTTATAATTAGCTGTTTACTAAGTTTCCTACATTTTAACACTTTTTATTGTTATTATTAATTTAAATAACTAATAACCCTAATATTTTCTCATTTTTTTATTTATTGCATTTTCTATTTTTATTTTATAATTTATTTAAATATGAGAAAAGATTATAATGATACTATTGCTGCTATAGCGTCAGGAAATATAAATCAAGCAATTTCAATAATTAGAATTTCAGGACCTGAATCAATAGAAATAATAAAAAAAATATTTACCGGAAAAATTGGTAAAGACAAAACTATTTCTTATGGGTACATAAAAGATCCTGTAAACAATAAAATAATTGATGAAGTTTTAATTAATTTTTTTATAGGTGATAAAAATTTCGTCGGTGAAGATACTATAGAAATTAATGCTCATGGTGGAATTATAGTTACTAATAAAATTTTAAACTTAATAATATCAAATGGTGCACGATTAGCTGCTAAAGGTGAATTTTCAAGAAGAGCTTTTTTAAACGGAAAAATATCGTTAGAAAAAGCTGAAGCTATAAACTCATTAATTCACTCAAAAACAAATATACAAGCAGAAATAGCAATTAAACAATTTGAAAATAAAGATGATTTAATAATTGAATCTTTAGAACAACAACTATTAACAATAATATCTATTATTGAAATAAATATTGATTACTCAGACTATAACGATATTGAGCAAATGGATAAAAACAAATTATTAAAATTAATCAATAATTTAAAAAATAATATTGATTTAATAATCAAAAAGTCTGAAAATGCTATTGATGTTTATAAAGGAATAAAAGTTGCTATCGTTGGACAACCAAATACTGGAAAATCATCAATTTTAAATATTCTTTTAGAAAAAGAAAAAGCTATCGTTACTGAAATCGCAGGAACAACTAGAGATGTGGTTGAAGGTGATTATGAATTAAATGGAATTTTATTTAAAATTATCGATACTGCCGGAATTAGAAAAACAACAAATAAAGTTGAAAAAATAGGAATTGAAAGATCGATTGATGCAATTAAGGAAGCAAAAATAGTTGTTCATTTATTTAATCCTGAAAAAAAAGAAAATGAAGACGATAAATTAATTAAAGATCTTTCAAAAAATAAAATATATATTCCAGTTTTAAATAAAAGTGATCTTCTGAAAGAAAAAGCACCAAAAAATGTAATTTTGACATCTGCTAAAAATAATAATACTTGAGAACTTAAAAATGCACTTGTAAAAAATTATTTAGCTTTAGATTACGAAGACCCTGATTTAATTTACAACACAAGAAGACTGGGATTATTAAAGCAATGTGCAAACGAACTGAATAATGCTATTTTAAGTTTAAAATCAGGCTTCGGTCCTGAAGTAGTAATACTTGATATAAATAAAGCATGGTCAATATTAAGAGAAATTTTAAACAAAGAACACGATAACGAAGCGTTATTGGATAATATCTTTAATAAATTTTGTTTAGGTAAATAATAAATACAAAAGAGGTTAATATGGGTTATAAAAAAACTATAACATTACAAGAAAATTTAATAATAAAGAGAGTAAAAAGTGATAACTTATTATTTTATTCTGGGCTATCTTATGAAGGACTCTGTATTATTAGAAATTTTGATATTCCTATTTTTGTTTATAACATGTTACCAGATGAGGAAGCAGATATTCAAATTACTTATTATTCAAAAAAATGCTGTTTTGCTAAGGTTATAAAATATCGTAAACTTTCAGATTTAAGAGATGAATTAGATGTTTCAAAAAATAAATTATATGAAACCGGATCAGCACCTCTTTTATCTCTTCCGTATAAACATCAATTAAAATTTAAACAAACTATTATTAATAATTTATTTGAAAGAAATTTAAATTATAAAAATATATTTCCTATTGTTCCTTCATGTTCTGAATTAGGTTATAGAAATAAAATTAGTGTTCATGTGGAATATAATGACGAAAAACCGATTTTAGGGTTTTTTAAAAAATATAGTCATGAATTAGTTGAACAAGATGATCTTCATTTAGGAACATACTGTATTAGAAACTTTTATAAAAATATTTTATTCCAACCTCAAAATGATTTAAACTTAAAAATTAATAAAACTATTTTTAAATTTAAACCTTCAAAAATAGTTTTAAGATCACCAAAAAGTTCATTTTCATTTATTGAAATAATTTTAAAAGTTCCTACTTTAGAAAATAAAAACTTAATAAAAGAATTAGAAGAATTAAATAAAGAAGTTTTACAATATAAATTTTCTATTTTTGAAAAAGATACTAAAAATTGAACTAATTTATTAAATCACGAAGGTATAAATTATGAAATTGGAAATCTTTCTTTTTCTGTAAAAAACAATAGTTTTTATCAAACGAACGAAAACATTATGAATTTAATTTATAAAAAGATTAATGAATGAATTAAATTTCAAAATTTAACCATTTTAGATTCATTCGGAGGAGTTGGGACAATTGGTATTTTTGTATCGCCTAAAGCTTCAAAAGTTTATACAGTAGATATTAATCCTATTTCAACAAAAATGGCAAAAAATAATATTGAAGTAAACAAAATAGTTAATGTTGAAGCAATTAATGCAGATGCTAATAAATGATTAGAACAAAATTACGAAAAAGTTGATTTAGTTATATTCGATCCACCAAGAGACGGCTTAACTCAAGAAAGTATTAAAGCAATTTTAAAATCAAAAATTAAAAATATTATTTATTTAAGTTGTGACCCTAAAACTTTAGTAAGAGATTTAAAACAAATAACAGAAAAAGATTATGAAATAAAAGAAGTTATTCCATATGATATGTTTCCACAAACTCATCATATTGAAACTCTTGTTCTACTAGAAAAAATATCATAAATTAAAATAATTAGTTTTCTAAAAATAATAATTTTTAAAAAATAAGTTCAAAAATTTCATGAACTTATTTTTTATTTTTAGTAAGAAATAATAATTTAATCTATTTAGTTTTTTTAAAGAGTTTTTGCGTATTTGTGTCATACTTCTGAGTTTCATCTTAATAAATACAAAATAGATCTAATAGTAGGATCGATTAATGCGATTCCTGCTAAACTAATTAAAAATAACTCTTGGCTTAAATTTGGATTTTTAAATAAAATTAAAATATAAACTAAACTAGTTTGTAAACCAATCATAGTTAAAAGTGAAATAAGATTAGGCATCCAAACATCGTTAACTCCCCATAAGGATCTTAAAGTTGTTAATGGACCGACATCAGCTAGTGTTTTTACCATAAATATAGGCATTAAAAAATAGCAATATTTATTGATCAAATCAGTGTCAATTGAGTAAATTTTAAACAACGGATAAGTAAGAGCAACACCTAGTAGTGCAAATATAATTTGAGTGCTCATACCTAATTTGAAAGAAAGATTTCCTATTCTTTTAGCACGATAATATTCTTTTTTTCCGATTTCTGTTGCAATAACAGACGAAGTAACATAACTTAATGCAAATAAAAATGCTGCGAACAAATCATAAACATTATTTACTGCTCTTCAAAGACCAATAAAGCTATCATCAAGCTTGCTGTCTGGAATAGCTTTAGTTAGTAGGTATTGAGCAATAAATCAAATTCCTGTTTCTAATGAAATTGGAAAACCAATTTTTAAAACTTCTTTTATATATTTATTATTCCATGTTTGTTTAAAATTAATATTATTATTTTTTATTGCATATTTTTTAACTAAAATAAATGAAATAAGTAAATTTATAGCTGAACCTAAAGTTATTTCTAATGTTGCCAAAAAAGGTTTGTTGAATACAAAAAGAATTAAAAAAATTCAAATTGTTCTAAAAATTGATCCACTGATAACACCAATAATTGCTAATTTATTTTTCTTTACCGCTTGTAAAATTGATGTTAAAATAAAAGCAAATGAAGTTATAAAAACATCTAATGTTCCGACTCTTAAAAATTTAATTGTAAATTCATATTCATTATTTATTAAAATTAAAGGGTTTGTTTTTAGATAGTAATTTCCTTCATAAAATCCACCTTGAAAAATATAATGAGATAAAGGTAGATTATATATTTGGTTAATATCCAAATTAGAAGTTTTTAAATTATTTTTAAAAGCATTAAAATCATTTATATTTTTTCAACCAATAACAAATGATTTTTTAGCACCAGCTAATTCAAGTAATTTAGGAGAAGAAAAAAATATAATTAAATAAGCACCTAAATTAATAATAACTGAAATATAAAAAGTTGATCAAAGAAGTTTTGGTAGTTCTTCTAGTTTTTTTTGACCATATAAATTAGCAGCTACAACCAAAACTCCTAATTGATACATTAAAGGTAAAAAAGTTATTATTTTATAAACTGAAAAAACTTTAGCAAAAATGTAAAAATAATATCCATTATACGACCCATCAAGATGATAAACTCTATTATAAAAACTTGTAGCTAATGAACCGACAATAGTTATAATTGCAAAAAAAAGAGTTTGAACAAAAATAGGAAAACAAAGCTTAAATAATTGTTTAAGCTCTAATTTAAAATTAAAATTTTCTTGTTTTAATGTAATTTCCTTGTTCATAATGCAACAATAAATTTTACTAAAAAAAAATTATAATTATTTTATATATTAAAATATATAAATAAATATTTTATCGTTTTAATTGTTAGGGGTAATAATGGGTTTTTGATCAAAATTAAAGGAAAAACTTTTTGGAACCGAAGAAGAAAGAATAGCAAAAAAGCAAGCAAAAATTGAAAAAAAGGAAAAATTACAGCTAGAAAAAGAATTAAAGAAAAAAAATAAACTAGATAATTATATAGCTGGTTTATCTAAATCAAATTCATCCTTTGTTGAAAGTATTAAACAACTTCAAAATAAGCATAATAAAATCGATGAAGATTTTTTTGAAGAGCTTGAAGAAATTTTAATAATGTCAGATATTTCTACTAAGCTTGTTCAAATAATTATTGAAGAATGTAAAAAAGAAGTTAAAAATGAAAACATTAAGGATCCGAAATTAATAAATGAAATTATTGCTGATAAATTATTTACTATTTATGCATCGAACTCAATTATTGATACAACCTTAGATATTAAAAAAGATAGAATTAATGTTATATTGGTTGTTGGTGTTAACGGCTCTGGAAAAACAACGTCAATTTCAAAAATAGCTTATAAATTAATAAATGAAGGTAATAAGGTGTTAATAGCAGCTGGCGATACTTTTAGAGCAGCAGCTGTTGAGCAACTCGAAATTTGAGCCAACAAAGTTGGCGCCGACATTATTAAACCAAAAGAAAATGAAACTGATCCAGCCGCAGTTGTTTATCGTGCAATTGATAAAGTAATAGCTGAAAATTATAATGTTTTAATTATTGATACTGCCGGTAGATTGCAAAATAAGGTTAATTTAATGAATGAATTAGCAAAAATTAATAAAGTTTTAGGATCTAAAATTGAAGGTGCACCTCATGAAAGCTTACTTGTTTTAGATGCTACAACTGGTCAAAATGGTGTTTCTCAAGCAAGATCGTTTGGTGAGGCTACAAAATTAACCGGGATTATTTTAACTAAAATGGATGGAACTTCTAAGGGCGGGATAGTTTTAACTATAAAGGATGAAATTAATTTAGCTGTTAAATTTATAGGACTTGGTGAAAGAGTTGAAGATTTAGCCGAATTTGATTTAGATTCTTATATTTATGGTCTTATGAGAGGTATTAATGATTAATGGAAACAATTGAAGAAAGAGAAAAAATAATTGAACTTTATGAGCGATATGGTAATTTATTAGCGCAATCACAAAAACAAGCACTACATTTACACTTAATTGAAGATTTATCTTATGCAGAAATTGCAAATGAATTGGCGATGACGCGTCCAGGAGCTTATGACGCTGTTAAAAAAGCAAAACAAAAATTAATTCTGTTAGATAAAAAAATCAACATAAAATAAGGTGAAAAAAATATTATTTTTTTTAATTTGAAATATATGAGCAAAAAAAATATATAATTTTTTAAAACTTATTAAGGAGTTAACTTAATGTCTTACAAATATAAAAGAGTATTAATAAAGTTATCAGGTGAAGGTTTAGCCAATAAAGAAAAGCATTTAGCTATTGACTATGAATTAGTTGAAAAATTTGCTAAACAGTTGCAAATTATTATTCAAAATAATGTTGAGGTTGCAATTGTTGTTGGCGGTGGCAATTTTTGAAGAGGTACTAGCGCAGCAAAAAATGGTATTCAAAGAGTTAGGGCTGATTATATCGGGATGCTTGCAACAACAATGAACGCTTTAGCATTGCAATCAGGTTTTGAACATACTGGTCTTCAATGTAGAGTTTTATCTTCTTTAACAATGGATCCAAAAGTTTGTGAAGTTTATATTAATGAAAAAGCAAAAAAATATTTAAAGGATGGAGAAGTTGTTATTTTTGCTGGTGGAACAGGAAGACCTTTTTTTACAACTGATACAGCTTCAACATTATACGCTTCTGAAATTGAAGCAGATGCAATTTTGATGGGTAAAAATAACATCGATGGCGTTTATGATAGTGATCCTAAGTTTAATAAAAATGCTGTTAAGTTTTCAAAAATAACATACGATGAATTATTGGAAAAAGATTTAAAAGTAATCGATCAAACAGCTGCATCAATGGCAAAAGATAATAATATTGATATAATAATTTTTGATATAAATGAAAATAATGCTTTATTAAGAGCAATTGAAAACAAAATACCTAATACAGTTATATCGAAAACAAAATAAAGAGGAGAAATATGGAATTAAGTTTTTATATTGAAAGTTTAAAAGATGATATAGAAAAAACAATTAATAATTTTGAAAATCAATCACTAAAAGTCGCTGTAGGTAAAGCCAATCCTGCTTTAATTAATAAAATTAAAATTAATTATTATGATTCATGAATGAACTTAGATGAATTAGCTTCAATTAGTTCAAACGGTCCGTTAGAATTATTGGTTAAACCATATGATATGGCGATCTTAAAAACTGTTGAAAAAACAATAATGGACCAAAAATTAAATATAACTATTGTTAATATGGGACATCAAATTAGACTTATTTATCCTCAAATGACAACAGAAAAACGCCTTGAGATGACTAAATTACTAAATCAAATTGCTGAACAAGCTAAGGTAGGCATCAGACAAGCACGTCAAGATATTAATAAACATATTAAAGCTGATAAAGAATTATCGGAAGATTTACAAAAAAACTATTTAGATCAAATTCAAAAAGAAGTTGATAAATCAATTGAAAAAATTACTAATTTAACAAAAGTAAAAGAAAAAGAATTAATGACAATATAATTTAGAAAAATAAGAGAAATGAGTCTCTTATTTTTTAATATAAAAATAAATTTTTATATTTATCAACTTAAAAAATACCTAATATATAATTATTAAATATGAAAAATATATCTCAGAGAATTAAATCGGCATTAATATTGCTAACTATTTTACTACCTTTTTTATTTATAACTTATTATGGTAAAATATCAGGAAAAATAATTGGTATTTCTTTTTTTACATTAATTTCGGTTTGAGCTACATATGAAGTTTTATCACATAGCATTTTAGCAAGATGACAAAATATTTTAATATCTATTTTAAGTATTTTAATTTGAGCGTTTCCATTAGATTGATTTTCAAATAATACTCAAAGTAATAATATTTTTATTCACAATGCTAATAAAATTGGTTTTAATATTGAAGAACTTATTTTACAACTTAAAAAAGCTGTTTTTTTTAGTGAGGATTCATTGACTAGTTTTAAAGCTTTATCTGTTATTTGCTTAGTAACATTAATAAGCTTAATTTATTTGTTTAATTTATTTTTTACAAAGAAATCATTAAAAGAATTTATAGTTTCTTATATTGTTGCAATTTTTTCAACAATTTTTATTCCAATTTCTTTTAAAACATTATTCTTATATAATTCAGCAAGTTTATATTTTATATTTGCAATTATTAGTATTCCTGTTGTTACAGATACATCAGCATATATTGGTGGTTCTTTGTTCGGCAGAAAAATAATAAAAGTAGGAATGGCACCAAAAATTAGTCCTAAAAAATCTTGGGAAGGTGGATTTATAGGTTTTATTTTTGGATCGTTATTTGTTTTTATTACAATGTATTTAGGAAAGTTAACTAATAATCTTCAATTTATAATTTTTAGCAATTGAAAACAACTATTAGTAGGGATTATATTATTACCATTTATTTCAATAATTGGTGATTTAGCTTTTTCACTTATAAAAAGACTATATGGTGTAAAAGATTTTTCAAATTTAATACCAGGTCATGGTGGATTTATGGATCGTTTCGATTCATCTAGCTTTGTAGTTATTGGAGTTTCAGTTATTTTATTAATCAGATAATTTTAGTTTGAAAGGATTTATTTATGGATGAAAGTTTTAAGGTTTTATGTAAAGAGTCTAAGTTTGAACCATCAGAAGTTTTTTATGGAGCTAAACTTTTATCCGTTCAACCACCAATCAAAGGAATAAAAAACTGGATTTTTGATATTCAATTACCAGAACATATTGATATTTTAGAATATAAAAAATTTAAAAGTGCGGTTGATAAAAAATTTCCTAATTGTATTATAAATTTAATAATTCAAAATACTATTTTAGATAAAAAAAATATTAGTGATTATTTAAAATACGTCATTGAAACAAAGTTTTTAGAACTTAAGACAATATTAGGTTTTATAAATGAAGAAAAAATTGAACTTTCTGATAATCAAATTATTTTTTTAATTGAAACAAAATCTGTATATGAGAAATTTAAGTCTTTCGATGTCCAAATTAAAAAAGCATTATTTAAAATAGGTTATGAATTTTTGAACCCAATTTATAAACTATTAGAACCTAAAAAAGTATTAAATAATGGAAAAAATGTTGTTAAAACATTAATAGATTCTTTTGAAAAAATAACGAAAGATTCTTATGCAAATCATCAAAACAATAATAACAATAATTTTACTAAGTCTAATTCTTGAAATAAAAATCAATTTAAAGCAATTGAAATGGATATTGAAACAGCTTTATTAACTTTTGAACAAGTAAGAGTTTTAATTAAGGGTGAAATTTATTTTCTAGAATGAAAAAATACTAAAAACAATAAACGAATTTTAAATTTACGTATTTCTGATTATAAAGAAGCTATAAATGTGAAATTTATTCAAAATGAACAAGATGAAAAACCTAATTTAAAAGAAGGCGATACGGTTTATATTGAAGGAATGCTAAGCGACGATATTTATACTAAATCAAAATATATACTTGCATCAGGCAAAAATTGATATACACCAACCGAACCGTTTATATATTTAAATGATGATAATGAAATTGAAAAAAGAATAGATTTGGCTATAAGAACTAATATGAGTGCTCAAGACGGAATATCAAGTCCTGAAGATTATTTAAAGGCAGTTAAAAAATATGGGCATGAAGCTATTGCAATAACTGATTTAGATAACGTTCAAAGCTTTCCTACTTTTTATAATAGTTTAAAAAAAGATAAAACAATTAAGCCTATATATGGAGCAACAATTTCAACTATTTCAAAAGAAAATAAAATATTTTTAGGTTATAAAGAATTTAATTTTAAAGATGCTGAATATGTTGTGTTTGACCTTGAAACAACGGGATTGTCTCCAAGATTTGATGATATTATTGAGTTTGGAGCATCAATTATTAAAAATGGAGTTCAAGTTGAAAAAATTCAATTCTTTTTAAAAACAAAAAAAGAATTAACACAAAAGATTAAAGAACTAACCAATATTAATGAAAAAATGCTTGAAGATGGTCTTGAACAAGAAGACGGAATTTTAAGAATTTATAATATTTTGAATAATCGTATTGCTGTAGCTCATAATGCTTCTTTTGATATGGGAATGTGCTTTCAAAAATTTAAGGAAGCTAATTTAGATACTTCAAATTTAGTTTGTATCGATACACTACAATTATCTTATTTTTTAGATACAGAAGATACATTGCATAAACTTGAAAAAGTATGTAAAAGACACAATATTAATTATGATGTTATTGACGCCCATAGAGCAGATTATGATGCTAATGTTTTAGCACAAGTTTGGTTAAAAATGATATTAAGATTAAATATTGAAAAAAATGTAACTAATTCAAAACAACTTTTTAATGTTGATACAAATTTATGAGCAAAAAGAAGAAGATCATCAGAAATAAGAGTATTGGCTAAAAATCAAAAAGGACTAAAGGAATTGTTTACTATTTTGTCAAATTCATTAACCAATGATTATGCTAACGGTCCTAAGTTTTTTATTGAGAATAAAAACAAATACGAAAATCTATTTTTTGGTTCAGCAACTAATCAATCCTTATTATGAGATAAAGTTTTATTTGGTACGGATGATAGCATTATTGAATTAATTAAAAAGTTTGATTATGTTGAAATACCTCCAATTTCTTCATTTATTTATCAAATTAATTTAGAAGAAATAACATATGAAAATTTAAAATGAGCATATAAAGATTTAATAGAAAAATGCCGAATTTTAAATAAAAAATGTGTTGCAACGTCTGATGCTAGATATGTTTATGATTATCAAAAACTAATTCACTCAATATATATTAATGCTCCTTCACTAGGTGGTGGCAATCATTGACTAAAAAATAAAAAACAACCTAATTTTAAATATTTAACTACTAGGGAAATGTTAGACGAGTTTCTATTTTTAGAAGATGAAAAATTAATTAAAGAAATAGTTATTTATAATCCTCGTGAAATTGCAAATTCAATTGAAGAAATACAAGTTATAAAAGATAATCTTTATGTTCCAACGTTTGATAATTCTCCTACAAATTTAAGAAATTTAGTTTATGAAAACTTGCATAAAATTTATGGAAAAAATCCTGATCCTAAAATTATTGAAAGAATTGAAAAAGAACTAAATCCAATTATAAAATATGGTTATTCAGTTATTTATTGAATTAGTCATAAACTAGTTAAAAAATCAAATGAAGATGGTTATTTGGTTGGTAGTCGTGGTTCTGTTGGATCATCAATTGTTGCTAATTTATCAGGTATTTCAGAAGTTAATCCACTTGAACCACATTATTTATGTTTAAAATGTAAATATTTTGAATGAAATAATAACAGTAATATTTATTCAGGTTGAGATTTAGAAGACAAGAAATGTCCTGTTTGTTCTGAAAAATTATCAAAAGATGGACATAATATACCATTTGAAACATTTTTAGGTTTTGAAGCAAATAAAGTTCCTGATATCGATTTGAATTTTAGTGGTGAATATCAACCTATTATTCATAATTTAGTTAAAGAGTTATTTGGTGAGGATCATTCATTTAGAGCTGGAACTATATCTAAAATTGCTTCAAAAACGGCTTTTGGTTTTTGTGAAAAATATATGCATGAAGTAAGAAATCAAGAAATACCATGAAGTAAAACATTTTTAGATTTTTTATCATCAAAAGCTGCCGGAGTAAAAAGAACAACAGGACAGCATCCTGGAGGGATTATAATCATCCCTAAGGAATTTGATGTTGAGGATTTTACACCAGTTAACTATCCGGCTAATGATATAAGTAGCACATGGAAAACAACCCATTTTAATTTTGAATCTATTCATGATAATGTTCTTAAATTGGATTTATTGGGCCACGATGATCCAACAACAATAAAAATGCTTGAAGATTTAACAAATGTAAAAGTTAAAGAAATTCCTAAATTTGATCCTGAAGTTATGAAATTATTTTATACAACAGAATCGCTTAAAATTAGTCCTAATATGATTGATGGAGAAACAACAGGTGCTTACGGCCTTCCTGAATTTGGTACAAACTTTGTCCGTAATATGTTGAAAGAAGCACAACCAAGAACATTTAACGATTTAATATTATTAAGTGGTTTGAGTCATGGAACTAATGTGTGGGCCGGAAACGCTGAGGAACTTGTAAAAAATGGTTTTAAATTAAAAGATTGTGTTTGTTGTCGTGATGATATTATGCAGGAATTAATTAAAAAAAATATTGAACCTTTAAAAGCTTTTGAAATTATGGAAAAAGTTCGTAAAGGAAAAGGACTATCAAAAGAGCAAGAAGAACTGTTGATTTCTAATAATATCCCATCATGGTATATAAATTCATTAAAAAAGATTGAATATATGTTCCCAAAAGCGCATGCTACGGCATATGTTATTATGGCTTGAAGAATAGGTTGGTATAAACTTTATTATCCTTTAGAATTTTATGCTTCATATTTTTCAATAAGACCAGATGCAATTGATATTGAAACAATGTCAAACGGTTATAACAAAGTAAGTCAATTATTATTTGAATACAAAAGAAGAAAAAACGATAGATCTAATCCTCTTTCAACTAAGGAAGCAGCATTAATTACAACATTTGAAATAACTAAAGAAATGTTTGCACGTGGATATAAAATCCAAAATGTTTCTTTAGAATTATCAGAAGCTAAAAACTGAATAATTGACAAAAAAAACAAATCACTAATACCACCTTTTAATGTTGTTGATGGTCTTGGAGATGTTGTTGCTGAAGCAATAGTTAAAGCTAGAAATGAATCTCCGTTTTTATCAATACAGGATTTAATTGAGCGAGCTAAGGTTAATTCTAAAATTTGTTCTGAATTAAAAAAATTAGGCATTTTAAATGAACTAAGCGAAACTAATCAAGTTGAATTATTTTAAATAATTAAACAAAATTTTTAAAAATAAAAAATCTGGTTTATTAGCCAGATTTTTAATTATTTTCTAAAATCAATAACTGCGCGACCAAGAAATTCGCCTTTTTGTAATTTATCAAAGATATCAGCAACTTCATCTAATTTTACAATTTTTGTAACCTCTGATTTAACCTTACCATTAGCTGCATATTCAATAGCTTCGGCGAGATCTTGTCTTGTACCAACAATTGAGCCAGCTAGTTCTCTTTCGAATAATACTGATCAAAAAATTGATACTTTAAAGTCATCTTTCCCAAATTTATCTTTTGCTGGTAGTCCAACAAGTACTTGTCTGCCGCCTCTACGAAGCATAGACATACCTTGTTCAGCTGCCGAAGGATGAACTGAAGTGTTAACAACAGCATGAACTCCACCATTTGTTTCTTCAATAATTTTTTTAATAAAATCAGGATCTTTTGCAGAGTTATGTGCAAATTCTGCACCGGATTTAAGTGCTAATTCGCATTTTTCATCATTTAAATCAATACCAATAGCTCTATATCCCATAGCAGTCGCGTATTGGATAGCTAGTTGTCCAAGTCCACCAATACCAATGATTGCTACGAAATTCCCTGGCTTTGATTTTGTTTGTTTTAATGCTTTGTAAGTTGTCACACCTGCACATACAATTGGGGCTCCAGTTATTATATCTAGTTTTGAAGGGATAATGCCAACAAAATCTTCATGACCAATTGCATATTCTGCAAATGACCCATCTTTTGTGTATGCTGACATATTTTGATTAGGGCAAAGCGTTTCTTTACCAGTTAAACAAAATTCACAATAACCACATGCATCGTGTAGTCAAGCTAAGCAAACTCTGTCACCAATTTTTAATCTTGTACACCCTTCACCAAGAGCAACAACTTTCCCAATACCTTCATGACCTGGAATAAGAGGGTATTTTGGTTTTACTAACCAATCATAATTTGCTGCATGTAAATCGGTATGACAAATACCTGACGTTTCCATTTTAATCAAAATTTCTTTATATTTTGGTTTTGGGACATCTACTTCTTGAATACTTCATTTTTTAGGTTCGGTTACTACAAAAGCCCTCATTTTGGTTGGGATTTGTTTCATTTTTTTTCTAAGTCTCCTATGTTATTTTAATTTAAGTAATAATTTATTACATAATAATTTTAACACCATAAATAATAGCTTTTATTTATGTAAAAAAATTAATAACGTAAATTAAAATGAACTAAGGACAAAAATATAATAAACCCCAAAAGTTTTTTTGAATTTATTTAGAATAACTTTTGAAGTTTATTAATTAATAAAATAAAGGTATTGTATTTTTAAATAAAATTTATTACTATTTTTAAGAATTATTAAGGCTTGATCAATAAATATTTTTAGTTAAGTCTTTAGGGGTAAATTTAAGTTCTTTATTATCGGTATTAATCTTAAATGTTCATCCATTATATAATATCTCTGCTGAATTTATTGTATATTCTTTTTCTTTATCAAATTCAGCAAGTGGGACCTGAACTGAAAATGTATTTTTTTTGCCATATACGTTTCAAAAAACTCTATTTCAATTTAATTTAGTTTGTTTAACAACTGTATTAGTCTTACTATCTTTTAATTTTATTTCCAAACTTGCTTTATTCTTTGATATGAATGAATGTATATCTTCATTATTGACATCAACAGTAAATACAAGTAATTTTTGTTGATTTCATATATCAAGATTTATAATCTTAAATTTATTAACAATTGTGCCTCATTTTTGTTGTAATTGTGAATTAGAAATATTGATAGCAGCATTTAATTCTTCTTTTGCTTCTTTATAATTTAAAGAAGTTTCGACTTTCGTATTTATAGTTTTAATTTTTTCCATTAATTCATTTTTTATTTCTAAAAAATCTTGAATATTTTCTAGACTATCTTTTAAACTATTAGCATCTGCTTGCAATGTGATATATTCTTTTTCTTCAGTAGCTTTATTTTTGGCAGCTTCAATTTTTTGTTTGAACTCAGTGTATTTTTCTAAACTAGCTTCAGTTTTTAAAGCTTCTTTTGCTTCATTTAATACTTTTTCTAATTCAGTTTTAATTTGAGCAAATTTATTATCTTTCAATGATTCTAAAAGTTCATTTGCTTCTTTTTCTAAAGTATCATATTGTTTTTTAGCTTCAGCTGTTTTTTCACTATTTTCTATTTTTTCTTTTTCTTCAGTAGCTTTATTTTTAGCAGCTTCAATTTTTGTTTGAAATCAGTGTATTTTTCTAAACTAGCTTCAGTTTTTAAAGCTTCTTTTGCTTCATTTAATACTTTTTCTAATTCAGTTTTAATTTGAGCAAATTTATTATCTTTCAATGATTCTAAAAGTTCATTTGCTTCTTTTTCTAAAGTATCATATTGTTTTTTAGCTTCAGCTGTTTTTTCATTAGAAATTGTTGGATCTTGAGGAGAAATAATAGGTTCATCTCCTAATGGTTTTTCTTTATTACTTTTTTGTTCTAAACTATTTATTTGTTTTTCTAAATCTGCAATTTTTTTAGCAGCATCACCTAAAAGTTTTTGTAGTTCTTTTTTGCTTTTTTCTTTTTCTGATATTGAAGAAATCAACTCATTAATTTTAGTTTTTAGCGTAGTATGTTCGCTTTTTATTTTTTCAAGTTCTTTGTTTTCTTTTGGAGTTTCTTCTTTTTTATTATCACAAGCTGCCGATATTATTGGCAACGTTGCTAAAGGTGCTAAAAAACCAAAAGTTAATAAAAATTTCTTTAGTTTTTTCATTTATATCAATTAGCCTTTCAAATTTATTTTTTGATATATATAAAGTTGATTTTAACTTTATATCTTTTTTAATTATTCTCTTTTTTTTTTTTTTTGAATTTCGCAAAAAGCAGCTAAAAAAATAAAGAATTTCTGAGTTTTCTAATTTTATAGGATAGAAACAATTAAAAACCTCTATTTTATAATGAACCGCAAAAGTTAGATCAAGTTAGATTGAAAAATTTTATAGTTTACTATAATTTAAAAAGTATTTTAAGTTTATTATTTGTTAAATTTCTAACAACAAAAAATCTCTTATTAAGAGAGTTTTTACCTCAAATCCCTTTTTGGAAGAGGTTTTAAAAATAAAATATAATAATTTTAAAAAAAATAATAGAATAAAAAAGCAAGTACTAGTGTTTTCTTAAACTTACTTTTTGCTATATTATGAATTATAAAAATTTCTTTAAAATTATGGATTCACACTATAAAATTGAAAAAACTTAGAAAGTTAATATTTTTTACTTTAAACAATAACTTTTTATCTAAATAAAATCAATAATATAAATTAAAAATATGGCTTTCTGTTATAAAGAGAAAATACTAGAAAGCCATATTTAATTTTTTAAGTTTTTTTATTGAAAATGAATATTTCCACTTATTTTCGAAGGATTAAAAATTAATTTTTTACCCCCCAAATCTATTTTATATTTTTTATCTCCATTAAATAATTCAATAGTGTCAATTTCATAATCTTTATTTTCATTTTCATTTGGTAAATAAGTAAATAATTCTAATTGGTTCTTAGCGCCTAAATATTCTAAGTCAAAATGGAATTTTGGATTATTGAAATTTGCTCTTATATATACTTCTTGTTTTTTTGAATCAGTAAGGATTACCCCAGCATTATTTTTTTTCTTTTCAAAAAACTTGTGAACTTCTGTATTACCAGCGATTTTTAAGTATAGTTGTTTATGATTACCATGACCAGGAACATTTACAATATGTATTTTAAATTCTTGAATTGAAAAGTTATTAACTTTTTCAGGAATTTCTATTTCTATTTTTTTATCCTTAGCTACTTCTAAAGCTTCTTCAATTTTATTTTTGATATCTTCAATTTGCTTTTTATTTAATTCATCTGTTAATTCTTTTTTAGCATTTTCAACAGCATCATTCAATGTTTTCTTAATTTCTTGATATTTTTCATCATTTAAGGTTTTTAAATATTCTTCAACACTTGCTAATGATTTATCAAATTCTTTTTTAGCTTCTTTAGCTTCTTCTTTAGATGTTGACGGATTAGCGTGCTCATCTCCTAAAGGTCTTTCATTATGACCTTGAGATTTTTGTTCAAGTTTGTTTATTTGTTTTTCTAAATCTTTTACTTTTTTAGAAGTATCATCTAAAAGTTTTTGTAAATCTTTTTTGTTTTTTTCTTTTTCAGATATTGAAGAAATTAAAGTATCAATTTTATTTTTTAATGTTGCATGTTCGCTTTTTATTTTGTTTAATTCTTCAATTTCTTTTGGAGCTTCTTCTTTTTTATTATCACAAGCTGCCGATAGTATTGGCAACGTTGCTAAAGGTGCTAAAAAACCAAAAGTTAATAAAAATTTCTTTAGTTTTTTCATTTATATCAATTTACCTTTCAAATTTATTTTTTTGATATTGATAAAGTTATTTTTAACTTTATATCCTTTTAATTATTCTCTTTTTTTTTTTTTTGAATTTCGTAAAAATTAGTAAAAAAATAAAAAAATAACGAATTCTTTTTGTTTTAGAATCCGTTAATATTTTTGTATGCTGCATTTAACCCGCGATTGAATTTAATGCTAGTTGACCAATCACTAGTCATGCTGGTATAAAAATAAAGCTTGTTAGTGTTGATAAACTACTTACTTGTGATGTGTAATCACCATGATTTTTAAAATGTTGTGCGTATATAACAACAGTAGTTCCAGGAGGAACTGATCCAACCATAACTAAAACTGCTCCAACATTGACTGGTATTAATTTTTTATAAACAAAGAAGCTTATTAATCCTAGAATTACAAGCGGCATAATTCCTGATTTGTAAAATAAAAATAATCAATTTTGTTTATTTTTAAACATTTCTTTAATTTTTGTTTTAGCTAAGCTTGTACCAATAACTATCCAAATTAATGGACTTATTAATTCAGCTAAAATTTTAATTGGTTTTGCAAGATAAGGCATTGTAACTTGTCAATCAAATCAACCAGTAGGTCTTCCTGAGTACACTACATAATTGTTAAATTTTCTACTAAATTCATATCAAATAGTTTTATTACCTTCCGTAACACCGTATAAACTACTAAAATTTGGTCCAAATGTTGCTAATTTATCAGCGGTTATTTTTCCATTTTGAACATAGATTGTTTTTTGTATGTCACTTACAGTTGCTCCTCATTTTGGAATATATTGAGTTGCTCAAAGTAAGATAGCAATAATAACAACTATAAAAGCAGGATTTAAGAATGCTTTTTTAAGTGTGTACTTAAATTCCTTCTTTGTAAATTTAACACCAGATACAAGTGAAAATGAAAGACCAAAACCTCCAACATAATATAAAATATTTCAAATATTTAAAGAACCTAGTTCAGAGCTAGTACTTCCATAAACCCCTAAAACTATTGGGGTAGCAAATAAAATATTTGAACCATAAATACACATTAATCATGTTACTAAGTGTTTTCTTTGTAATTTTTCTAAATAAGCTTCTTGGTTTCAAATTTGTTTAATATCAAATTCTACATTTTTTTGATATTCATTAAAATCAGCTTCAGCTCTCCTTATAACACTTTTTGGTACAAGTTTTGGCAAAAATTTCATTCAGAATATTGCCATTGTTGTTAGTGCTATATAATAAACAGCACTTAATCCAAATACAATTGCATAAGTTTTAATATCATCCTTTTCTGCATTCTTCATAAATGAATAAAAAGAAAGAAAAGGAATAATAATATTGATAATTAGTTTTTGAACAGCACCAACTGCTCCGTCATTTAAGACTTTTGTTTTATAAAGAATATATCCTAAAAAAGTAATAATTAGAGTGGAAATTATGGCTCCTCATAATCCTGTATTACTAATTGTTCCTAAAAACAAAGCGCCTGACGATAATTTTGTTTGTCCTATTTCCATTATCCTCGTTACCCTTTATTTAATTTCATTAAAGCGTTTATTGCGGCATGTTTTTCTGCTTCTTTTTTTGTTCTACCCATGCCTTCGCCATATATTTGGTTTTCAAATAAAACAGTAGAACCAAATGTTCCATTATTAAATTGAACTGTTTCGTATTCAACGTTTGAATTACTACTTTTTTGGAAAAATTCTTGCAAAGCATTTTTCGGATGATTATGATTTTTATCTATTTCATTATTAAAAGTAAATCCAAGTGTTTGCTTTGAAATCTTCTCCGCAATTACAATACCATAAATTTGATATATAGCACCAATAAAAGCCTCATATAAATTGGATATTGTTTTATTGTTTATCCCATTTAAGAAAGCAGATTTTGAATATCTTAATCCTTCAAATAATTTTCACTTTTCTGCAACTCTTGAAAGATTTTCTCTTCCTACTATTTTACTTCTTAATTTAGTGGCTTCACCAGGAGAAATATTAATATTTTGTTCTAAAATTCATTTAGTTAAAATATATTGCAAGACCCCATCTCCAACAAACTCTAAAAAATCATTGTCTTGAATATTTTTATGTTCATTTGAATATGATTTATGAGTAAAAGCAGTAATTAAAATATATTTTTGTTCATTGTTTAAATTATCTATTTTTATATCTTTAAATTTAAATAAAACATTTTTTAATGAATCAAAAAATAATAATTCTTTTTTATTAAGCTTCATTATTTAAGACCTCAAGTTTATTTGTTAATTTTTTTACAAAATCCTTTTTTTCTAATAAAAATTTAACTTGATTTAAAGCATTTTCAAAAGCAATTTCATCCGATCCACCATGAGCTTTTACAACTAACTTTTCAAGACCGACAATATAAGCGCCACCAACGTTTCTATAGTCAAATTTAGCCTTTAATTTTTTTAGTTGTCTTTTTAATAATAGTCCACCAATTTTTGTTAGTAAATTTGTATTAATTATGTTTTTTAATAATTTGCCAAAACCTAAAAATGAATGTTCTAATGTTTTTAAAAAGATATTACCACTTTGACCTTCAGCTAGAATAATATCGACATTGCCGGCTATACCATCTTTTGGTTCAATAAAACCAGTAAAATTAACTTCCTTATTGTTTTTTAAAAGTTTATAAGCCTCTTTCAAATTGGCGCTTCCTTTGTATTCTTCAGTTCCGACATTTAAAAGACCAATTGAAGGTTTTTGTTTATTGAAAATTAATTCATAATATTGTGACGCAACAACGGCCCAGTTATTAAGATATTCATATGAAGTTTCAATGTTTGCGCCAGCATCAAGTAATAGAGCATATTTATTATTTTGTAATGTTGGTAAAATAGGCATAAAAGCTGGTCTTGACACATTTGGCAATCTTTTTATTTTAAAAGATGAAAGTGTAATGAATGCGCCACTATCCCCACTACTTACAATACCATCAAAATTATTTTCATTTAAATAATTAAAGGCATCTAACATTGATGAAGAATTTTTTAAAACTTCTCTTGGGCTATTTTTAATATGCACTAAATTTTTTGAATCAACTATTATAAAATCATCAATGCTTATTTTATACTTGTTTTTTAATTTTATTAATTCTTTTTCTATAATATCTTTGTCAGCAACTAATGCTATTTGGTAGTCTTTATTTTTTGATTTAAAAGAACAAGCGGCTTTTATTGCGTATGAAATACCATTATCATTATTTAAAATATCAAAAACAATTTTTTTCATTTAATATCTCCTATTCTGCAGAAATTAAGTAAGGATAAATTGATTGTCCACCATTATAAACATCAATCGAAACATTAAAATTAATCTCAATATAATTTTGTAGTTCAATAATATCAGCTTCTGTTACACCTTCGCCATAAAAAATTGTAACTATTTGAGTTTCGTCAGATATTAATTTATGTAAAAGTTTTATTGCTGCACCATTAAAATTCGAATCAGTTTCTTTTATTTTTCCCTCAGCTAAAACCATAAAATCGCCTGATTTAACTTTAATTCCATCGATTTTAGTTGTTTTGATTGAAGGAGCTATTTCGCCATAACGAATATTCATTAAAGCATCTTTCATTAAATTATGATTTTCATCAGTGGAATTGTCTTCATTAAAGTTATATAAGATACTTAAACTTTGTGCTTGTGATTTAGTAGGAATAATAATAATTTTTTTATCTTTAATAATAGTTGAAGCTTGTTGTGCTGAAAGAAATATGTTTGAATTATTAGGTAATATAAATATAGTTTCAGCATTAACTGAATTTATTGCTTGGACGATATCATTAATTGAAGGGTTATTAGTTTGTCCTCCTTCAATAATATAAGAAACACCATTTTCTTTTAATAAATTAATAATACCTAAACCAGAATTGCAAGAAATAACAGCAGATTTTTTTAATGGAGAAGCAATCGGTTCACTATTTTTTTTCTCATTTGCATTTTTAATACTATTTTTTTTACTGTCATTAGCTTGTAAAGTCATATTTTCAATTTTTACCTTGACAAATTGACCTAAACTGTTAACAATATTTAAAACATCTCCTGGCCTTATTGCATGAATATGAACTTTTAAAAGGGATTCATCTTGAACAACAACCAAAGAACTACCATGTTTTTCTAATTTTGCAATTAATAAATCTTTATTAAATTTTTTTGGTTTTTTAAGTTCAACAATAAATTCAGTGCAGTATCCAAATTCACCTTCAAAAACCCCGGTATCCGATATAAATTTATTAACTTCATCTTGTTTTTCTAGTAATTGAATTGGGTCATTTTCGAAATAAGATAATATACCTTCTAAAATTGCATAAAGACCTTCTCCCCCGGAATCGGTTACATTAACTTCTTTTAAAACAGAAAGTAAATTAGGTGTATTATCACAACTTTTTCTTGCTAATTGAAGTGCAGTTTTAAATACCTCAGTAATGGTTGTATCAATCAAAGTACTTTCTTTCAAACCTTGTGCAGTTTCACGTATAACTGTTAAAATTGTTCCTTCAATTGGTTTTAAAACCGCTTTATAAGCATATATTGATGCCTCTTCAAATCCTTTAATCAAATCTTGAGAATCGATTTCTTTTTTATCTTTAAAAGCAACTGAAAAACCTTTAAAAATTTGACTTAAAATAACTCCTGAATTTCCACGAGCTGAAAATAACATATTTTGTGCTATTTTTGATGATACAAAAGAAATGTGGCTATCAAAATTTGCTTCAACCTTCTCAATTCCTAAGGCTGTTGAAGCCATATTTGAACCAGTATCGCCATCTGGAACAGGGAAAACATTCAATGCATTTATTGAATATTGTTTATTCTTCAAATTATAAGCACCGGATGTTAAGGCTTCCAATCATGTTTTTCCATTAATTTTTTTCATTATTTAATTCCTTTTATATAAACGCATAATTTAGTTATTTTAAGATTTAGTTCTTTTAGTTTTCAATTAACAATTTCATATATTTGTTCAATAATATTTTTAGCATTTAAATTAATTAAAATTACTAACCCAAGGGTTAAATTAATCCCATTTGATTTTTCATTTTTTTTAACAATAATCCCATCATTTTCAAAATTAATATTATTTTTTTCATCTAATGGTACAAAATCAACAACACCAGCAATAGTAGCTATCCAATTTTTAATATTATTTTCTAAAATTTTATTTTCCATAAATAATACTTAATTTAATTACTTTTTAATGTAATTTCTTTTAATTGGAAACATGCTAGTTAATTTGGCTACTTCTTTTTTAATTATTGTTTTTAAACTTTCATTATCAGGGTCTCTTAAACATTTATCAATTAAATTAGCTAAGATAATAAATTCATCTTCTTCAAAACCTCTTGATGTCATGGCGGCAGTTCCTAATCTTATTCCGCTTGATATCAATGGACTTTCAGTATCATTAGGAATTGAGTTTTTATTGACAGTTATATTACATTCTTGTAAAATTTCTGAAGCTTTTTTTCCGGTTAAACCATATGAGCTTTTAACGTCAATCATGAATAAGTGATTTTTTGTTAAACCAGAAATCACTTTTACGTTTTTATTTATGAATGTTTGGCAGAATACTTTTGAATTCTTTAAAAGTTGCTTTTGATAATCTATAAATTCAGGTTGCAAAGCTTCAAAAAACGATACAGCTTTACCAGCAATTTGATGAAACAAAGCGCCACCTTGATAACCTGGGAATACCGCCTTATCAATTTTTTTAGCAAGTTCTTCATTATTTGTAAGAATTATTGCACCTCTTGTTCCTCTTAAGGTTTTATGTGTAGTAGTCATAATAACATCGGCATAACCTACAGGAGACGGATGCAAACCGGCAATAATTAAACCTGAGATATGAGAAATATCAGCAAATAAATAAGCTCCTACTTTGTCAGCTATTTTTTTAAATTTATCAAATTCGACAATTTGTGAATATGCTGAATAGCCACAAATTATCATTTTAGGTTTTATTTCTTTAGCAATTTTTAATATTTCATCATAATCTAAAAAACCATCTTCATTTACTTTATAAGAATAAGAATTATAAAAAATTCCACTGAAAGATATTTTGTAGCCGTGTGTCAAATGACCTCCTGAATCAAGAGATAGTCCTAAAACTTTATCTCCCGGTTGTAATAAAGCCATATAAACAGCAGCATTAGCAACAGATCCTGAATAAGGCTGAACATTAGCAAAATTAACATTGAAAAGTTTTTTAGCTCGTTCTTGAGCTAAAGTTTCAATTTGATCTATAAATTCACAGCCACCATAATATCTTTTTTTCGGATAACCTTCTCCATATTTATTAGTTAAACACGAACCAACAGCATTCAATACATCTTCTGAAACATAATTCTCTGATGCAATTAATTCAATATGATCTGTTTGTCTTTTTGATTCATTGTTGATTATTTCAGCTATTTCTTTATCTACTATTGATATTTTTTTATACATAATATTTCTCCTTATTAAAAGCTAAAAACTTAAATTTAAAAATAAAAAACTAAACCATAAATTAGTCTAGTAATGATTTTTGTGCTCTTTCTTGTTTTTCAAATTCAATTCTTTTTTTATTTTCTATTTTTTTCTCAATATGTTTTACAAGTAATAATATTGGAAGTGAAAGGAAAGCTAGACCAACAGCAGGCATTATTCTATAAGGCCAGTCTTCTACTCCTGAAGAAACTAAAAATGAAGCCATTGCTAATGAAAAAGGAATTAAAAATATAAGTCCATTAATTCCAAAAACTTTAAATTTAAATATTAGTAAGCCAACAATAGACGCTTGGATTGCAATAATACCAAAAGCTATTGGTAATAAAGTTTTTCACCGGTGATATAGTTTAGTAGATTCAATAATTCATCCATCTTTTCCAATTAAAAGAAAAATTAAAAAAGAAGGGATTGCAATCAAAAAAAGTCCTGTTAAAGCAATTTTTCAAGATTTTGAAAGAGATTTTTTTTCTTTTTTAATTTCTAGAGTTTGATAGTTATTTATATTTATTTTTTTATTTTTTCATTTTTTATTATTTGACATTCCAAACACCTCTTTTAGATTGAATTAAGTTATTAAATTGTATATAATTATATTTTAAAATATTAAATATTTTTAAATATTAATTTGGCTATTTTATAAGTTTTCTCAAGAACAAAATAAAAAATCAATCATATCATAAGTTAAGATACAATTGACTTTTATAATTTGTTATTTTTAATAAATAAACTATGTTATCTTTTTGGAAGTTCTATTTCAAAAATTTCTTCACTACCTTTAAATTTAAATGGAATAGTAAAATTACCATTATCTTTTTTTTCAAATGATAAGGCATTTCTGTTTTCTCCATTTATTCCAAACATAGGGTGAGTAATTTTTTTTGCTTTTAATTCTTTAATAAATGATTCGTCAAATTTTAGATTAGTAAATTTTTTTCCATTTTTTTTAGCTTCCTTACTTTTATTACCAAATTTAATGGTGTCTTCGGCATCGGGTAATATATATCCATAATACTTATTTGTGTTTTTAATTTGTGCCATTGTTAATTCATTTAAAAGTTTTTTATCATCGTCATTTAACTTATTAGTTACAATGGTTTTATCTTTAATTTTGTTTACAATATTTTTTTGTTCTTCTGTTAATTTACTAATTTTTTTAGTTCATTCATCATTAGTATTACTATCTTGTTTTGGTTCTTCAGCAGTAGTAGGCGGATTTTGTTTTGGAGTGGTAGGTTCTGGTGTAGTTGATGATCCGCCCTGTGGTGTTTCAGCTGGTTTGCTGTCTGGTTCTGGTTTTGCAGTAGAAGCAGGAGGGGTTTGCTTTTCAGTTTCTTTTGGTTTTTTAGTATCTTTTTCGTTTTGGTTATCTAATTTTTCATCAAATTTAGATAACCCTGATAATTGTTTATTTACATCTTCTAGTAGTTGTTTATTTTCTTTTAACTTATTAAAACTAGATTTTGAAGCTTCATTTTTTTGTTGGTTATGCTTTTGTTTAATTTCGTTAATTTTTTGTTCTAAATTTTTAATTTCATTGTTTTTTTCAATTATTTGCTTTTTAATTTTTTCTTCTGATTTATCTAAAGATTGGTTAGCTTCATTTAAAGAAGTTATTAATTGAGATAATTCATTTATCTTTTTTTCGTATTCAGTTTTTAATTGTTCTTTAATTTTGTTATCTTCCTTAGTTGCAACATTACAAGACGACGAAATCAACGGTAAGGTTGTTAGTAAAGACAGTGGAGTAACAGACAATAAAAATTTATTAATTTTTTTCATATATATCCTTAAGGTTTTAATGTACTTTGTTTTAAAATAGAATGATTTACATTTTTAATTATTCCTTCTTTTTTTATTTTTTTTAAAATTTGGCTATAAATAGCAAAAATAATGAAAAAAAATAATAAAAATGTTTAGTTTTTTTCTTTCTTTTTTAAAAAAATAAATATTTTTGAACTTAAAATTAATTGCATTTTTTAGCCATTTTTTTGATAGAATGAAGAAAATAGCTAAAAGAATTAAGATATATTTTTGAATAATAGAAGCAAGGCAAAAATTTTAAATTCGTTAACTATAACTGTCGGGGGAAACTGGATTAATTGCGACAATTATTCTATATTTAAAAAACTGCTAAAAAAATAATTAATAAGGAGTTTAGTTTAATAAGTGAAGAACCAAAAAATAATAAATTACATTTAAAATTATGATATTTTAATCGATAATAAAGAGCAATTTTTTAAAAGTTAATTAATTAAGGAATCGAAGAATGATAAGTTTATAAAATACTTTACCACTAAAGATTCTTTAGACGCAACTAATCTAGAAAAATCTGAAAAAATAAAACTTAATTTTTATCAATCAATTGATGCTAAAAAATATTTATTTGAAAATTTAAAATAAATATTAATTAGAGGAAAAGAAATATCTGATCGTTATAATAAGTCTTTCTTTCATGATTCAACAAAATATAGCTAGGTAGGAGAAAGGTCGATTGATTTTTTTGGTCATCAATGTTTTGAATGACAAATTATCTTTGTAATAATGATGATATTAATAATTTTAAAATTATTATTAAAAGACTTTATAACGATTCAAAAGTTAATTTACAGAAAAATATAATGATTTTTTTGATTTAATAACAAAATAAATTTCAGAATTATTTAAGGAAATATTTCCATGATCTTTATCTGATGATTATGGTGACAAATTTATTAGAGATAATTTTTAATGATTTGCTTTATACGAAAATCATGTTCATTTTTCTGGAATGTATAGAAGTAGCTAAATAAATATGAATGATTTTAAATTTAATGATGATCCATTAAAAAAGGCAACTGATGAGAGTTATCTTAAATTTGAAAAAAATATTATTAAATTTTTGAACTTAAAATTAGCTGAATTTTGCCATTATATGTTTTTTTTGGTAGAATACAAATAAAAATTAATAAGTTAATAATAAATTTAAGGTATATTTTATGAAAGCAAAAAGCAAGGCAAAAATTTTAAACTCGTTAATTATAAGTGTTGGAATAACGACGCTGATTACAACAATTATTCCATATTTAAAAAATTGTTCAACTTCAAAAAAAGATAGTAAATTTTCAAAACAAATACTCAAGGTAAATGAGAATAATAATAATAATAATAATATTACAAACAAGAATGAAAATGAAATTAACATTTTTAAAAAAGATACTACAGAAATGTTTAGTAACAACATTGTTTTACCATTAATTAATTTAAATAAGCAAGCAAATAATTTAGCTGTTAGTTTGGATAAATTAGATAATTTAGATTCCTTGTTTGAAAAAGAAGTTGAGAATAATAATTTAATAAGTCTATCGAGTGAGTTAAATTCTAAAATCAAAACATTAGGTTATACAGAAAAAGATTTTCAAAATGTTGAATATGAAAAAAACAAAAAAGTTTTATTGCCAGAAACCTTGGATTTAAAAATACTAACAAAAAACAAAAATGAAATTTTAAATAAAGCTAAAGAAATTGCATTTAATAAAATAAATAATTTAAAGGAAATTGAATATATTAAAGAAAAAAATGATGATGAGATTAAAGAAGCTAAATCAATAAATGAGCTTAAAAAAATAATTAACAAAAATGAAAATAAATCAAACTTTTTGGTTTCACTAAAAGATTCAATTTATTATTCAAAATCGGCAAAATTAAAAATTAATAATGAATTTAAACAAAAAAGTAGTGAAAATGAAATTTTAGAATATGTAAATAACTATCACTCTATTACGGATTACAAAAAACAATTTTATGATACTGAATTTGATTTAAATTCAAATAATGACAAAGCTATTTCATATTTTGCTAAAAAGAATTTTTTTGATGCAACTGATAAAGATCAAACTAACAAAATTCAAAAAGATTTTAAAGAAACAATTGATTTAAAAAAAGAATTATTTTTATATTTGCAAAAAATAATGAATAGAGCAAAAGACATGGCTGACAGTGAGTGAGGTCAATTTTTTGGTTATTTTTGATGGGAAGGTTTGCACTGAAGACAACAAAGTTTGTTTGAAACATTTTCGTTATTTTCAGGTTTAAGCGATACTTATGGACAAGTTTTTTGAATTTCAAATTTTCTTTATGAAAAAAAAGACATTAAAAATTTTTTGAATTTTTTAAAGACAATTTATGATGAATTTTTGACAAATTTAAATTGAACTAAAGAAGATCTAGAAACTAAATTTGAAACTCATGATTTTGAACTAAAACCTATTTTAGCAAAGAAATGAGTGTTGCTTTATGAAGAAATTATGTCAAAAACTAACATGTCTCGATTTAATAAAATTAATCAACACTGATTATTCTTTAGGGTTTGAAATGGTTTTGATGCCCCTGACACCAGAGGAGAAGAATGAGATCCAAGATTAAAAGATTTATATATCAAAACTGGTAAAAATCTTTGAATTTATGGCTATAATCATGAAAATTTAGACTTATACGGAACTGATAGAAATTTTGATTATTTTAAAAATAATATTAATTTTGATTCTAATATTAAAAATAAAATTGTTCAAAGTCCTGAAAATTATAATTTTTGATATGAATCTCCAGATCCAAGAGAATTACTAAATATAGATGAATTTGAAGGTAAAAAAATTTATGTAAATAATTCTATAAATACCGAAACTAATAAGCTTATTCAAAATCCATTTTTTATATATAAAACCTTTAAAAATCCTTTAACTAATCTTATTGACCCGTTAAAATTTGAAACTTTAGAAAAGGATCGAATCAAAAACGATAATTTACCTAAATCATTGGTATCATTTTTTATTTATAATTTCCGTAATAGATTTTTAATTGATAAAGAAAATTTATCTGATCCTAATCATTATTTTTTAGCTACTGAGATAATGCGAAAATTATTTTTAAATATAAATAATAAATATACTATTGAAGAATATAACGATTATTTTGAACATCATTTTCCTAATAATTTTGAGGAACACAAAGCTAAGGCTATAAAACGTGATTATTATTTAACAAATTTAGTTTCTGATACTGAGTTTACGATGGAAAAATTCACTAAAGAAGCTGTTTTAATGGAATATTTAAATTTAGTATTTAAAACAGAGAAAAAAGAAGATGTAGAAAAAAATATAAGTAAGTTTTTAGAAGTATTAGATAATGAAATTGAAAAATCTAATTAAAAACCCAAATAATTTTAAAAGCAAGGCTGAGTTAATCTGGTAAAGAGCCATGCTTTTATTTAATCAAATATTATTATTGTTTATGTATTTTAAAAATAGAATGAAATACTTTTTTATATTTTGTGTTTATGCTTTATAATGTTAAATATGTTTTGTTTTATTTAAATAAAACAGGAAAGGAATAATAATATGAAATTAATTCAGGTTGAAGCTCACGGTTTTAAATCATTTGCTGATAAGGTAACACTAAAATTTGATGGTGGTGTTGTAGCAATTATTGGACCTAATGGGTCTGGAAAATCAAACATTAATGATGCTATAAGATGAGTTTTAGGTGAAACTAGTTCAAAAGTACTCCGTGGTGATAATATGGAGGATGTTATTTTTGCAGGTTCAAAAACTGAAAAAGAAATGAACCGTGCAGAAGTTATTTTAACTTTTGATAATCGAGACCGTGCAGTTGATATTCCACATGACTTTTTTACTATCTCACGTGTTTTAAATCGTGGCAAGGGAGCTAATGAATATTATATAAACGGAGAAATAGCTAAACAGAAAGATATTAAAGAAATAGCAATGCAAAGTGGTATTTCTAAATCTTCATTAGCTATTATAGGTCAAGGTACAATTTCTGATATCGCTGAAGCAACACCTGAAAGACGTCGTGAAATTTTTGAAGAAGCTTCAGGAACATCAATGTATCGTTCAAGAAAAGCCGAAGCTGATAGAAAATTAATCAGAACTCAAGAAGCCTTAGAACAAATAGCTATTGTTGTGCAGGAATTAGAAAAACAAATTAAACCATTACAAAAACAAGCTGAAAAGGCTAAAATTTTTAAACTTAAATCTGAACAATTAAAAGAAGTTGAAGTTTCTTTGTTGGTGCATGATTTTATGGCATATTCAGATAGTTTAGAAAAATTAGAATCAGATTCTATTATTTATTACCAAAAAAAAGAAAATCTTGAAATTAAAATTAAGATGTATAAAGATATTTCTGATAAAAAATCAGAATTAATGGTTTCTTTAGATAAAAGCGTGTCTTCCTTGACAAAAAAAATTGATGAAATGACTGAAGAAATTAATAATTTAGAAATTCGTTCAGCTAAAGAAGAAAAACATCGGGAAATGTTAATAAATTCGACTATAGAAGTAAATAATGAACAAAGAAAGCAAGCTTTAAAAGAAGAATTGAATAATTTAAATACAAAAATTTTTCATACAAAAAAATTTATTACTGAACAAAAGGAAAAAATTCAAACATTAGAACAAGAAATATCACGTATTTCTGCTCAAAAAAGTCAAATAAAAAGAGAATTAGAATTAGATAATGAAGAGTTACAAAAAATTAATACAAAAATTAATTATATTCAAGAATTAAAACAAAGCAAATCTAATTTACAAAAAGGAACCAAAAATATAGTTGAAAATGCTCATTTATTTAAAGGATATAAGGCTTTAGTTTCAGAAGTTATTAGTGTGGATTCGAAATATAGTTTAGCAATCGAAACAATATTGGCAAACGCAATGCAACACGTTGTTGTTGATAATTCAAATACAGCAGTTAAGGCCATTGAATTTTTAAAAAATAATAAAGGTGGAAGAGCAACATTTATTCCTTTAGCTTCTATAAATCCTAAATATGTTTTAGAACAACACGTTGTTGTTGCTCAAACACAAAAAGGTTTTCTTGGAATTGCTTCAGAATTAGTTTCTACTAATAAGGAATTTAACATTTTAAAACGTTTCTTACTTGGAAATATTTTAGTTGTTGATAATATTGAAAATGCTAATAAAATATCATTATTATTAGAAAAAAGATATATGGTTGTTACTTTAGATGGCGACATTATTAGAGTCGGTGGAGTCTTAAGTGGAGGACAAAAAAATGATAATGTTTCTTTTTTAGCTGTTGATGAACAAGTAGCAAAACTAGAACAATTAAAACCAACAATTGTCGAAAAAATAAATAGAAAATCAAATCAATTTCATAATCTAGAAAATCAATATGAGGAATTAAGTAGTTTATTTTCTAATTTAAGTTTAGATTCTAAAAAACAAGAAATAACCTTAAATGAAATTACTTCTAGGTTTGATGAATTAAGAATTGAGTATCAAAATATTTCGAAAGAAGAAATTAATGAATTTCAAAATGTTGATATTACATCACAAATTCAAAAATTAGTTTTAGAAAGAGGTGACTTATTAGCAATAAGAACTTCTCAAAATGAATTATTACAAGCTGCTAAAAAAGAATTTTCAATTGCTAATGCTAACCATACAGAAGCAAATGTTGAATTAAATAATTTAATATCTAAAAATTCTTTAAAAATAGCAGAAAAAGCAAAAGCTGAATCAACAATTAAATATGCAAAAGAAAGACTATCAGAACAATATAATATGCTTTTTGAAACTGCGAGAGAATTTTATAATCCAGATATTGATTTTAATGTAGCAAGAAAATTAGTGTCAGATTTAAAAAATGACATTAAAGAATTGGGGCATATTAATATTGAATCAATTGAACAATTGCAAGAAGTTGAAAATAGATTTAATGAAGTAAAAACCCAAGAAAAAGATATTATTGATGCTAAGGAAACAATTGAAGAAGTAATTAGGGAAATGGACAAAATTATTATTGAAAGAATTACTAATACAGTGGAATTAGCAAATCAAGAATTTAAATACGTATTTTCTAAAATGTTTGGTGGCGGTATGGCTGAAATTAGATATACGGATCCTGATAATCTATTAGATAGTGGTATCGATGTTATGGCACAACCTCCAGGAAAATCAATTAAGAATCTTAAATTATTTTCAGGTGGTGAAAAGGCTCTTATTGCAATTTCTTTATTATTCTCATTATTAAAAGCAAAACCATTACCACTTTGTATTTTAGATGAGGTTGAAGCTGCATTAGATGAAGCTAATGTTATTCGTTTTGCTGAGTTTCTACAAAGCTTGAAATTAAATACTCAATTTATTGTTATTACCCACCGTCAAGGAACAATGGAAAGAGTTGATAAGCTCTATGGAGCAACAATGCAAAAAAGAGGTGTTACAACATTCTTTAGTGTTAATTTAACTGAAGCCAAAAAATTAATAGATTAAAATTAAAAATCAAGTTTTTAAACTAGGGCATTAAAAGTTAATAGTTTGTTTTGATTTTAACATCATGGCAAATTGCTATGATGTTTTTTGTTTTAAAATTGTTATATCAAAAAAATAGATAAACAAAGGATACAAAAAATGTTAACAATTCAAGCGATACTAACTTTTTTATTTGTGTTTTAAGAGTGTTTGTATTACGCCTAAATTACTTCATTAATTTATAAAAATCAATATTTTTATATATTTTTTTAGTAAGTTCAATAATATTGTAAACAGGTTAGAAAGAACCCTAAACCCCTAATTTATTGTAGAGATAAAATATTTAAGAAGAGAATATAAAAAAATTATTATATTTAAGTGCAATAACATTAATGTCATTAATGGCAATTTCTTGTCGACAATAAAAAAATATAATTATAATGAACCCATAATCGAAAATGAAGTAAAAAATAAAGATTCACAACCTTTAGGAGATGAACCTATTATTTTTGATACAAAAACATTAGGGTCGTCTATACTAATAATGAATTTGAAAAAACAATTATTAGAAAATCAACCCACTGTTAATACAACTAAAAAAATATTATACAATCAATCTACTGTTGACTCATTTATTAATGAAGCAGTAAAAAAATTAATAAATTAAATACATCAAATTATTGAAAATATGTTAATAAATTAAAACAATAAGTATTAACTGATTATTTAAGAAAAATCAATCCTTTAGTCGAAGAAACTAGATTACTGAACAATATTTAAAATTCGCCAAAGCAAAAGTAGAAAACGATAAAAAATCAAAAACATTATAGAAAATATTAGATTAAAAAAACTACATTATTATTGGGCTGTTCATTAATTAATTAGACATATGTTTAGAAAGTGATTACTTTTTAAATATAGGATAAGGGTTTAAGCGAATCTCACTTATATATTCAGAAATATTATTTAGGCTTAATATTGAAAAAAAATTAAATGAACAATTTGAACACGTTAAAAACCTAGAAAAAACAAAAAGGTCAAATTATAAACATATAATTACACAAGGAATTATAATATTTAAATTTTTATTTTCTTTATTAAATAAAGTTAACTACATTAAAAATAAATCAATTAAACTTTTATTTTATAAGTTATGTTTAATAAAGGCCTTAGAATTACAATTAAATAACCCATAATTATTATTAGTGATGTTTTTTATATAATAAAAATAGAGGTAATTAAAAAAACATAGATAAAAAATTTAATATCGTACAATGTTAGCTTTTTTATCCATGTTAAAGTATTTGTTTTGCACTTAAACTTAATTTATTATTTTGTAGTTTCAGTGCCAGACATAGTGCCATTTTGACTATTTTCTTTTGTTATTTCTTCCTGAAATTCTTCTAGTTTTCTAATTACATCTTCAAAATCTTTTTTAGTGGCTCCAGTAGATGGGATAGGGTTTGTTATTTGTTGAAATTTATTTTCTCATTTATCATATTTTTTATTAGCTTTGTTATTTTGTATTAATTCTTGTATTTGAGAATGTAGATTATTGAATTTTGATTCCAGATCTTTTATATCATTATCTATTTTAGTTTTTTTGTTATTAAAATCTTTTTCAGCAGCTGTTAAAATTTCTATAGATTTTTGAAGATTTTCTAGATTTTGTTCTTTTTCAATTAATTTTTTAGATTGTTCTAGAGCTTCTTCTAACATTTTTATTAATATTTCATAGTCTCCATTTCTTTGTTCTCTAGTTTTAGTTATTAAAGATGTAATATTTGTTTTAACCTTGTTTAATTCTTCGTTTTTTTTAGAAACTTCAGTATCTTGACTTTGTCCATTATCTTTTGTTGTAGGTTCATCTTCTTTTTTTTGTTTATCTTCTTCAACTTGTTTTTTATCTTCAGGAGTTTTTTCCGGAGCAGTCGGTGATGTTCCATCAGGTGATTGATCTTTTTCTTTTTTTTCTGATTCACTAGGTTTTGTTGTTTCAGGAGAGGTTGGTTCTTTGGTTTTTTCTTGCTTTTTAGCTTCTTCGACTGCTTTTTCTGCTTTAGCTTTAGCAGCTTCAATAGCTTCTTTTGCTTTTGTGTAATTTTCTTCTGTTTGAGCTTCTTCTAATATTTTTTTAGCTTTAGCAACTTCTTCATCAAAAGTTTTTTTAATTTCAGAATATTGTGGATCTTTTAAATCATTTTCTGAAAAGCTATTTGCACTGTTTTGAACACTTTCGTATAAGTTTTTAGCTTCATTTGTTTTTTGTTCAGAAATTGTAGGTTTTTGAGGTATGTTTAATTCTTCATTTTCTTTCGGAGTTTCTTCTTTTTTATTATCACAAGCCGCTGATATTATTGGCAATGTGGTTAAAGGAGCTAAAAAACCAAAAGTTAATAAAAATCTGCTTATTTTCTTCATATTTATCCTTTTAATTTATAGAAATTTATTTAAAACATAAATAATATAATTTTAGTTTTATTAAATTATAAAAATATTTTTTAAATATTAACAAAGAATTATTGTTTTTTCTAATAAAAAATAAAAATATTAATTTAATTATTTATTTTTAAGTTAGAATAATGTTCCTGTTCATTTTTTCTTCCCTAATTATAATTAAAATTAATGTGATATAATAAAGGAGCCAAAAATCTAAAAAATAAAGGAGTATTTTTATAATATGTACGGACTAGTTTTTTATCTAAAAAAAGAGATATTAGTTAGAGAATATGGAGTTGGCGAAGAAAACTATAAGCAAGCATATGAAGAAGTGAGAGATATTTTAAGACATTATGGTTTCCATTGATTATCTAATAGTTTTTATTTTTCACGTTCAATTAATAACTTATTGCAGATAACCAAAGCTTTACAACATATTAAAACTATTCCTTGGTTTAAAAAATCTTTAGTTTCATTACATGTTTTTAAGATGGAAGATTTATCTAATTTTACAGAATACATAATTGATGAAAAAAAATAGAAATTTTTTAAATAAAACCTACAGTGTTAAGCTGTAGGTTGTTTTTTTAATTATTTAATTATATAATTTAGTTCAGAATTTTTTGTTAATGCTTCAGTTAACTGTTTTTTTACATCTTCATTTTTAACAACAAGATTAATTGGCATTATGTTGTCTTTGTTACCATTAAAGAAAAATAGTTTTTCAGATACAATGCTAATATCTTTATGCAACTCTAAGTCTTTGAATTCATTTAAAGCAAGCGCAGAATCTTCAATAGTATTAATGTTTTTAAGATCAATATTGTTTAATTTGTTATTTGCTAAAACCCCTACGCTTAATTTTTTAAGATCCTTTAATTCATTTAGATTAATAAAAGATATTTGATTATTATAAAAGGCTTTTTCTTCAATTGAATTGACTGAAATCGGCAAAATAATTTTTGATATTTTGTTATTTGCAAATGCCTCACTTTCAATCTTTGTTAAATTAGATGAAGAAATATCAAATTGTACTTCTTCTAATCCTAAACCCTCGAATGCTGCCTTACCAATTACTTTTAGACTTGCTGGAAGAATAATTTTTTTGATGTTAATTTTTGTTTCTTTAAAATTAACTATCCCGTCAGGAGCTACAAATTCTGGTTTTGGATTTGTTGATGCAACAGTTTTACTAAATAAACTAAGTAAAGCTTTAGCTGAAAATGCGGCTTGAGGAATAATATCTAAATTAGTTTTTGATAAATCTAAAGTTTGAGTTTCCCTATTGTAATTATCACGACCAGCAGGGCCTAAAACAAAATCTTTTGAAAATTCATTAGCATATTCTTTCGAACCACAAGAAACAACTGAAATAGTTGTTATAAGTGGTATCGAAACACTAGCTAAGGTTAAAAATAATTTCTTTGTATTTTTCATAATTGCTTATAATTATACTATAAAAACAAGTTTTTATGTTTTTAAATAATGGTTACTAATTTATAATTAGAACATGAAAAATTTTAAACTCGTGTCAAATTTTGTTCCTTCGGGTGATCAACCAGAAGCAATAGAAAAACTATTAGAAGGATTAAAAGAAGGAAAAAAGCATCAAGTTCTTTTAGGGGTAACAGGTTCAGGTAAAACTTTTACATTAGCTAATGTTATTGCTAAAAGTAATAGACCGGCTTTAATTATTAGTCATAATAAAACTTTAGCTAGTCAACTTTACCATGAATTAAAAGAACTTTTTCCAGAAAATAAAGTTGAATACTTTATTTCTTATTTTGATTATTATCGACCAGAGGCTTATAAACCCGCAGAAGACTTATACATTGAAAAATCTTCAATGAGAAATGATAAAATTGAAGCAATGAGAATTTCAACTTTAAATTCTTTAATCACAAGAAAAGATACAATTGTTGTTGCTTCTGTAGCTTCAATTTATGGGGTTTTAAATCCGCAAGAATATAAAAAATATTATTTACCCTTAAAAGTAAATGAAGTTAAAACAAGAAGAGAAATTATTAATAGACTTGTTAAGATGCAATACAAAAATAAAGGTTTTTTTCCTAATATTGAACAAGGCGAATTTAAATGTGTTGGAGATGTAATTACGATTGCACCAGGTTATAAATTTGACTCCTATATAAGAATAGAACTTTTTGATAATCAAATTAAAAGCATTAAATTGATTGATTCCTCAACAAATGATGTTAAAGAAAATATTAGTGAAATTGTTATTTATCCTTCTACAACTTTTTTAATTGATCATAACAAAAGCGACTTGATATGTGATGAAATCGAAAAAGAATTAAATGAAAGAATTTTGTATTTTAAAAAAGAAAATAAATTAATAGAAGCTCAACGAATTGAATCAAGAATTTTATCTGATATTGATTCAATAAAAGAATTTGGCCATACTAACGGTATGGAAAACTATGCAAGATATATTGAAAATAGATTACCAAATGAAAAACCTTATACTATATTTGATTATTTAGATAAAGAAACAATTATTTTTATTGATGAAAGCCATTTAATGCTTCCTCAATTTAAGGGAATGTATGAAGGTGATAGATCTAGAAAAGAAAAATTAGTTAATTATGGTTGAAGACTTCCTTCAGCGTTTGATAATAGACCACTAAAATATTCTGAATACAATGAAATAGATTTACAAAGAATTTATTTATCAGCAACTCCTGGCGATGAAGAAATCTCTTTTGCTAATGGTGAAATAGTTACACAATTTATTAGACCAACCGGTCTTTTAGATCCAATTATTAAAATTATGCCTAAAGAAAATCAAATTCAAAAAATTCATGATTTGCTAAAAAAACAAATTGAAAGAAATGAGCGTAGTTTAATTTTGACACATACAAAGGCTAATGCTGAAGAATTGACAAGATATTTAAAGGAACATAAAATTAAGTCTGCTTATATTCATGAAGAATTTGAAGTTTTTGAAAGAAATGCAATTTTAAATGGTTTAAGAATAGGTAAATATGATGTTGTAATTGGAATTAATCTTTTAAGAGAAGGTATTGATTTGCCTGAGGTTAGTTTAATATTTGTTTTAGATGCCGATACTAGTGGCCTTGGAAGAGATAAAAGGTCATTAATTCAAATAGTCGGCAGAGCAGCCAGAAATGATCATGGCGAAGTTATCTTTTTTGCTGATAAAATATCCAAGTCAATGCAAGAAACAATTGATGATAATCTTTTAAAAAGAAAGATTCAAATTGAATATAACAAAAAAAATAATATTACACCTAAAACAGTTATAAAATCTATACCAAAAAATGATATAGATTTAGTTTTAAATTCAAAAATTAAAAAGAATTTAAAATCATTGTCAGTTAGCAAAGACTATATTAATGATTTAGTTATTGAAATGAAAGAAGCAGCAAAAAATTTCGAGTTTGATAAAGCAATTGAAATTCAAAAACTATTATTAGATTTAGGTTATGATAAAAAAAGAAAATAAAACATTAAAAAAATAAGATTTAATGCATTTTTTTGTTTTTTATATGATTTTTTTCAAATTTAAAATATTTTAAATAACATATTAATTATGAAACTATTAAAAAGATCGATGATTGTGTTATCGACATTTTTTTAGCCCCATTATTACTTCTTTCAATTAGTTGTGTAGAGAGTAATTATAAAATCGTATTATTTGTGTTTTAAATAAATTTCTTAAATTAAAAGGATAAATATGAAGAAAATAAGCAAATTTTTATTAACTTTTGGTTCGATTACATCTGTAATATCATCTCCATTAATTTTATTAGCTTGTGGTAATACACAAGAAGATAAAAAATCAAAAGGAACTCAAGAACAAACCCCTCCTGAAACAACAAAACCTAGTGAATCAACAAATGATAATCAAGAAGAAAAAGAAAAAGATCAATTACCTGATGGAACATCACCAACTGCTCCTCAAAAAACTCCTGAAGATAAAAAACAAGAAGAAGATAATTTAACTCATAAACAAGAAGAAATTGCAGAAAAAATTAAAAATAAAAAAATATTCACTGGTAAATTAGTACAAAAAACAATAGATGATATTAAAAAAATACTATCTGAAGAAAACATAACTGGCGAAAAATATTTTGGAAAAATTAAACCTGGTAAAAAATCTAAAAAATATGTTTTAAAATTTGGAACAAAAAGATCGGATAAAGAATTTAAAAATCTAACTTTTGATAACGAATTTATCGAATTATTAAAAAATAATGAAATAGTTTCTACAAATAACAAAAATGATTATTTATCATTTTTAAAAAAAGAAGATGGGACAATAGTTATACCGTTTAAATTTAAAAATAAAGATACAATATATGAAATTATCTTATTTTCTTTAGAAAAAAAGGATCAAAATGAATTTGAACCAACAAATCCAAATATTAATGAAAATAAAGATAAACAAGATGATCCTACATCAAAAAATAATGTACCAAATGATTCTCAACAAAATCCTAATAAACAACCCCAATCTAATTTAAAAGAACACAAAATAAAGTGAGGTCATTGAAATATTAGACAATTTAATGGAGAATCAAAAACACAAGATAAAAAAACAAAAAGAATTGCTATTTTAGCTAATAAACAAAAATTTGACGTCTTAGGGTTAACGGAAGTTTATGAAGGCGATGGTGTTAAAAAAATAGTTGATGAAATAAATAAATTAAACGGTTCAAATATTTACTCTTATATTGTTTCAAAAAAATTAAAAGGTGACATATTTGGCAATGCTCAAGCTGAACATGTAGCAGTTATTTATAATACACAAAAATTAGAAACCGAAGCTTTTTCAAATGGTCAAATAGGCTATAGTTATACAAATAAATTCACTGATATTTTTGGAAATGAAAATTCTCAATATTCAAGACCTCCATACGGTGTTAAATTTAAATATAAAATTAAACCCGAATATAAAATGACATTTGTTTTTTCACATTTTGATTCTCCAGGAACCAGAACTGAAACAAATTATGGAAATTTCTTAGATAGAAAATCTATTTCTGGAATTGGCGCATTTGAATATCGTGAATCACAACAATTAGTTAATGTACTAGATTATTTTGATTCAATTGATGGTCAACAAAGTAATGTTTTTTTTGGTGGTGATACGAATATTAAAATTGGAAAAGAAGAAATAGCTTTTTCAACTCTAAAAGGTAAATATAAGTCAGCTTTAAAAGATTCTGAAGAATATAAAACATCTTTAGGAAATAGTAACAACTGATCTGAGCCCTACGATAAACTTTTTTATAAAATTGATTCAAATTGAAAATTGTCAAATTCATATAAATACGACATTTTTAAAGTTAATAATCCTGATGAAGAAATTTATAAAATCTTGAAAGATAATAATCTTGAAATAAAACCAAACGAAAAAATAGCTAATGCAACAACTTTATCTGATCATACTTCTGTAGGAGCTGAAATTATAATGGAATAAAGCAGCAAAAAGCTGTTTTATTTTTTTATATTTCTTATAAAGAAATAAAAAAAGTTGTTAAAATATTTTTAATAATATCTTTAAAATTTCAAAATAATAATTTAAGGAGAACAATGAATAAGGTTAATTTTTTTGCTTTAGGCGGGTTAGATGAGAATGGTAAAAATTCTTATGTTTTAGAAATAAATGAAAAATTATTTATTATAAATTCAGGTACAAAGGTTCCTATTAATTCACACAACGGAATTGATACATTAATTTGTAATTATGATTTTTTAGAAAAGAGATCAAAAGATATTGTTGGAGTTTTTATAACTGATGTTAAAAACGAATCCTTTTCTGCTATCCCATGATTATTAATGAAAGTACCAGGTATAAAGATTTATACAAGTCCCTTCAGTAGAATTGTATTACTAGATAGAATTTCTAAATATAATATTGAAAATACAGATTTTGAGGTTAAAACTATAAGCATGTCGGTAAAATTTGATGATGTAATAGTTACGCCATTTGATTTAGCCGGTGGTTTACCTGGTCAAATAGGTTTAAACTTTGAATATGCTAGTGGTAATATTATTTTAATGACTAATTTCGTTGATGGTGATTTAGGACCTTATGGAAAAACAGATGTTCAACAAATTAAATCAATTATTGACAATGGTAAACCTCTTCAACTTTTAATTTTAGATTCAGGACACTCAAATTATCCGGGTAGAAGTATTGATAAACTTTGAATATCAAAAAAAATTGAATATAAATTTAAAGAAACTCCAAATAATAAAAGAATTATTGTCGGACTTTATGACGAGGATATGATAACAGCTCATGAAATTTTAGTTCTAGCAAAAAGATATAATCGTCCTGTTGTTACATACGGAAGAAACTATTCCCAATTTTTAAATCTTATTTTAAGAATAAATCCAGATTTACAGCTACCAGAATTTGTTGATTATCGTGTTGCTAATGAAATTCCAAATGCAGTTATTTTAGTAACCGGAGCAATTGAAAGGTTATATTTAAGATTTATAAGAATTGCTTCAAACAATGATGTTTATTTAAAAATAAGACCTGAGGATGCTGTAGTTATTATTGCTCCACCTGTTAATGGTTTAGAAGTAAATTATGCATTAACATTAGACGAAATTGCTCGGAATACACCTAATTTAATTGAATTATCTTCAGATCAATATTATTCATGTAATCCAACCAAAGAAGATATCTTCAATATCATTAAAACTTTAAAACCAAAATATTTTATTCCAATTCAAGGGTTGTATAGATATTTGGTTGTTGCTACTCATATAGCAAGAGATGCGGGAATGAATTTTAATCGTTGTATTGTACTTCAAAACGGTAAAATAGCAGAATTTGTTAACAATGAATTAGTATCTCAAAAACATGGAATTAAGAATGTTGGGGATACAATTATAGATGGGTTTGGTATTGGTGATATATCACATGAAGTAATTAACGAAAGAGAAAATCTTGCACGTGATGGAGTTTTAGCAATAAGTACTTTAATTGATTTCAAAACCAAAAAACCTTTAGGGCAATTACAAATTTCATCATATGGAATTATGACAAAAGACAATAAAGAAATGATTTCTAAAATTGTTAATGATTTATTTTTGAAGGAATTTAAGGATAAACAAACGTCGAATATTGAACTAAAAGATATTCAAGAAAAATTAAGAAAAAGTATAAAAAGAAAAATTTTTAAGGTTTTAAATAAAGAACCGATGGTTGTAATAACTTTATACGAAATTTAATTTAAGGTAAAAAAATGGTTGAGCATGAACAAAATATAATTGAGAATAAAAATAAAACTATAAAAAATAAAAAAAGAAAACTGTACTTTTTTTGGAAAGATAAACAGTTTATTTGAACAATTCTAAGCTTTTTAGCTGTATTTTTTTTAGTAATTTCTTTTTTAAATATTAAAGGTTTAACGACCATTTATTCATATAGTCTTGGTTTGTTTTTTGGAATGTTTTCACCTATTTTTATCATTTTATTTATATTTTTATCCATTAAATTTATTTTTAAAATGAAAAAAACTTACTCATTCGGTGTTTTTCATTTTAGTTTATTGCGACTGTTTTTTGTAATTTTAAGTTTGATTATTTTAGGAGTAGCAATTTATTATACAAAATATAAGCCCGAGGATTATACTGCTTCTAATGCTTTTATAAATATTTTTAAAAAATGGTATCAAGATTTTAAAGGCAACGGGGACGTTTGATTACCTTATAAATGACAACCTGGCATAATTTTTAGTTTTATATATTTTTTAATATCATTTATCGGTGGAAAAATAGGTATTGTTTTATCATTTTTATTTGCTATTATTCTTTTTATTATTTCATTAGTTTTTTTCTTTATAAGTGATACGAAAATTCAAAGAATATTTAAATATAAAAAGAAAAAAAATAATTTATTGCAAGCTAAGAATAAAAATATAAATATTAATTTGGATAAAAAAGATATTTTTGAATATGATAAAACTTCAAAAGAAACAATAAATATTGACTCTTCGCTTTCCTATGAAACAAAAGAAATATATCTTAATAATTTTAAGGATGAAGAAGAACTAAAAAAAGAAGAATCAAAAGAAATTTTAATTTTACCAGATGAACCTGATTTCTCAACTCAAGAAATTGAAAATGCTTATTTAGAACAAAATCAAGATTTTGAAATTGAAAATAATGATTTAAAAGATAATAATGAAACTAATATTGAATTTAATAACGAATTTATAGAATCAAAAGAAAATTTAAATAATGAAAAAGAAATTTATTCTTATAATAGTGTTTACAATTTATTAAAAGAAGAAAACAAAATTTCTTTAGATAATGAAAATTTAAATAAAAAAAATGATAAGAAAGATAATTCTGATTCTTCAAAGTTTTCATTGATTGACGATAAGGAAGATTTATTTTAAACAAATTTATATATTATTAATAAATGACAAGATAACAACTTGTCTTTTTTAATTTAGATAAATAAATAACTTATATTAAGTTACAAGAACTTTTATTTAACTAGAATTAAATTCCTTTTAAAAATAAGTTGAAAAGTTTAAATAAATAAATTTTTATAAATATCTATTATATAGCTCGTAAATAAGCAAATTATTATTGCAAATATTTGGTATAATTAGTTAATAATAATTGCAAAGCAATTATATATTAAAAACTAAGGAGAATTATGTCAGATCAAAAGAATTATGTAGCTAGTGATATTCAGGTTCTAGAAGGCCTTGAGCCGGTTAGAGTAAGACCAGGTATGTATATTGGATCGACCGGATATAAAGGTCTTCATCACCTTATATGAGAAATATTAGATAACTCTGTTGATGAAGCTATGGCAGGATTTGCAACTCAAATTAATGTTACTTTGCATTCAAATAATTATATTGAAATTGAGGATAATGGTAGAGGTATACCTGTTGATATTCACCCATCAACTAATAAATCTACTGTCGAAACTATTTTAACTGTTTTGCATGCTGGTGGTAAGTTTGATTCAAGTAATTACAAGGTAAGTGGTGGTCTACATGGTGTTGGGGCATCTGTTGTTAATGCTCTAAGTGATTCTTTAGAAGTATGGGTAAAAAGAAATGGAAAACTATATTATCAAAAATATATAAATGGTGGAAAACCTATTGATGATTTAAAAATTATTGGTGATGTTCCCTTAAACGAAACTGGAACTAAAATTAAATTTCATCCCGACTATACCATTATGGAAAAAAGACCTTTTGACTTTGGAATAATTACTGATCACATTAGACAAGTTGCTTATTTGAATAAAGGAATTAAATTTAACTTAGTTGATTTAGAAAAAAATAATCAAAAAAATTTCTGCTTTGAAGGTGGAATTATAGATTATGTTAAGGAACTTAGCAAAGGCAAGAAAACTATTATTCCTGATGTAATTTATGCAATTGGTGAGCATACTGACTTTGAAAAACAACTAGGTGAGCAAGATAAAAACAATAATGTTGGAAAAAAAGTTGATATTGCAGTTGAAGTTGCTTTTCAATATAATGAAGAATACACAACTAATGTTGTTTCATATGCTAATAATATTCAAACCACTGAAGGTGGGACACACGAAAATGGCTTCTATGATGCAATTGTTAGAATTTTTAATAATTATGCAAATGACAATAAACTTTTAAAAGCTAACGAAAAAATAACTAAAGATGATTCAAAAGATGGTTTAATAGCTGTTATTTCTATTAAACATAATGATCCTGTTTTTGAAGGACAAACAAAATCTAAATTTGGTTCAAATAACGCTCGTACTGCTACTAATAAGGTTGTATCACAAGTTTTAGAAAGATATTTAGCTGAAAATCCTGAAATAGCAAAAAAAATTATTGCCAAATGTTTGCAAACCCAAAGAGCTAGACTAGCTGCTGATGCTGCTAAAGATGCCTCAAGAAAAAAAGATGGGTTAGAATTTAGTGGATTACCAGGAAAACTAGCTGATTGTTCATCTAAGAATGCTGAATTAAGAGAATTATTTATTGTCGAAGGTAATTCTGCTGGTGGTTCTGCAAAAGGTGGTAGAAATCGAGCTATTCAAGCAATTTTACCATTAAGAGGAAAGGTAATTAATGCAGAAAAAAATGATAAAGTTAAGTTTTTATCAAATCAAGAAATTCAAACAATAATTCACGCCTTAGGAACTGGAATTGGTGAAGATTTCAATATCAATAAATTAAAATATCATAAGATAATAATTATGACTGACGCCGACGTTGATGGTGCTCATATTTCAACACTTCTTTTGACATTTTTCTATCGTTATTTAAAACCTTTGATTGAATACGGTTTTGTTTATATTGCTATGCCGCCATTGTATAAAATTGTTTCTGGTAAAACTGTTGAATATGCTTACAATGATGCTCAAAAAGAAGAAATTTTAGTTAAATTGGAAGATAAGAAAAATATTTCAATTCAACGTTATAAAGGTCTTGGTGAAATGGATGCCGAACAATTATGAGAAACAACAATGAACCCCGAAACAAGAAAAATGCTTCAAGTTCAAATTAATGATATGGCAGTTTGTGATACGGTATTTACAACTTTAATGGGTGAAGAGGTTGAACCTCGTCATGATTTTATTGAAGAAAATGCAAAATATGTTTCAAACATTGATTTTTAATTTTATAGTTAGCTTAAATTAATGAAATTAGTTAAAAATCAAGGTTTTACTAACACAACATATTTTGATGAAGAAAAAAATCAATTTATTAAAGTAAAAAAATATGATTCTTTTAATCACAAAACACCCAATGAATTATTAAATTGTTTTTCATTTGTACCAAAAACTATTTTTGAAAATGAAAAAGAAATTGTAAATGAGTGAATTGAAGGAGAGATATTAAATTGGAAAACAGTAACAAATGACCAATTAAAAGAAATTGGGAAAAAATTAATTACTCTTCATAATTCAAAAATAAAATTTTATAAAGAAAATCAAATAGCAAGAAGATTTAAAGTTTATCGTGAAACAATTTCAAAATTTAAAAGAAAAATTCCTGTTTTAGATAAACACTATAAAAAAATAAATTTATTTTTAAAAAATATTGATTCATCCGCACCTGTTCATAATGATTTATGATTATTTAATTTTATTAATAGTGAAAAAGAAATATTTATAACAGATTGAGAATATGCGACAATGGGGGATATTCATTTTGATTTAGCATATTTTATTGAATCATCAAATTTAAATAAAGAGCAAGAAAAAATATTTCTAGAAGCTTATGGTGATGACTATGAGCCAAAATATTTATTAGCACATAAAATTATTGTTAATGCTTTAATCGTTTTATGAATAAATAAATACGAAATAAAACCTTTTGATGATTTAATGTACATTCAAAGAGTTGATTTATTAGTTGATGAGTATGATAAAAAATATAAGATTTAAATTTAATTAAGAAAAGAAGTTACTATGTATTGAAAAGAAAATAAAATTTATATGACGCCTAATAATAATCGAGTAAAAGAAATTAATTTAATGTATGAGACACTTTTAACTACCTTTGGACAAGAGGTAGTAGATGAAATAACTCATGCTCGTTTTGATTTTAAGGAACTTGAATATACATATTTTATTGCTAAATATAAAGAAATTTGGGTTCAAATTAGAATACCAAAAAGTAAATTTTTTTCAACATTAGGAAATGAATATATAGTAGTTAAAAATTTCAAGGATTATTTATTTGTTAAAGATGGAATTATTATTAAAAAATGATTTCCAGGTGTTAACTTATTTCAAGTTAAAATTGATAATAATCTTATTCAATCTATTTTAAATTGCATTAAAAATTTTCATTCTTTAGATATTAAAATTAAAAAATTTAATTGAAATAAATTTAATATTAATGATAGAAAATATCACGAATTATTGCATAAATATAAGGATGATAATTTAGTTTTAAGCCATAACAATATTCAAAAACACAATATTTTAGTAAATAAGTATGGATTTGTTAAGTTGGTTGATTTTGAAGATGTGTGTTTAAATTCTCCTTATTATGATTTTGTTTTAATATATTTAAATATTGGCATTGACAAAAAAGTAATAATTGATTTTTTTGAATTAGATGAACAAAAATTTGATGATTATTTATATTTAGTGAATGTTTATGGTGAAGCTAAATATAAAAAAACATATTCTAATTTAACTATTAATAAAAATAAAGAATATGAACCATTAAATGTATATAAAAACAAAATGTCACCAAATAATAATAAATTCATAGTTCATAAAAAGCAAAATCAGTTCGATAATCGTTTGGAAATTGATAAAATATCAAGTTTTTATTTTGTGCCAACATGTATTTATGAAGATGGATCAAAAGTAATTTGAAGATGGTTAAATAATAAAGAAAATTTTGTTTTAACAACTCGTTCAGTTAAGATTTTAGCTAAAATAATGAGAACTTACCATGATTCTGAAATAAAATTTCCTGAATTTATTTTGGACAAAAAAGTCATTTGGCATTTAAATAATGTTAATAATCAAGACTTATTTTTAGAAATAGGAAATCAAAAAATAATTAATGAAATTATTAGTTGAATAAAAAATATTAAAATTGATGCAAACTGTCATAATAATTTAAACGTTCAAAATATTTTATGAGGTGATAATCAAAGTATCTTTATTATTGATTGATCAGTTGCATACCGAAGTTCAAGATTTTTAGATATTGCATTAATGTTTGAAAATTTAAATATTTTGCCAAATCAAGAAGAACTTTTTTGAAAAGTTTATGGCAAACAAAAACCAAATGAATTTTATAAGTATAGAGTTATTGTTTTATTTACGCATTATTTATATAACAAGACATTAAATACTGACTATGAAAAAGCGAAATATTTTGCTTCAAGAGTTCGTCAAATACTTGATGAAGAAAAAATAAAATAATTTTTAGGAATGATTATGAAAAATAAAAAAAATAAATTAAATGATTTTAAAAAAGATAATGAAATAAAATCAAAAAAAAATAAGAAAAAAATCATAACTTCAATTTTTATGTTTTCTTCATTAATTGCTTCAATAGTTTCAGTATCTGTTGTTTCAATTATCTATTCTTCAAAGCAAACTAAAAAATTGACTTTTATTTATGACAATGAAAATGATACAAAAACAACAATTGAAGATATTGAAAACAATAAAACTAAATATACATTTCAGTTTCAAAAAACAATTGATGCAAACGAATTGTTTAATCTTGATAGCAGTCTTCAAATTAATAAACAATTATACGATTATGGAATAAAATCAATGCCAACATTTATCTTCTATTCAACAGGTTATAATTTTTATGATTTTTTTAATAAAAATAATGAATATATAAAAAGTGTTGTGCCTAATAAAAATGATCAAAATATTTTTAATATCAATGTTAATGAAAAATTAAATGAATTTAATAAAACTTTGAAGAAAGATAGAGTTAATTTTATTTATTTTTTAAAGCAAATAACAAGCTTAAGATTACCCTTAACATATTTTTTTAAAAACAACAAAAATGAGTGACATTTTTTTGAAAGCAAAAAAGATATAATTGCTTTTGAAATAAAGGATTTGTTTTCTATAATTCATAAAACATTAAATAGTAATAACAGTATTAAAAAAACAGATAATAATGTATTTAGAATCGAATCGCTAGCTAATATTGAAAACGGAATTATCAAAAGTATAAGTTTCAACATATTAATTTCATTTGAAACAACAAAAAAAGATAATTAAATTAATATATAAAATAACGAATATCTTTTAAGTATTGAATATTCGTTATTTTATTAAATTTTTTTAAATATTTATTAATTTTGTTTCTTCAGTTATATTTCTTTTTCAATTTGTTTTTGCTGCTACTGTTTCAAAAATTATTAATCTAATAAAATCTATTGAAAAGAATAAGAAGTAAGCCAGTTCTAAACTCATTGAATAACTGCCAGAATTTCTATAAGGTATTATAATTGCAAATGTTAATACAATCAGTCATATAAATGATAATCAATGTGCAAAAAGCATTGTAAATGAACCGATAAGATTTCTACCGCCTGCAGCAGGTAAGGCAGCGGTCGTATAAAATCAGCATCACATCGGGTTCATGGCTATGAAAGTTAAACAACAAAATAAAAAAGTTTTTATAAAAGTATTTTTTATTTGAATTTTCATTTCATTAATTCATATTTGAACATTTTTATCAGCAAAAAAAGCTTTTAAGTCATTTTCTGATAATTGAACTTTATTGTTCTTAATTTGTTCAAAAATATTTTGTGCATTTTTTATAATTTCTTTGTCTATAAGTTTATTTTCTTTTTGTGATAAAAATATTGATTGGATTAAGTTGGTATCTGAATTTAATAAATATAATTTAATATTTTGCGAAATAGCTTTTTGACTTCCTTTTGATGTACTTGGAGAATATGCGATTGCAAATACAATTCCGAGCATAATTAATGACATCAAAAAACCAAGAGTAGTGTGGAATCCTTTTAAAGAATTTGCATGTTTTTCTGCTTCATTAAAATTACTTCTTCCTAAATTACTTGCAACAAAATAAGAAACATTCGAAGAACATGCTGAGGTGATTGCAGCAGCTATTGATGCTAAACTTTCAACTAAACCTAGAATTGTTACCGCGTTTATGCCCATTCATTTTTCACCAACACCAGAACCATTAATTAGATCATCAGGAAACGCTCTTGATCAAATTATCATTCTTATTGGTATAGTAATCATTGCAATAATAGCAATTAACATTGCTGGAATTCTTTTAAGAATTTGTTTTGCAATAGGTTTTGTAATATAATAAATCTTAAAAATGTTTATAAAAATTGCTCTATCTTTAAAATATGTTAATAAAGAATCCGATGTTAAACAAACAATTGCACTTGCTATCGAACCAAAAGCAGCATAATATGCATCTAATTTAAAACCGTATAAAAGAATTGCATTAATTGAGGCATTAGATATTAGAGTTAAACAAGCCGAAACGAAAGCTAAATTTGAATGTCCAGTCTCGTTAAGTTGCATATTTGTATTAAAGTTAAAAGATGTAATTATTCAAGAAATGCAAATAAGCATTAAATACATTCTTGCCTCATTAAGAGCCGAATTATTAATTTGTTTACCACCTATTAAATGAATTAACATATCCGATTTACTTCAACAAATTATTGAAACTAAAATTGTTGTAAAAAGATATATTCAAATTCTTAAATTCATTATTTGTTTTACTTTATTGTAATCTTTTTTACCATAATACTGCCCAACAAACATTGCAGCTATTCCTTGAATTGCAAAAAAGAATGTATAAATTATTCCTGTATAGGTGTTAGCATAAGTTAAAGCATCGATGCCAGACGGAATATGACTAACCATAAAATTATCAAGAAAACCATTTAAACAAAATAAAATTTCACCAATAATAATTGGTCACGTTTTTAAAAAATAATTTTTTCAATCGATTTTTGAATTTGGTAAAAATTTTTTAAAATAATTTTTTTTAGATTTAATTAGTATTTTTTGATTCACATATTTCTCCTACAATTCTAAATTGTTCAAATTTTTTCTTTAATTTCTTTAATTGTTAAATTTTCATCAAAATTAATATTTTTAATTAATTTCATAAATTCTTTTTTGTATAAATATTTTTTTATTAAAGAATTAGTATTTTCTTCATCAGAAGCTAAAAAAATCATTTTATTAACATCATCCATTGAATAGCGTCGGATTTCTTTTATAACTTGATTTTTATTTAATTTTAAAAAGAATTTTTTTCTTTTATCATTAGCTCTTAAATTTGTTGAAGCATTTACAAAAAGTCAAAAACCAACAAAAGCTGCTATTGCTCCGTTTCTTTCTGCGGTTCTTTTTTTAAGCATATATATATCTGAATCATTAATTGCTTTTTTTATATTTGAAAAATATTCCTCTTTAAATTTAGGTCCAGTTAGCTTTGATAGTGATAAAACTGGGCAACTAGGGTCTAATAAAGGTTTAATTAAATTTTTAGGAAATAATTTATTTAGAATTTGTTTTTCTAATGTTGGATTATGACCAATGAATGTTACTTGTTCAATTTTAAGTTTTGAATTAATTTCATAAAGGTGTTTAATTATTTTTTGTTTAATTGTTGATCAAATATTTTTTATTGAATTAGTTTTAACAAAATCAATAATAAAAGTTCTTGTTTCAAATTTATTATTTTGATTTAAAGCAGCAACAGTATATGCAAACGGTGTATTGCTTGGGATTGATAAAATACGAGCAAAAGGATCTGAAATTGCTTCAAAATCTATATAAACATAATTTTTATTCATACTTAGTAAAATTATAGCACTTTGAGAATATAAACAAGCATGATAAATCTTAAGCTTTTTATATTAATTATTTTTTAAAATAATTATCAAGATTAATACTTAATTTAAAGCATGTTTTTATATTATAATATTTGTGTTATGGAATTAAAAAACTATATTAGAACTGTTGAAGATTTTCCTGAAAAAGGTGTCAAGTTTAAAGATATTTCGCTACTTTTAGCTAACGGAGAAGCATTAAATTATACAATTAACAAAATGTCTGAATTGGCAAATGATGCCGATATTATTGTTGGTCCTGATGCGCGTGGATTCTTGTTTGGTACACCTGTAGCAGCAAAATTGTCTAAGCCTTTTATAATGGTAAGAAAAAAAGGTAAATTGCCTGGTGAAGTAATAAGCTGTGCCTATGGTTTAGAATACGGTAGATCAATATTAGAAATCCAGAAAGGTTTAGTTAAAAAAGGTCAAAAAGCAGTTATTATTGATGATGTTTTAGCAACCGGCGGGACACTAGAAGCAATAATTAAATTATTAAAAGATCAAGGAGTTGAAATTTTAAAAATTATTGTTCTAATGGAATTAGAAGGTTTTAATGCAAGAAATAGACTAAAATGTGATATTGAAAGTTTAATTTTCGTTGAAAATAATAATGAGTAATAAGTTCAAATGAACTTATTTTTTATTATATTACGGAGTATAATTAAACATATATTTTTAATTTTATTATTCAAGGAGAGATTTATTTATGAGTATAAAAAAATATCAAAAATACGAAGATATTGAATTGAAATATCGCTTTGATTTAGAAGATATTTTAAAAGATCAAAGTTTTGAGGAATTACAAGATCAATATTTTTCTTTATTTAAAAAACAAATTGAAATTAAGGATTCAAAATATCAAAATTTTGAAAATTTTATTTCTTCTTTAGAAATTGAGAAACAAATGATGGTTTTAAGTAACAAAATTGAAAATTATTTATCTAATAAACTTAATACTAACGTTGTAAATCCAAAAATAAATAAATTAATTGATGAGTTTGATGCTAAAAAAGCAGAATTTGCAAAAGAATTTGGGTCTGAGCTTAATCGTGTAGCTGCAAATAAAGAAAAAATTAAAGAATGAATTAAAAAAGATGAACTAAAAGAAATCAAAAAAGATCTTGTATCGACATTAGAAAGTTTAGAACATAAATTAGATGATAAAGTGGAACTTTTTTTATCTTTAACTTCACACGGAAATCCAAATGTTGAAGAAATTTTCGGAATTTTAACAGATAGTGAAATTACATACGGTTTTGCAAGAGATAAATGAGGAAGAAAATACGAAATTACTGAAGGTTCAAGACCGCTTTTATTAAAAAATAAAGATGAAAGGGTTAGAAAGGAAACTTATATAAATTATGCTAATGGTTTTTTGAAACATAAACAAAGTTTGGCAAGAATGTTATATCAACATATTAAAGAAATTTCAGTAAATGCATTGCACCGTAAATTTAAGTCATCTTTAGATTCAATATTATCATCTGATCATGTTGATAAAAAACTTTTAGATATTATTTATAAAAATGTATTGAAAAATATTGATATTTTTAGGAAATATCGAGAGGCACATGCAAATTTTTTCGAAATTAAATTTAATAAAAAAATGGAACCTTGAGATACATCTTTGGACTTAGTAAATGTTAAAAATAAATATAGTGTTGAAGAAGGTCAGAGAATTTTAAAAGAAATTGTTTCAATAATGCCTTACGAATATTCGGAGGTTGTGAATAAAGCTATTGAAGAAAGATGAATTGATTATATGAATGTTCCATCAAAAAGATCTGGTGCTTATTCAATAGGTAGTTCATATGGGATTGATAAAATTTATATTTTAATGAATTGAGACAATACTTTAAGCTCAGTTAATACTTTATGTCATGAGATGGGTCATTCAATGCATTCCTATTTTTCAAATAAAAATCAAAGTATTTTTAGAAGTCAATATCCAATTTTCTTAGCTGAAATTGCTTCAATTTTTAATGAGCTTTTATTAAATGATTATTTAATATCTAAGGCTAAAACTAATGAGGAAAAATTTTATTTACTTAACCACAGCATAAATGACTTTATAGGCACTGTTTTAAGACAAACTCATTGATCAAATTTTGAATATGAGTTATATAATAGAATTGATAAAAATGAACCCTTAAGTTCATACGAATCAATTGAAGAATTGTATGTTGAAATAACTAAAAAATATAATATTAGTAAAAAAGAACCTCAAATTGGTGACATTATTAATGTTTATTCAGTTATAGTACCACATTTTTACTATTATTTTTATGTTTATAAATATGCTTTAGGTTATATAGTAGCTAATGTCTTTTTCCAACAATATAAAGAAAATGGTATTGAAGCATTAAAAAAATATGTTGATAAGTTTTTATCGGCAGGTGATAAAGATTGACCAGCAAATATTTTAAAAGAAGCGGGTGTTGATATTTATTCAGAGGAAATTTATACAAAGGCATTTAGTATTTTAGAAAGTAAAATTAATGATTATATAGAATTAGGTAAAAAAATATTTAAAAAATAAATATAATAAAACGTTTTTTTGGTTTAAAAGAACGTTTTATTTTTTTAATAGTAAATTATCAAAATGGTAAAATTTTAATACAAAAAACTTTGTATATATTTTTTTTAATTTAAGGAAGTAAAAAAATGAAAAAATTAAATAAATTTTTATTAGCTTTTGGTTCATTGTCTTCATTAGCGACTTTGCCAATAATTTCTGTATCTTGTGGAAACGACTCTCAATCAGAAATAATAGTTACTCCAAAAAATCCAAAAAATATTGATAATACTCAAAATAGCCAAAATAAAACTGAAATAGAAAGTACTAAAAAAGAATACGATGAAGTTGTAAAAAGAGTTTTAGCTTTTATTGATTCATTAACTGACCAAATGTATTCAGAAATAAAGAACCAATTAACTCAAAAATACGAAAGCATTGATAATAAAATTCCATCAAGTAATTATAAAATTGAAGATTTTTTAAATGGTAAAACTAAATTAGAAGAAGCTGAAAGAGAAGCATTACAGGCTAAACAAGCTAAAGATAAAGAAAAAAATAACCAACAAACCTCTCCTGCTACTACTTCAAAACCAGAACAACCAGAGAGCAAACCGGCTGAAACACCACAAGACGAATCATCAACAACGCCAAAACCTAAAGTTTCGAAAGATGGGGGAAATAGTGATGAAGCCCAATCTTCTGCTCAATCTAATTCTCACGCTAAAGAATCAAATATTTCAGATCAAGGACAAGAGGAATTAACTGAAGAACAAAAAGAAATTGTAAAAATGGTTGAAAATAAAACTATTTTTACAGGTACTCTAACAGAAGAAACTAAGAAAAAAATTCAAGAATTATCGAAAAAAAATAAGGATAACGGGTTCGGATATATTAAAACATTTGATTTTAGTCAAAAAAAAGTTTTAGATATTCCTGAATTTGGTGAAAAGCAAGCTAATGCCAATAATAAACTTGAAGGTATAACATTTAATAGTAAATTTGTAAAATTATTGAATAATAAAAAAATAGTATATGCATATAAATTTGGAAAAAGAAAAGCTTTAAATTTTAAGAAAAAAGAAGATGGAAAAATAGTTATCCCTTTTAAATTCGATGGTAAAACAAAAATATATGAAATTGAACTATTTTAATTATTAATTTATTTAATTTAAAAAATAAAACCACTTAGTTTTAAAAGATTAAGTGGTTTTAAATTATTTATTTTTATCATCAACATCAACAATAGTAAATCTTAATGGAGAACCACCAAAATTTTCATCAAATAACAGTTTTTCAGTTCTGCGATCTTTAAAATTTGAATAAAGTTGTAATGTTGCAACATAATCTGATAAATTAAATTTTTTAAGCATATCTGGATTTTGAAATAAATCAGGATAAATATAAGAATATGTAAAAATTGAAACTTTAGATTCAGCTTTTGATTCTTCAATTTCAGTCTCTCGTTCACCTTTTAAATGTTTAGTTATTGAAATTTGAAGAATAATCCCTTGTTTAGTCAATAAAAAAACATCATATTCTTTAATTTTTTCTTTTTCTTTAAAGTTTAAATACACAACATGTTGTATTACTTCATTAGTTTTAGGACGATTAAAGGAACCTAGATCTAAAGTGTTTTTTTGAACATCTAAACTTAAAGTTTGTAATTCGGCTTGAAATTGATCAAATGTATTATAAAAAGCAAAAGTAAATCTATCTAAATTAAATAAAAATCATAATCAATTTTGTTTAAATAAAATTGATAATTCTTTAGAAAATTCGGATAAAGCAATAACTTTCTTGTCCGAATCATCTTCAGAACGATTAATAGATGTAACATTATTTGCATAGAGTAGAAATTCTTTAACTTTAGTTAAATAACTAGAATTAATCTTTTTTTGATTTTCAATATACTCTTGTCTTTTTTGATCATTTTTACCAAATGCTAAATTTAAAAGAGTATTAACATATTCATATTTTAAGAAAACATCTCATTTTTTTTCTAGTTCATCATTTTTAGTTATCTCAAAAATTTTGGATTTATTAATACTTTTTTCATTTTTTTGACACGAAACAAGAGTAATAAATGGAGTTATAGTTAGTAATAATGAAGATGTAAAAAATAATTTTTTATTTATTTTCATTATTTTCTCCTTCAATTTCTTTTACTAAAAGAAGTCCTAAAGCAGGATGACCAAAATTTTTAAAAATATCTTTTTCAAAAGTATTATAACCTGCTTGAAATCCGTGAATTATTGCATTATGAACTGTGTCAGAAATTAACTTGATTACAATTTTGTTATTTCTTGCTTTCGGGAATAAAATAATCTTATCAAAAAATAAACTCTTATTGCCTTCTTTGTTTTTTGATATTAAAATTCTAATAATCATTTTATCTTTTTTAAGGTAGAAAACATCATTAGGCGACTCTGCTGATTCATCGCCTTCTTTTAATTCGTCTCAATAATTTGTATAAAAGAAATAATCATCAGCATTGCTTAGTTCACTTAGTTTATTTAAAAATTCGTCGCTATGTTTGGCATTTTCAGTAGGTTCAAATTTTCATCATTCTAAATGTTGTCAATTAAATTTTTCAATATTTTTCAACATAAATAATCAATTTTTAGAATAAAAATTTTTTATATCGTTTATAAATTTTTTTGACAACTCAAAATCTAATTTATTATTTTTATAATCTTCACTTATTTTTTTTATTTCTTCAAATAATTTTTTTTCATCTTGTTGATTTTTTAGAAATTTTGCTTTTTCAACTTCATTATTTCTAAATTGTTTTTTTAAAAGAAATTCAATATAATTAGCTGTTTTGGTTTCTTTAGGATCATAAGTACTTGGAATAAATTTAAAACCACCTGGTATTTCTGCTTCTAATACATTCTGATTACTTTCAATACATGAAACTAAAGAAATAGTTAATAAAGGAGTTATTATAGGACTACTTAATAGAATAAATTTATTAATTTTCTTCATTTATAAACCTCATACTAAATCTATATATTTTTAATCCATTTTCACTTTCATTATTAATTTCATTTAACGAATCTACAAAATCATCATTATATTTATAAATCCCTTGAAATTCCATATATTGTTTATCATTTTTTTGTTTTAAAAATTTATTTTCATCAAATTCTTTTCCTTCGTCTTCAGCTTCTCATTTTGCATCTTCTTTATCATTTTCATAACGTTTTTCAAAATATTTCTTTCTTTTTTGAAAAATTCTGTCTTCTAGATCAATTAGCATTTCTTTTATATTATTATAATTTTTAAACACTAATAAATCAGGTAAAATTTGGAAATAAATTTTATGATTTTCAATGTATTTTCATATTTTAAGAGCTTTATTATTATCGAATATTAAATATCAACTTTCTTTATTATTATAATCATTAACAGACTGGATTTTTTTGATATCAGGTATTGGTATTTTAATTAAATTAGTTGGTTCTGGATTTTTAATAATATTAATTAATGAACCAAACTGATTTCTAACTTCATTAAACTGTTCTTTTTCTTTTGGAAAGGTTTTGTATCTATCTCCATAAGGATTAAAAATGAATTTAAATTTAGTTATATTATTTAATGTTCAATATCAATCTTTTGATAATGTTTTTTGAATAATTTCTTTTGATGTTTGAGCTAAGAAACTATTTTCGCCATGATCGTGAACACTTTTTTGAATAAAAATAGGATCAAAAACAAAAGCATATTTTAGTTCATTATATTTTGCAAAAGAGATATTCTCTTGTTCAGAAATATAAATACCTTTTATATGGTTATCATTTTGAGAAAAAATATTTAGCATATCCTTAATGAATTGATTTTGGTATAACTTAGTTTTAGTTTGTTCTTTTTTTTCAAAATCTATTGAAGGTATTTTAGTATTTTCTTGTTTTATGCAACTAATAGCAGATAATGGTAATAATGCAATTGGTAAATTAGCTAGAAATAACTTTTTCATAAAATAATTTTTCAAGAGGTTCTTTTTTAATTCCTGAATAAAGAATATTACCATTATGAATTAATGTAACTGAATTAACATATTTATCAATTTCAGCTAAAACGTGTGAAGAAATCAAAATTGTAATTTTATTATCTTTATTAAGCTTTTTGAGTAAAGAAAATAATTCAAATCGTGCTGTTGGATCTAAATTAGCAGCAGGTTCATCTAAAATTAAGAGTTTAGGATTGTGCAATAAAGCTTGAATTAATAAAATTTTCTTTTTTTGTCCAGATGAGAATGTATAGGGTTTTTCATATAGCAAATTTTCAATATTGAAAAGTTTTAAAAATTCTTTAATTTTAGCTATTGCCTCTTTTTTTGAAATATTCGATAAAATTGAAAGATTATATAAATAATCAAAGCTTGTTAATTCTTTTGGAAAAATAGCAGCCTCAGGAACATACCCAATAATTGATCTTGCTTCATCCTTTTTAATATCAATACCATTGATTAAAACTTGCCCTTCATAATTAGCATAAGCTCCAATTATAGTTTTAATGGTTGTAGTTTTCCCCGCACCATTTTCACCGATAAATGCATGAAAACTTCTGTTTTTAATATTAAAACTAATATTTTTAATTCCTCGATCTGTCTTCGGGAAGATTTTTTTAAGATTTATAATTTCTAATATGTTACTCATAATTATTTATAATCCTTTCTTCTATATAAGCCAAAAACAGATGCAAATAAAACTAAAATAATAATTGCTCAAAGAATAAAATAAATATTTTTATTAACGATTTGTTTTTCTCTATTTATTCCATATAAATGGTTACTTGATTGAAATAAATAATTAGTATTGCTTGGGGTTAATTCATATCTTATTAGAACTTTTTCTTCATTGTTTTCTTTTTTTATTAATAATTTCTTTTCAAAACTGCTAAATCCACCAATTTGATATTTGAAATTTGAAATATTTAAAATAATTTGATAATTACCATATTCATTAGTTTTTTAGGATTTTTAATTAAGGCCTCAAAAACTGGTGTATCTTGATAATTAAAGTAAATGTAATTTAAAATTGCAACTGCAAAATATATTTTTCTTTCAATTTCTGATTGTAATTTCTTTTCTTGAATTGAATGCTCATTGAATAATATTAAATTAGCATTTGAATATTTATTTATTGGGCTTTCAATATCATTAACAAAAAAAGAAACTTTTTTTAATAATTTCTTATTAATATCAATTAAGTTATTATTATTTTTAATTTCAGAAATAAATTCTGATACAAAATTTTTAGAAATTTCATTAAATTTTTTGTCTTTTAAAACTTGATAAACATATTCTCACTTTAATTTTCCAACCAAATTATTTTGAGCTGAAAATTGAGAATCATCTTCAGGGAAAGAAGTATTGATATTTGAGGAATCTTCTCTTGCATAAATTATGTCAGTATCAATTGTATTTGAAATTACTGAATTTGATTTTAATAAACCAGGAACTATATATTTTTTTTCTATTGTATTATTTTCAAAATTCAAAACTGGATATTTTTTTTGATCAATATCTTTATCTAACTTATATTTAAACGAAATATTATCAAAATTATTGTAATAAACATATTTATCTAAATTTGAAAAACTACTTTTTGAAATACTTTGAAACACATTTTTATTTTCTTTATTAAAAATATCAAGCAATTGATATGGTAATGAAAGTCATGAATAAATTTGTCATTCTTTTGATGATTTATTTGCAATATTCATAACTTCTTGCAAATAAGCTATTTGTTGATTACTAAAACTTTTATTTTTTGAACCATTAGGAATAATAAGAAGTTCATCTTTTTGATTATTTATAAAATAAGGTTCAACGTTAGCTTCATTGCCAGAAAAATGGTATGGATATTTTTTATTTATAAAATAAGCTGCATTATTCATATTAGAAGTTGCGTTTGAAGAAAGTAATGACCCCCCTAATGCTAATGGTATAAAAAATACCAAAGGTATAGTAATTGCAATTTTTTGATTTAATTTATATCCTATTAAAGCAGTTATTAATCCAATTAATAAATAAGTAGCCAAAGAAACTATTAAAAATAAAATAGCGTAAATAAACAAGTCCTTTACTAAATAGACTCCATATAAAGAAATAAGTGCAGAAATAAATACGACTCCTGATCATAATAAACCAAAATAAACTAATGAAATTAATTTACCTAAAACTAATTTATTCCTTGAAATTGGTTTAGCTAAACTTATTAATTCTATTCCTTCTTGCTCAAAATCTTTAAAAATATTTAATGCCTTAATTGAGGCAAATAAAATCGTTGCAATAATAACTGCAAATGTATATAAATAAGAAGCTAAACTTAAATATTTATTGCTAATACCGAATTTAAAAACAAATCCAATTATTAATGAAAAACACAAAACTAAGATTGGCATAATAATTGAACTTTTTTTCTTTAAAAGAATATTAAAAGCAAATTGCGAGTATTTAAATGCTGTTGTTTTCACTATAAATTCCTTTCTTAATAATAAAAAATTATAGCATTTTTATTAAAAATTACATTTTTTTTATTATTATAATTTTATTTTTAATGCATTTTTTATTTTAAAAAAAATAAATAAACTAGCAATTTTGCTAGTTTAAATTATTAATTAATTTGTTTCAGTATCCTTGTTTTGATTTGGTTCAGTTTCTGGAGCTTGTTGATTTTGCTGTTGTTGCATAAATTGCATAGCTTGAGCTAATTTTTGTTCAAATTCATTCAATTTCTTTTCTAATGCATCGAAATCTTTGTCGTTTAATAATTTTTGGATTTCATCTTTTTCTTTTTTAATTTCTGAAATTTGAGATTCATTTAATTTTTTAGCTTCTTCTGATTCTGCTGCTTTATCAATTTGGTGAATCATTTGTTCTGCTCTAACTGTTAATTCAACTTCACGACGTTTTTTACTATCAGCTTCTCTATTTAATTCAGCTTCTTGAACCATTTTTTCAACATCTTCTTTTGAAAGAGAAGATGTATTTTGGATTGTTATACTTTGTTCTTGATTAGTTTTCTTATCTTTTGCTGTTACTTTTGTAATACCATTAACATCAATTGAGAAACTAACTTCAATTTGTGGAACACCTCTTGGTGCTGGAGCAATACCACTTAAATCAAATCTACCTAGGAATTTATTGTCTTGAGCCATTTGTCTTTCACCTTGAGTTACAACAATTGAAACTGATGTTTGATTATCTGATGCTGTTGAAAAAATTTGGCTTTTTGTAACTGGAATTGTTGTATTTCTTGGAATTAAAGGAGCAACAATGTCACCTTCAACAACAATACCAAGTGTTAATGGAGTAACATCAAGCAATAAAACATCCTGAATATCCCCTGCTAAAATAGCTCCTTGAATAGCTGCACCAACACTAACAACTTCGTCTGGATTAATAGAATTATTTGGTTTTTTACCTGTAATTTCTGAAACTAATTTTTGAACAGCTGGCATTCTTGTTGAACCACCAACTAATAAAACTTCAGTAATATCGCTTCAATTTAATTTTGCTTGTGATAATGCGTCAAGTAATGGTTTTTTAGTTTTTTCTAATAAATCTGAGCTCATTGCCTCAAATTCTGATCTCTTTAATTCTAACTCAACATTAATAGGTCCATTTTGATTCATAGCTAAAAATGGTAAAGAAATATTTGCTACTAATGATTCTGATAAAGAAATTTTAGCTCTTTCGGCTTCTTCTTTTAATCTTGCCATTGCCATTTTATCATTTTCAGCATTAAATCCATATTTTGAATTTATTTCTTTAATTAATCATTTAACTATTTTATTATCTCAATCATCTCCACCTAAATGGTTGTCCCCAGAAGTTGAAAGTACTTCAAAAGTACCATTTTCCATTTCTAAAATAGAAACATCAAATGTACCTCCACCTAAATCAAATACTAGAATTTTATGATTTTCATCTTTTGATTTATCTAAACCAAAAGCTAATGCAGCAGCTGTAGGTTCATTAATAATTCTTACTACTTCTAAGCCTGCAATAGTACCAGCATTTTTAGTTGCTTCTCTCTGTGCGTTGTCAAAATAAGCAGGAACTGTTATAACGGCTTTTTTAATAGGAGATCCTATTTTCTTTTGAGCATAATCTTTCATATATGAAAGAATTAATGCACTAATTTCTTCTGGTTTATAATCTTTTTGATTTGCTTTAACTGTTTTTGAACTACCCATTAGTCTTTTTATAGATGAAATACTATCCGGATTTGTTTCAAGTTGTCTTTTTGCACTTTCGCCAATAATTGTTTCATTATTTTTAAATGCAACAACGGATGGCGTCGTTCTTTTTCCATTAGGATTTTCTAAAACTTTAGGAGAACCATTTTCTATAATTGAAACAACTGAGTTTGTTGTTCCTAGGTCTATTCCTAATATTATTTCTTTTGTCATATTAAATACTCCTTGTATTAAATTAAATTAACGTTATTAAATCATTTTTTAAATAATTTACAAAACTATTATACCAAAATTTTAGCACTTAACAAAAAAGAGTGCCAATTTTTTATAAATAAATAATTTTTAACAAAATGTCGAATTTAAAATTATATTTTTAGTAATGTTATAATTAATATTAATAAATAAGATTTAAATATTCGGTGAAAATATGATGATAGATAATAAGGAAATTAATAAATATAAGTGAATCCATTTTTTGAATTTATTTTTATCAATAGCTAAGTTTTTTATTTTTATTGCATTAATTGTTTTTGTTGGTAAATTTTATTACGAACTTAATGTTGATTTAGGTGAAATTTTTCTGAAATTTTTACATCATAGAGTAATTACTTTATTATTAGTTGCTTTTTTATTAAATTGAGTTTTATTAATATTGTTTATTATTATAGGTATTGTAAAAAATAAAAAAATTGGATTAGTTGTAAGGAATGCGAATATTTTTTATATTTTAGGAATTATAATTTCTATTTTTAGTTTTGTAGCATCGATTATGTGTTTAACTTCTAAAAAAACATATCAGAATAAATAATAATGCTAATATTTAATTTAAAATTTTAATAAAAATAAAGACATCTAGAAAGGTGCCTTTATTTTTTTCCTCATTTTTCATATATTTTTATTTGCTCTTGATCAAAAACATGGCCCCTTACATTACTTTCAAAGTTTGCAGATCTATTTACAATATATGCTAACGCTTCATCTAAATTTTGAAAACTTAAATTTCTTACTTTTTCAATCCCTTCTCAATGACGACCTTGACTTATTTTGTCAGAAACATATAAAATTTTATCTAGGATATTTAAATCTCAATCTAATGAGGTGTGTTTTTTAATTGCATTTAAAACTTCTTGGTTTTGATACTTATAAATATCTTTTAATCAAAAATAAGCAGTGGTTTGATGCAATTTATAAGCAGGTAGATTTTCTTTATTGAATCCATATTTTTCTAAAAATAAGTAACTTTCTTCATTTGTTCAAAGTTTTGTTATATCATGTGCCATTCCGGCTTGGTAAGCAAATTTAATTTTATAATTATTTTGTTTAGCTAATTTAGTCGCAAATTCAGCAGTTCATTTAAGGTGAAAGAATCTAAATTGTCTTTCTTTATCTTTTGGATCAAAAATGATATTTTTAGCAATTTGTTCAAAATATAAAAAATTTTCCCCTATATAGTTTTGAACTTCTTTTTCAACCAAATTAAAATTACCTTTTTTATACAACGTTGATGAATGTTTTAAGATAGGATTTTTTAAAATTTTTACATTAAATTTTTTTAGATTTATTTTTGAAAATTTGTTACCTCTATTAAATGAGCAAATTTTAACTTTACTTGCTATCTCATCAATATTTTTTCATTTGTTTAAAGTAGGAATATTATCACTACCAATTAATAAAAATATTTCATCATTAGGGAATTTTTTTTTGAAATAATTTACAGTGTCAATAGTATAAGAATTTCCTTTTCTATTTGTTTCAAATTCAGATAAAAACATTTTATCTTTTAAAACTAAATTTATCATATTAATACGGTGATTATTTTCAATATAGTCATTGGATTTTTTAAAAGGATTTTTATTTGCTGGTACAAAAAATAATTTATCTAAATTAAGATTATTGATTGCAAATTCAGCTAACTCAATATGTCCTTTATGAATTGGATTAAAGCTTCCTCCATAAATACCTATTTTCATTATTCCTCCAAATTTATTTTTTTATTTGTTGATTTTGAATTTTTTCTTAAAAATTTAATATTTTCTTCATCTAATCCTATTTCTTTACTATATTGTAACAAAGTTTTTAATGAGTTCTTACCTTCATGGAAATTTAATTGATTTATTATTTTGCTTACTTTATTTATATTATTTTTTTCAAATAAGTTAAGTGAGTGATAATTATTAAACATTGTTCTTAAAGATGATAAACTTGCTCCAAGACCTCTTATTAATTCTTCATTTCACATTTTATTAAATAGAATTAAAATATTTTTTCATAAATCATCAAAATTATTAGTTCATTTTGAAAGTGTTTTACTTTTTTGTGTTCAAATTTTATTTCTGTGGCGAATTGCAAGAGCTATTTTTTTAGATTCTAAATTTAGATTTTTAGCTCTTTGGCATATATTTTTTACTATTTCTTTTAATTCATTTATTAGAAAAATTTTATTATCAGAATCATTGATCATAAATGTTTTAGAATTGCTTATACTCTTAGTTTCTTTAGGTAAGACGTGTTGCTTATTTAAGTTTTCTCCGATTAAATCTTGTTTGAATAAAAAATAATTTTTCCCGAATATTTTTTGTAATAAAATGTTATTTTCACATTTTACTAAATCTTCATAAGTATTAATTCCATTTTCCTTAAGTTTAGGAACACTAGCTTTTCCGATACCAAAAATTTTTTTAATTGGTAAATCATAAAAATTTTTTTTAATATCTTCTTTGTTTGTTTGAATAATTCCAAAAGGTTTTGCTTTATTAGTTGACATTTTTGCTAAAAATTTTGTAAATGAAATTCCAATTGAGCAAGGTATTTTGAAAATTTCCAAAATGTTTTTTTGAATTTCTTTAGCTAAATTAATAGGGGAATTATATTTTTTTGCTTCTTCAGTCACATCAATATAGCATTCATCTATTGAATAAATTTCAATGTTTTTTGAAAAATAATTTTCAATATATTTGAATATTTTTGTTGACATTAATGAGTAAAGCTGGTAGTGTGGTTCAATTATAATTAGATCTTTTATTTTATTTTTAACTTTATAAAAAGGATCACCAGTTTTAAATCCTTTTTCTTTAACTTCATATGACATAGCAGAAATAATAGCTCTTTTTAAATTTGAAGCTATTACTATTGGTTTATTTTTTAATGCTTGATTTTTAGCTCTTTCACAACTAACAAAAAAACAATCCATATCAATATGAAATATAATTCTAGCCATTTAATCCTTTTTTATATGCACGGTATATTATTGAAGCACATTCTAATCTATTTAAGTGAACTTTAATATTTTCAAAAACTTCTAGTTTTCCTAAATTAACACAAGTTTCCAAATTTTCTTTTTGATTTATCAATTTAAAGTAATTTTCAATAATTAAATTAATTTGGTCTTTAGTTTTGTTTAATGTTTCTTCAATCATTATTTCAATACTGGAAATAAAAATTGCACAGCCTGTAGCATAATATTTAGCATCAATTAATCTATCATTTTCAAATTTTAAATATAATTCTATTTCATCAACACAAACTGTTGAATGTTCTGAAATGCCAATATTTTTTTTAATATCTAATTTATATTTGGGATTAGAATATGCATTAAATATAATTTGTTGTTTTTCTTGATTATTAAAAGATTTCAATAAAATTACCTCCATTTTTAAGTGTTTCAACTAGGACATCAATATCATTTTTATTGTTATATAAAGCAAGTGAAATTCTTACATATGAATTTGATAAATTATTTACTTCTTTAAATTTATAAGCACAAAAAGCACCTGCTCTAACATAAATATTTCTATTTCCTAAATATGAAGCAACATCTTGAGATGAAACAGAATTAATATTAAATAAAATAATAGTATCTCCCCTTTTTGAATCAATAGTTATATTTTTTATTTTTAATAATTCATCATAAGCATAATTGGCAATTTCAGTTTCATATTTCTGAATTTTTTTTATATTAAATGAGTTTAAGAAATTTAAAGCTTCCCCCATTTGCAAAATTCCTGCAAAGTTTAAAGTACCTGGCTCTCATTTGCTTATTGAATTTCTCATATTTCAGCTACATGTTTGATATATATCCTGAACCTGTCCTCCTCCTCATTTTATAGGAGATAGTTTGCTTAAAATATCTTCTTTAACAATTAATGCTCCAGAACCAGTTGGCCCGTATATTTTGTTGCTCGAAAAAACTAAGACATCGCAATAGTTAAAGTCTACTTTCGTATGCGCAATTGCTTGAGCAGCATCATTTATTAGAATGGTATTATATTTTTTACATTTCTTGTATATTTTTTTTAGATCGAACTTAATTTGAAAATTATTTGTTGTTTGGGGAATAATCAAAATTTTTGTATTTTTATTTATTGATTTTAAAATACTATTTTCATCTTCGCAATATTTAAAAACAATATTTTTATTTTTAAAATTTTCAATAAAAGGAACTATTGCAGAAGAATGGTTAAAGTAACTAAAAATAATTTCACCATTATTTGTAATTCTTGATAACATTGAAGCAATTTGATTTAATCCATCAGTTGTACCTTGGGTAAAAATAACCTCATTTTCATTACTTTGAACAAAATTAGCTATTTTTTGTCTTACATTTCTTAAATCATTTGCAATTTTAATACCAATTTTTGAATCAGCAGTTCTTGTTGAAATAGAAAATTTTTCATAAAATTCTACACCTTTTTTAATTACTGATTTAGGCTTAAAAGTTAATGCAGCGTTATCTAAATAAATAATATCTAGATTGTTTTTAAACATTGGGAAAATTTTTTTTCTTTTGTTATCTTTCATTTTTTCTCATTTCTTTTTTTTCAAAAAACGATAAATATTCTATATTTTTTGATTTATCGCCTAATATTGGGCTTTTTATTATTTGTTTAATCAAATAAAAATTATTATCATTTGCAAACCTAATAATTTTATTTTTTATATATTCATGATGTTCTTCTTTAACATATCCACCAGGTTCAACAAATTTACTGCTAGCTTCAAATTGCGGTTTTATAAGGGCCATTATTTTAACGCCATTTTCAAATGATCTATTGCATATTTCAAAAACATTTTTTAAGCTAATAAAAGAAACATCACAAGTAATAAGGTCTATCTTTTCTTTGAACATTTCGCTAGTAATATTTTTTAAATTAGTTTTTTCATAAACAAAAACATTTTTATTTTGTCTTAAAGAAAAATCTAGTTGATTTGTGCCAGAATCTAAGGCATAAACTTTTTTTGCTTTATATTCTAATAAAACTTGTACAAATCCCCCGGTAGAAGATCCGATATCTAAACAAATTTTGTCTTCAGGTTGAATATTAAATTCTTCAATAGCTTTTTTTAGCTTATAAGCACCACGAGAAACGTATTTATTTTTTTTATCATTTATTTCAATTTTGCAATCTTCTTTAAATTTAAAAGAAGATAAAAAAATTTTTTCATTATTTACAAAAATTTTCCCTTGCATCGCAAGAGAATCGATAGTTTTATCGTCTAAGTTGTATTTTTGTTTTATTAGTTCTTTTAAGGTTTTTTTCATAATTAATTTTTAATTATTTGTTTTGAAATTCTATCTAAAATTTTATTTACAAATTTAAAATCTTCACCTGGAGAAAAAAGTTTTGTAATATTTATCATTTCATTTATAACTACTTTTGGTTCATTGAATGTAAGTTCATAAATTCCATATAATAAAATTGCTCTAACTAATGGACTAATTCGTTCTCATTTTCATTCTTCTAATAAAAATTTTTTACCAATATTTGTTAATGTTTGATATTTTGATTTAATGATTTCTAATGTTTTTAGTTCCTTGGTTGAAATTTCATTTAGGTTATTCTCAAAAATTTCTTCTATATTTATTTCATGCTCAAACAATTCATTTTGGTAAATAAAAGTAATTATTCTTCTTCGAAAATGATATTTATTTATTAAAAAATTGCTCTTATTTTTAATATGTTTTTTTTCTTTATTATCAATTTCCATTATTCCTCCAAAATGTTAATTAATTTAATTTTTTTATCATCTTTATTTTTTGTTAAAGTGAATAGTACTGCATTTAACTGGCATTTATTTTTTGAAACCTTAAATGGATTTCTTCCATCAAAACGCATTTTTTCATAAACTTCTTGAAAATTAGAACCAATTGCACAATCTCTTGGCCCACACATTCCGGCATCAGTTAAATAGTAACTCCCGTTTGGTAGTATTTTGGCATCATTAGTTTGAACATGAGTATGTGTACCGATTAGAGCATCTGCCATACCATCAACATATAAACCAAAAACAGATTTTTCGGATGTTGTTTCAGCATGGAAATCGATAATAAAATAATCAGCTTCAGTTTTTTTATAAATTTCATCAAATTTATCAAAAAAATTATTTGCAATTTCTTGTTTTCAAGGAGAAAGTAAAGGATTAAAAGTTATCCCCATAAAAGACATAATGGCAATTTTTGAATCGTGAATATTAAAAATTCTAATTCCTTCTCCTGGATAGCCATCTTCAATATTTAAAGGTCTAATTAAATCTTCGTTGTTTATAATTTCTAAAATTTGGTCTTTTGCTCAAACATGATTTCCTAGTGTAAAAGCATTAACTCCAGCTTTTTTTAAAATTTCATAATCACTTGGAATAAAACCCTTTCTCCCTGAAACATTTTCAGCTTGAGCGATAACAAAATCAACATCATTTTCTTTAATCAAATATTTTAATTTTTGCTCAACAAATTTAACACCCGGTGAACCAAAAATATCTCCAAGAAATAAAATATTTAAATTTTCTTTTTTCATAGTATTAAATTATATATAATTTAAAAATTTTTAATCGTAACTGCAGTTTTATTAATCTTCAAGATTAAAGGATATCTTTATAAAAAAAATTAATTATAGTTTTTTTCTTTTGAAATTAAGATGTTTTTTAAAAGAAATATAAGACTTGTTTTAATTATTTTTTGTAATAGCAAGTCTTATTTTAAAAAAATGTTTATTCGTTATTTAATCTGTCGATTACTAAATTATAAATTTCATTATATAAATCTTGGTTAGTTTGTAAAAGCAATGATAAGTTCATCATACCTTGTGCAATATTGTCTCCATTATAACTGTATCAAGAACCTTTTTTTAATAATATTTTAAATTGTTCAGCTAATTGAATAATTTCACTATATTTTGAAATACCCTTAGAAAACACAATTTCAATTTGTGTACTTTTATAAGGTGGCGCTAGTTTATTTTTAACAACCTTGCATTTAATTTGATTTCCAGTAATATCGCCATTGTTTGTTATGTTTTGGCTTTTCCTTACTTCTAATCTTATTGATGAATAAAATTTAAGAGCCTTACCTCCGGTTGTTGTTTCTGGATTGCCAAATAAAACACCTATTTTTTCGCGAATTTGATTTAGAAAAATTACAGTAGTTTTATTTTTTGATAAAGTTCCAGTTATTTTTCTTAAGGCTTTAGACATTAATCTTGCTTGAGCTCCAATAGTTTGATCTCTCATTTCTCCATTTAATTCAACTTCAGGAACCAATGCAGCAACAGAATCGATTACTATTAAATCAATTGATCCTGTTTTAGCAAGTCTATCAACAATTTCTAAAGCTTCTTCACCAGAGCTTGGCTGTGACAGAATTAAATTATTAATATCAACTCCTAAATTTTTAGCATAAATAGGGTCGATTGAATGTTCGGCATCAATAAAAGCAGCGATGCCTCCTTGCTTTTGAATTTCAGCAATAGCATGAAGAGCTAATGTTGTTTTTCCACTACTTTCGGGTCCAAATATCTCAATTACCCTTCCTTTCGGTCAACCTCCAATTCCTAAAATGTTATCGATACTTAAAGATCCGGAACTAAAAGTTTCAGGAATAATGCTTGGTCCTTCTCCTAAAATCATAATGGATTCTTTACCAAATTCCTTTTCTATTTCTTTTAAAATTTGATCAATTTCATTTATTTTTTTGATATTATTTTCACTCACTTATAAGTCCTCCGTAAATATTTTTAACTATTTATTTTGTTATTTTTTTATTTAAAGAAAAAATAGAGAAAATAAAATAGCAACAGCTTATTTAGATGTTGCTAGTATTGATTCTAATTTTTTAATTGCTCAGTCTTCAATCAAGAAAGAAAATGTAATATTTTTTTTGTTATTTTCTTTATTATAAATATCAATAATTTTATATGAGTGTATGCCTTTTATTGTTTTAATTTTATTAATAATATTTTCAACAGATTCAAATTGATCTAATTCGAATGTAATATCACGATTTTTGACTGGTTCATGACGATAATTTACGAATTGAATTTTATTAGTTTTTATTTTTTCTAGTTTAATTTCAGCAAAGAATGCATCAGAATTAATAAATTTAGGATGTATTTTTGCTATATAACCAATTAATTCGTCATTTAAATATATTTCAGTTGAAGATTTAGGATTAAAAATCTGCTTTTCTGTTTTCTTAAACTCTAAAGTTTTATTTGTTAATGAAATAATATCTTGTTTAATTTCTTCAAAAGTCTTAATATTTGAAATTAAGCCTAACACATTCATTTCACGACCTATCATCCCAATATCAAAATATGAACCTCTTTCGAAACCTTGTTTTTTGTTATAAATCATAGTTTCATTTAAACTATGAATTAAAGATAAACGAATTTGAGAATGATCGTAATTCTTCGATTCGCTAGCATTTAAAATTTCGGTAATTTCAAAAGGATTAAAAATATTATTTTCAGGTTTTATAAGGGTATAAGTTCTTATATTTGTATAATTTTTGTTTGTAAATTTGTCAATATATTCATAAATATCATTTTTTTCAAAATTTAATCTTAAAATTTTATGTTGTTTTAAAGGGAAGTTATTATATCCGTAAAATCTAAATATTTCTTCAACAAAGTCCTGCATTGTGTTTAAATCATAACGATAATTTGGAAAACTAACAGTTGAAAAATCAGGTTTAAATTTAAAATCAAGGATAGATAATTTTTTTATAACTTCATTGTATTTTTTAGTTTTTACTATACTAAAGCCAGCAAATTTATTTAAATAGCTTGTATCAATTAAGATTGATTTTTTATGTAATTTAGGAGCGTTAATTTGAGCTGAATAATCAGTTAAATATTGAGATAAAAAATTATATGCTAAAATGATTGAACCATTAGAAATTTCTTTACTTGCCCTTAATGAAGCATCAGTATTCATTTTAATTTGTTTAGCATTTTTTCTAACATCTAAAATATTAAATGATGCTAGTTCAAATATTGCTTTTGAACTTTCTTTTTTAAATTGATAATCTTCAAATCCAATTGTTGCAGCTAGTGAAACAGGTTTATTTCCATTAAATACACAAAGTGCATTATTTAGTTCAATTTCTTTATTTCCTAAAATATTAATTTTTCCTGAATAGTACCCAACATTGAATTCGTTTGATTTTAAATCTTCTTTATTATAAACATGGCATGGAACACCAGTAAATATTAAAACTAAATTTGTTAAATCAACAGCATTAGAAAAGGTTTTAATATTATGTTTTCAAAGAAGCATTTTATCTTGGATAGATGTTTCTATTTTATTGTTTGAAGCCTCAACTAGCGAAAAAGCACTAGTATTTTTTAGATTTTTTATTTCAAAAGATGAAATTAAATTAGGAGTAGCTTTTTTAGGTCATTTTATTTCAGTATCGAAAAAAGCCGCAAGTTCTTTAGCCATGACCAAATAACATTGGGCATCAGCTCTATTCGATAATATTGAAACATCAATCATTCAATCATCTAAATCAAAATAAGTGATAGGATCAATACTTAAATCTATTTTATCTAATTGAAAAATTTGATCATCAAATTCTTTTGGAATAACTTCTTCGTTAAATCCTATTTCACTAAGACCTACAAACATACCTTCTGAAACAATTCCTTGCATTTTTCTTGGTGAAAAAATTATATCTTTGCTCCGAGAACCTGGCACGAATGACATAACATATTGTCCGTCTTTCATATTTGTGGCTGTGGTTTGAATAATAGCCTTATGTCCATCATGATATTCTACTTCGCAGACAGTTAAACGATCAGCTTGTGGATTTTTATATGTTTTTAAAACATGGCATAATTTAATCCCTTCAACATCTGCAAATTTTCAGTAATTTTCAACTTCAAATCCTATTGAATTAATAGCTTCAACAACATCTTCTGGCGTAACGGTTTTTAAATTAGCTATTCTACATAAAGTTTTGTATGAAAAAATCATGTCTTTTTCTCCTTTATTTCTTAAATTGTTTTAAAAATCTTTTGTCATTTGTATAAAGTTCACGAATATCCTCAATTCCATATTTAATCATTGCTATTCTTTCAATTCCAATTCCTGCTGCAAAACCATTCATTGTATTTGTATATCCAGCTGTTTTTAAAACTTTTTCATTTAACATTCCAGCACCTAAGACTTCAATTCATTTATTTTTGAAAAATATATCAACTTCAACACTAGGCTCAGTAAAAGGGAAATAAGAAGGGCGTAATCTTATTTTTATTTTTTCTTCTAAGACATATGAAATCATCTCTTGTAAGGTATACATTAATGATGCAAAAGAAACATTACCTACGCTAACTAAATCAAGTTGTGTAAATTGATGAGTATGTGTGCGGTCTTCTTCATCATTTCTATAAACTTTACCAATTGCAAATTCTGAAAACTCTGTATTTGCATATTTTTCTAATCCCCGGGCAGTAATTCCAGTATTATGAGTTCTTAGAAGTTCGTTAGGATTTAAATAAAGTGAATCTTGCATTTCACGCGCAGGGTGTGATGAAGGAATATTTAAATTTTCAAAGTTATATTTATCATTTTCTATTTCTGAATAATTTAATTCAATATACCCATTAAGCAGAAGTCATTCTCTAAATCTTTGTGAAACTAAATTAATAGGATGAATATATCCTTCAAATTCAACAGGAGTTGCAAAATCAACAAAATCATTTTCAAGTTTTTTTTGAATTTCGATATTATTAAGTTTTTCTTTAGCTTGCTCAAAGAAATCTTCAGCTTGTTTTTTAAGCAGTTGAATTTTTTTTCCTATTTCTGGTTTTTTGTCATTAGAAGCTATTTTTAAGCTTTCGACTAAGTCTTTAAGTTCCTTTGAATTATTAAATTGATTTTTTGCTTTTTTTAGATCTTCTAAATTATTAATTTTATCTAAATTAAACATTATTTATCTCCTTGTTTTTTAATTTTTTCTCAATAATTATTAATCATTTTTTCTCAGCCTTGATTTTGAAATTCAAATATTTTTTTATTAATTAATTCATCAGGCATGTATTGTTGATTTATTCAATTATTTAAATAGTCGTGAGGATATTTGTAATTAATTCCACGATTAAGTTTTTTTGCTGAAAAGTAATGTGCATCCTTTAAATGTAAAGGAGGTTGATAGATATACCCATTTTCAAATAAATCTTTAGTTTTTTTAATTGCTAAATATGATGAATTTGATTTAGGACTTAAAGCAATATTTAAAATAGCAAATCCTATTGGTAAATAACCTTCTGGTAAACCTAATCTTTCAAATGTTTGAATAGCTGAAATTGTTTGAACACCAGCCATTGGATTTGCAAGTCCTACATCTTCATAAGCGCAGCAAAGCATTCTACGAAATAAGTCATCACTATTACCAGATTTTAAAATTAAAAGACCTCAATAGAGCGAAGCATCTGGATCTGAGCCTCTTAATGATTTGTGAAAAGCACTTAGTAAGTCATAATGAGCATCACCATTTTTATCACTTAAGAAATTTAATGTGGGTATTATTTCTTTAATTTTATTTAGAGTTATATTATTATTACTAGATAATTTTTCAATCAATTCAACAATATTAATAGCAGAGCGAAAATCTCCGTTTGCTTGTAAGGAAATAAAGTTTAGAATTTCATTTTCTTTCAATCATTCAATATTTAATTTTGAATTTATTTGGATTAATCTTTTTTCAATATCTTTTTTTGAAGGAAAATCCATTTCAATAATATGAGCTCGAGATCTTAAAGCGGGGTTTAATTTAAAAAATGGATTTTCGGTTGTGGTTGCATAAATTGTTATAAAACCTTCTTCTAAAAAAGGTAGTAAAATATCTTGTTTATCTTTATTTAAACGATGAATTTCATCAATTATTAAAATATTGTTATTTTTTATTTTGGTTATTAAATCTTCTTTTTTATCTATTGCAGCATTAAAATAATCATAGTTAGCATTCAAGGAATTTGCTAATATATAAGCAATTGTTGTTTTTCCTGAACCAGGTTTTCCATAAAAAATAAATGATGAGTAATCTTGATTTTTTATTATTGATTCAAATAAGTTTTTTTTAGCATCCGAACATATAAATTCCTCTAAATTATTTGGTCGTAGTTGGTTTGCTAAATTTATTTTCATGTATTTAATTATATAAAAATTTTGATGCTAATAAAAAAATCCTTATTAATTTTCATTAATAAAAAAATTAAATATAAAAGCTCTTATTTTAATTTTTTGTATTTAAAAATTAAAATAAAACCAGATATAAAGCTAAAAATTCTTGATAAAAAAATAGCCGATATTGTAAGGATAAATTCTTTTTTAAGGTTATTTAAACTATATAGTTTTATACAAATAAAAGAGTTAATAATAAGACTTAAAATAAATTTAAAAATAAAAATGATTGTTGAAAATAAAGAAAAAAAAGTTAATTGTTTCATTTTTTTATTTTCAAATAAATTCATTAATTTTACAAGTTTGTCATAGTCCTTAATTTTATATTTTTCAATCATTTCATTTTGGTATAAAAACGATAAAAATAAACTTGTTATAAATAAACTAAAAAATACAATTGTAAGTAAGGATATAATAACCTGGGTTATACCTATTTTCTTAATATTTTCCATAATTTCTTAAGCAAATTATAATTTATTTATCGGAATATTAAATTTTTATTTATATCTCATAAGATATTTTAAAAAGTTAGACACTTTTTTGCATCTAACTTTTTAAATATTATTTTGATAATTAGTAGTTTGAACTATTATCTATTTTACCTTCAATAATAGTTACAGATTTAGAAGTACCTAATCTATTTGCTCCTAGTTCAACCATTTTCACTGCATCTTCTTTAGATTTAATTCCACCAGAAGCCTTAATTAATAATTTATCTTCAGCTACTGATTTCATAATTTTAATATCTTCAAATGTTGCTCCTCTAAATGAAAAACCGGTTGAAGTTTTAATAAAGTCTGCTCCTGATTGTAAAACTATTTCTGTAGCCTTAGCAATTTCTTCATTTGTTAAAAGAGCTGTTTCAATAATAACTTTTAAAACTTTATTTCCACAAGTTTCTTTAATTGCTTTAATTTCATTTAAAACATATTCATATTGTCTGTCTTTGAAACGGCCAACGTTCATAACCATATCAATTTCGTCAGCACCATGCTCTAAAGCAATTTTAGTTTCAAAAACCTTAACACTAGTTACATTGTAACCTAAAGGGAAACCAATAACTGTACATATTAAAACATCAGTATTTTTTAAAGCTTCTTTAGCATATTTGATGTATGAAGGTGCGATACAAACTGATTTAAAATTATATTTTTTAGCTTCATCTATTAGTTTATCAATATCTTTTGTTGTTCCAGATTGACTCAAAAATGTATGATCGATTAATTTATTTAACATTTTTTCTCCTATTTATTTGAATAATATATTTTAATTTTCAATAATATAATTTTAAATTATATTTTAAATTTAAATATTAATTTTAAGATACTAAACAATTTTTCATAAATTTAAATTTATTTTTTTAAATAAAAAAATCTAATATTTAATTTTAATTATCAAAAATATATATTTTCAACTTAAAATAAGAGTTTTATAATATCTTTTTTATTCAATTTGAATAATGTAAATTTTCATATTCATCTTCAGTTTTTACAACGTCACAACGTAATTTAATTAATCCTTCATTTACATCGAATAACTTGTTTAAAAACTGGTCTTTGTAATTTATTGTATTAAAATTTTTTATAATTTTCTGTTTTATTTCGTACTGAATTTCAAGATTTCCTGCATATTTTAATGGTACATGATAACCTAACAAATCTTTTTTAGATGTATCTAAAAATTCCTTTTTATCTTTATCTCAAAAGTTATTTTTATCAATAAAATATTCAATTTTATATTTAAAATTATTCTTATCAGTCTTTTTAGAAATTAAATTAAATTTATTAATTCCATCATTATTTTTAATTAAGACCTTATCTAAAAAATTAAATTCATATTGCCTATCAGGTTTGTAATATCTATTTGGAGTCTTTAATTCAATTTTTTGCTCTAAGGCTTTATATAAAAATTTATTTTGCTTTAAATTATAAAACTTAAAATCATATATTAGATTATTATAATAACCTACATTATCTTCAAATGGTTTTGAAGATAAATTTTTATTACCTTGAATTTTAAAATTAATTGATTCAATAAAATTTAGCTTTAAATTTTTATTTTTAACATTAACATAATTAAAATCAAAATCAGTTTTTGATAAATTGAAATTTATTTCAAAAGCAATATATGTATTTGTATACTGTCTAGCTTTGTTATAAAAATTAATTCTAAGTGTTTTTAGGTCTTCAAAATTTATAAAAGTATTATCTTCAAACTTAATTGTTTTAAATCTAACTTTTCCACTAGGAATTTTTTCAATATCTTCAATTAAAAGTTTTTTTTCATTCAATATTAAATTTTTAAATTTTGGTACATTATATGTAATTATAGGAATAGTAAACTCAATAATTCACGTATTTAATTCTAGATTTCTGAGTATTTTAATTTCACATTCATCATTTTTATTTAATCCTAAATCAAGATTTTTATTTTTATTATCTTTTAAATATTTAAAATTAGCATTTAAACTTTCTTTATATTCATATGAATTTTTTTCATTTTCTTTTAATTGGTAATTATAAAACATTAACATTTTTTATCCTTTTTATATGCCAATATCTTGGCAATAAAAGTACACCATATAAAAAATAAGTTTATTTCTTTTTGAAACTTTTAAAAAACTTTATTTATGAAATAAAAAAGAAATTTAATTCCCAATTTTAAATTTAAAAAAATTATTTGTATTTTTTTAATTAAATACAAATAATTAGTTTTTTATCCGAATAGGCATCATTTCAATACTTTTTCAATAAATTTTAACTTGCGATAAAAAGTAGATTTTGAAATATTAAATGTTTTTCAAGATACCTTACTCAAATCATTCTTTACTAAAATTGTTAGAAATATCGATCTTTCAGTACTATCTAAATTTTTAATCGTGTCTAATAAAAAACCTTTATATTCTTCAAAAGTTTTATTTTTTTGATCTTTTAACTTAGTAAAGTTGCTAACTTTTTTTCTAAATTCCTTTTCTAGTTCTTTTTCTTCTGTTTTTTCTTTTTCAATTAATTCTATTTTTTTCTTCATATTCAAGTTTTTATCTTTTAGTATATTAATAAGAAATTTTTTAAATAATGGATTTATAAAAATTAAATTTTGAAATTTTAACTTAGCCAAAAAACCTCCTAATTGATACAACATCATTTTAATACTATTTTTTTATATTTTTGCATGAAATAAAACTAAAAAATTTACTTATATTTTTTTAAAATATAAAATCTTTTTTAAGTTTCATTTTTAAATAAAAAATAGCGCATTTTTTTAAAAAACGCTATTTATAAATATTTTTCAGGGTGTAATTTTTTCATTTCTTCAATAAACTTATCTTTATCTAAAGAACCATATTTTTCCATTAATTCAACACATTCATTAAATTCTTTTTCTGCTCATTCAATACTTTCAAAACCAGTTACATTTGTAACGTTATGTCCTTTAAAAAATTTGTAGTTTTTAAAAAATAATTCAACTGAATGTAATCACATTTTATCAACATCATTTAATGTTTTAATATGGTCTAGACGATAATCATCTGCGTGCACTGCAATTAGTTTTGTATCAGTTTCACCAGAATCGATCATTTTCATTGCTCCAATAATTCTAGCTTCAACAATAACGCCAGGCATAAATTCTTCAGGCGAATAAACTAAAACATCAAGTTCATCACCATCTCAATCTAAAGCTTCAGAGATATAACCGTAATTAGCAGGATATTTAAATCCTTCTCTTAAAATACGATCAACCTTAATTTTTTTTGTTTTTCGGTCATATTCATATTTAATATTTGAATTCTTAGGAATTTCAATGTTTACTAATATATTTTTCATAGCTTAAATTTTACCAATTTTTAGATTTTCTTAAAAATTTCTTATCTTTTTCGCAGTTTCAATTTTTTTTAAAAAAAGCACTTTATATTTGAAATCGGAGGAAAAATGACAATATATTTATATGGAAAAATTGTACACACAAATACAAATTATTTAATTTTAGATCACAATGGTAGCGGCGAATTAATTTACGTACCTCAAATTAATCGTTTTAAAACAGGGGAAGTAAGAAAAATTTTTATTTTTCAAATAATTAATGAATACAATAAAATAACGTATGGATTTGATAATTTTAAAGAAATGGTTATTTTTGAAGATTTAATCAGCATACAGGGACTTGGTCCAAAAACAGCAATTTCAATACTTAATGAAGGATGAGAAAATATTATTAATTATATTGCATCGTCAAATAAAGAAATGCTTACAAAAATACCTTACGTTTCAGCAAAAATTGCTAATGCAATATTATTAACTTTTAAAGAAAAATATATAAAATTTATTTCAAAAATGAATGAGAACGAATTAGAAAAATTTAATAAAACTTCAAAATTAAACTCAAATTTAAAAGAATTTGAAGAAACTATGAAAATGTTAGGTTTTAAAAATAATCAAATAAAGTTGGCTTTAGAAAATATGGAATTAACTAATAACATTGAAGAATCGGTTGAAATGGCTATCAAAATAATAAGTCAAAAACACAATGAATCAAGAATTCAGAGTCAATAATTTTGATAATTTTATTGGTCAAAATAAAATTACTTCAACCCTAAAAGTAATGATTAATTCATCACAAAAACAATCAAAACCAATTGATCACATTCTTTTTTATGGTCCTCCCGGTTTAGGAAAAACCACTCTTGCTCAAATTATTGCTAATGAAACTAAAGCAAATATAATTTATGTTCAAGGACCACTTATACAGAAAAAAAGTGATATTTTAACATTATTTTCATCTCTAAACGAAAATGATATTTTATTTATTGACGAAATTCATGGAATAAACAAAAGCGTTGAAGAATTACTTTATTCAGCTATTGAGGATTATGTTATTGATTTACCCGTTGGAGTTGAAGGTGATATGAAAATAATGAGGTTAAATTTAAAAAAATTTTCATTAATTGGAGCGACTACAAAATTTAGTTTAATTTCGAATCCTTTAAAAGATAGATTTGGATATATTGGAAAATTATTACCATACAATCTTGATGAAATTAAAAAAATAATCTTTAATTCTTCTATAAGAAATAATATCAAAATCAATGATGATGCAATTGAAGAAATAGCTAAAAATTGTCGTTTTACACCAAGAATAGCAAATAATTTATTAAAAAGAGTTAATGACTTTGCGATATTTAAAAATATTGATGTAATCGACAAAAAAATAATCTCAGAATCATTTAAATTTTTAGATGTTTATCCTGGTGGGCTTAGTTCCTTACAAATTGAATATTTAAACATTCTAAAAAACGTTTTTAAGAATAAAAGTGCTTCACTCGATACAATTGCTTCTATATTAAAAGATGACAAACTTACAATAATAAATGATTTAGAACCGTCATTGTTGTTAAAAAAATATATTGAAAAAACACCAAGAGGAAGAAAAATTACAAATGATGGAATAGAATATTTGAAAACAATAAACAAATAAACTAAAGTTATGCGCAATTGAAATATTTAAATTTAATATAGGTTACTAAAAGTTTAAAATTACATACTTTATCTTATTAATAAATTAATAAATATATAATTAAAAATTAACAATTATTATATAATTGAACCTATGAATAAAAAAAATAAAATAAGTCCTGCATTGAAATGAGTATTTAGTATTTTTGTTATTATTGGTATGATATTATCTATTGTTTTTGGAACAATTTTTTATTTAGCTCCAACAATAAAAAATACTAATCCAACTAACGATAAAATAATTGGAACAACAGCTATATTAAAAATTCAAAAAAATAAATACCAATCAAATTCAAAAACAAAAATTACTCCTAGTCAAATATCAAATATTGTTAAAAATTATTTACAGCAAAAGGAGGATAAACTAACATCTAATTTTGATGTTAGACCTTTGTCTAATAATCGGTTAGAAGTAAAAAGTTTATTGGCAACAAATGAAAAAAAACAAATACAACTAATTAATTCTTTGACAAAAAAACCTAATTTAACTATTACTGATAATAATGGTAATCCACTTTTTTACAAAGGGAAATATCAAATTGGAAGTTTAGATAAATTAATTCAAGATGGTTCACAAAATTATAATATGGATCTAGACGCTAATCCTGCAACCGATATAATTCCACAAGGGTATGCTGATAGAATTCAAATTAAACTAAATGAATATGCATGAGATCAATTTACTCGTTTAGCGTATGATTATTGAGCACGCGGTTTTCAAACTAGATCTCAAGATTTAAATAATCCACAAAACAAAATTTACTTCTGATTAAATCTAGAAGAATTTATTGAAAGAGCTAAAAAATTTGATAAGGAAAATTGAGAAAAAGCTAAACAAAATCCCGTAAATTACGCCTATGTAAATCACAATCCAGGTGTAATGGTTGAAAAAGATAAAAAAGGTAATATATTAAGTTCATTAGATCCAATTTTAAAAAATTCTATTAATGCTCAAAAATATTTAATTTCTGCAACTTCACCTATTTCTTTAATATCTTCACAAAAAAGAGATTCTGTTCTTTATTTAATTAATAATAGTCCTAATGGATATTCAAATAAGCAATTAACTTCTTTAATAAACTTTTCTCATACACCTTTTATTTTAGAAAAAGAAAATGTTTATTTTAATAATAAAAAATCATTCCAATTTGATTCAATTTCTTTGGCAATTTTAGTTATTTTTGCTACGATGTCATTAATTTTAATTTTAAAATATAGACTATTAGGAGCAATCGCTACAACAACAATGGCATTTCTATTATTTGTATTTTTATCAATTATAACTTCTTTCGGAGTTGTGGTAAATTCACTTGTTACTCTAGGTACAATGTTTATACTAATTGTTGTTTTTGCATTAATGATGAAAAAACTACAAATTTTTAACAAAGAATTAAATGAAGGATCAAATACAAATAAAGCTATAAAAAAAGCAACAAGAAAAACATTTCTTTCAGGTTTAGACATTGTAGCTGTTTTAATTCTTGGATCTATATCTGCTTTTTATTTAAATATAAATCACTCTTCAACTATTGGTGCATTAATTGGTATCGGAGCTTTATTAATAGCATTTATTGTAGTTGGATTAAATACATTGATTTTTAAATCCATTATTCAAACAGATTCATTTGATAATAAAAAATACTTATTAGGAAAAATTAACTTAAAACAAAATAATTTTGAATCTAAAATTAATAATTTCTTTAAAACTAAATTTTTTATAATCCCTATTATTGCAATTTTAATTATCGGACTAATTGTTTACATTACATATAGTGTTAAAAACAAACATTTTTTAGCAGGTTTTAATGTTAGTCAAAATACATTAGAAATTTTAAATATTTCAAGTACATTAGGTTGAACAATATTTTTAATATTATTAATTAATTTTTCTGTTGCTATTTATATTACTTTTAGATATTCTTTACAAGCAACTATTATTTTTATACTAAAACATATTCTTTTAAGTTTTTTAACAATATCAATTTTATTAATAACAAGAATTGAAACAAACTATTTTATTTATGATGGACTTATTTTTGTTACATTTATTAATATTTTTGACACAGTAATAAATTCTTCAAGAATAAAATCAGAAGTTAAAAAAGATACAAATACTAAAAACTTTATATATAAACCCGAACAAGTTCAAATTTTTAGAACATTAATTTTAGACACAATTTTATATCAAAATATTAGTGCTTTGTTAGGGATAACGATTTTAATTTCTTCACCATTACTGTTAGTAAATATTTCTATAAATGCAATATTAATTTTTGGATTATCATTTGTATTTAATTGATATTTAAATTTATTTATTACTCCTAGAATTTGAGAAATGTTAGTAAATAAAAAATATAAAAATAAACAAAAAAGAATTCAAAATAATTTCTGACAAACTGAAAAAATTCAAGAACAAACTTTTATTGGCATAAATGATTTTTCAATGTAATTTCTATTTTTTAAAAAAGAGGTAAAAATGTTTAGTAGACTAAAAGGTACAAAAGATATTTTTGGTAAAGAAGCAAGAATTCTAAATTTTATCCGTCAATCATTTGAAAAAGTAAGTTTTAGATATAACTTTAATTTTATTGAAACGCCAATAATTGAAGATTACAATCTATTTGTTAGAGCAACTGGTGAAACTAGTGATATTGTAACGAAAGAAATGTATGTTTTTAAGGATAATGGAAATCGTAAAATTAGTTTAAGACCAGAAGGAACAGCACCTGCAATAAGAGCTTATATAGAAAATAAAATAAATGATCTTAAAGAAGCAAAATTATTTTATTTCGGTCCTATGTTTCGTTATGAAAGACCACAAAAAGGAAGATATAGACAATTTATTCAAGGTGGAGTTGAATTAATTGAACAAAAATCAGTATTATCAAATTTTGAAATTATCAAATTTGCAAATGATTTCTTAAATGAATTAAAAATATCTGACTTTATTTTAGAAATTAATAATTTAGGAAGTTTTGAAAGTAGAAATAATTATATAAAATATTTAAAAGAATATTTCCTTAATTACAAGGATCAATTAAATGAAATATCAATATTACGCCTAGAAAAAAATGTTTTAAGAATATTAGATGATAAAGAAGAAAATCAAAAAGATTTTGTTAAAAATGCTCCAAAATTAATAGATTTTTTAACAGAAGATGAAAAAAATGATTTCAATTCTTTACTTTTATTATTAAATAAATTTAATATTAAATATAACATAAATCCATATTTAGTAAGAGGTCTTGATTATTATACAGATGTAGTTTTTGAATTTGTTTCAACATCTAAAGCATTAGGGAGCCAATCAACAATTTTAGGTGGTGGCAGATATGATGGAATGATACAAACATTTGGTGGGCCTAAAATTGGTTCAATTGGTTTTGCATTTGGTGTAGATCGCTTATCCGAAATTATTTCTTTCAATTTAGATAAATATCCAGAACTAAATTCTAATTTACAAATTTTAATCGCTTATTTAAACGATGAAGAAAAAAATGAAATTTTGAAAATCGCTTATGATCTTAGACAAGAATTTAATGTACAAATAATAAATACAAAAATTGATATAAAGCAATTATTTAAGAAAAATTACCAATTAAAACCAGACATCTTAATTTTTAAAGAGCTAAATTTAAAACCAAATGAAATAAAGGTTAAAATAAAAAATAATAAAGAGCTAATTTTTGAATATACAAATATAAAGGAATTTAACAAAAAAATAGAAGGGTTATTATAATGAAAAATATTTATTGCTCAAATTTAAATTTAGAAAATATTGGACAGGAAGTTACACTTTTTGGTTGAATTGCAAACAAAAGAAAATTTAAAAATCAAATGTTTGTTGATTTTAGAGATTCATCAGGGTTAGTTCAACTTATTTTTACAAATGTTTCAGATCCTTTATTAACAAAAGAATCTTGTTTAAAAATAACTGGAATTGTTCAAAAACGTGTTGATGTTAATAAACAATTAAAATCTGGAGAAATTGAAGTTTTAGTATCAGATTATAAAATTTTAAATTCATCAAAGCAAATACCATTTGATATTAATGATAATAGAGATAACTCTGCAAATGAAGATTTAAGATTAGAATATAGATTTTTAGATATAAGAAATGAAAAAGTTTTAAATAATCTTAAATTAAGACATAAATTGTCGTTATATATAAGAAATTATTTTGATAGTAAGGGATTTATCGAAATCGAAACCCCAATATTAGCAAAATCAACCCCTGAAGGTGCGAGAGATTATTTAGTACCTACTCGTAGAAAAGGTAAATTCTTTGCCTTGCCTCAATCGCCTCAACTATTTAAACAACTGTTAATGGCTGGTGGTGTTGAAAAATATTTTCAATTAGCAAGAGTTTTTAGAGATGAAGATTTAAGAAAAGATAGGCAACCGGAATTTACTCAATTAGATATTGAAATGTCGTTTTCTTCGCAAGAAGATATTTTTAAAATTTGTGAAGACATGTGAGTAGATGTTTTAGGAAAATTAGGTTACAATATATCACCTAATTTTCCAAAAATGGACTTTGATTATTCAATGAAGCATTATGGCAATGATAAACCAGATACTAGATATGAATTTTTAATTCAAGATTATTCAACCAATTTTAGTAACAAATTTAATAAAAAATTCGTAAAAGCAATAATATTTGATAGAGATATCACTGAGCATTTCAAAATAATAAATGAAACATTTATAAAAAATGGTGGAGACTTCTTTGAAATATTAGATTTATCATGCGCAACGTGCGATGTTGGTAAATACTTATCAAATATCGAAGAATCAAAACTATTACCTAAGTCATACGCTTTAATTTCAGCAGGGGACGATGAAGAAAATACACTAAAATCATTAGGTTCAATAAGAACGCTTTTAAATGAGATATATAAATTAGCAGATCCAAAGAAATTAAACTTTTTATGAATAGTAAACTGACCAATGTTTGAATTTGATAAAGATAGCCATAGATATGTTCCAGCTCATCACCCTTTTACACAATTTGAAGAAAATACACTAAAATATTTAGAAGAAAATAATTTTGAAAAAGTAAAAGCAAAATCATATGACTTAGTTTTAAATGGTTTTGAATTAGGATCTGGTTCAATAAGAATTTTTGATCTAAAAACGCAAAAAATGATGTTTGACATTTTAAAAATTTCAGAAAAAGAACAAAAATCAAGATTTGGGTTTTTCTTAAATTCATTTGAATATGGATTACCTCCACATTGTGGAATTGCATTCGGTATTGAAAGAATTTTAATGATACTTACTCAGTCTACTTCAATTAGAGATGTTATTGCATTTCCAAAAAATGCTAAAGGAGTTGATTTATTAACTTTTGCACCTTCTGAAGTTACAAAAGAACAACTATTAGAGTATGGTTTAGAAATTAAAAAATAATAAGGAGTAAATTATGAACAATAATGTTGCAAATACTGTAACTAATGTTTCAAAAGCTGGTATAAATAGCACATTAATTTGAATTTTAGTTGTAATTCTATCCTTAATTTCATTATTTATTGTTGCAATTTCATTTATGATGGCTCCTGATTCTAATAGTTTTAGCGGTGCGTTAGTCGGAAGTAATGATCTTGATTTGTTCAAAATTTCAAAAGAACGTGGAATAAAAAAAGTTTTAAAATGATCAATGATTTCTCTAGGGATTTTGTTATTTATATTTGCTATTGTTTTAAGGGTTGTTTGACAAACAAACTAAAATGAAATTTAAAAACGAAAACATCAAAAGTTTAGATTCAGAAGAAATTTTGGAATTTATTCAAAAAAATCCTCTGGGTCTTTCTTTTTTAGAAATTGTTAAAAAATTAAAAATACATGCAAATTTAAATAAAGAGCTTTCGAGTTTATTAAAAAAATTACTTGAACAAAATAAAATTGAAATAAATAGAAATGATAAATATTATCCAATTTTTTTCTTAAAAGAAGTTGAAAAAGAAATTTCAATAACAAATAAAAGACTTGGTTTTATAGATTTTGATGATCAAGATAATACTAAAAATAATTCAGCAATAGTTTTACCATTTGAAATTAAAAACGTTTTAAACGGGGATTTAGTTAGTGCCAGAATATTTTATTATTACAATGAAAATAATGAAATTCTATACAAAGCAAAAATAAATAAAATAATTAAACATAAAAAAAATATCGTTGTTGGAACAATTAAAAAGAATTCAAAAAATAAATATTATTTTGAAGCATTAAATGATAGAGATAAAGCTAATTTTGAAATATTAAATCAATTCCAAATACCTAAAAATATAACAAATAAAGATGTTGTAGAAATTTTAATTTTAGACGTAGATAAAAAATATATAATAGCAAGATTTAATAAAATTTTAAGCTCTATTGATGATTTTAATTATCCGTTTAAAAAAATTTTTTCAGAAAATGAAATACAACTTGAATTTAATAAGGATTTATTAAATGAAGCAAAACAACTACCACAGTTAGTTTCTGATTATGAAATTTCTCAAAGAAAAGACTTAAGAAATCTACTAACAGTAACAATTGATGGATTGGATACAAAGGATTTTGACGACGCTATTTCGTGCTATGTTTTACCTAATAAAAATATTAAACTATTTATTCACATCGCAGATGTATCACATTATGTTAAAGAAGAAAGTTTAATTGATAATGAAGCCTTAAAAAGAGGTACATCAATATATTTACCAGACAAAGTAATTCCGATGTTACCCTTTGAATTATCTAATGGTATTTGTTCATTAAATCCAAATGTTGATAGATGCACAATGACACTTGAACTAGAAATTAATGAAAAAGGTGAAAATGTTGATTATGAAATTTATGAGAGCGTAATAAATTCTAACTACCGTTTGACATATAATCAAGTTAATGAATATTTCGAAAGAAAAATTAATTTACCAGACGAGCTAAAAACATTATTAGATAATTCAAGAACTATTTCAAAAATAATAAGAAAATCAAAACTAGATGAAGGATATGTAAATTTTGAAATTAAAGAACCTAAAATAATTATTGAAAATAATAAAGTTGTAGACATAAAACTTCACGAAGAAGGTGAAAGTGAAAATATGATTGAAGACTTTATGGTAAGAGCAAATGAAACTATTGCTTTTATTATGGAAAAAAATAATATTCCTTCAATATATCGGATTCACGATAAGCCTTCTTATGAAAAACTTATTGAATTACAAGAATTAATTAAATTTTCAAATTTTAAAAATATTAACGTACCTTTTGATGGCGAACCGTTAAGTTTTTCTTTAATGGTGCAAAAAATTAAAGAAAAAAAACTTGATGAATATATGAAAAGTGCTTTTTTAAGGACAATGCAAAAAGCTATTTATTCTTCAAATAATATAGGACATTTCGGTCTTGCTTCAAAACAATATTCCCATTTTACCTCCCCTATTAGAAGATATCCAGATCTGCTTCTACATCGCTTAATCAAGCAATATCTATTTAAAAATAAAAAACTTAGTGAAAATGAATTTAATGATTTAAAAAATAAAATTGAACAAATCGCAATATCTAACTCAGAATCTGAAAAAACAGCAATGACAATCGAAAGAGATATTGTTGACATAAGAAAAACAGAATTTTTTGATAATTTAAAAAATAAAATATTTTTAGCAACTGTTATTTCAATAGAAAAATTTGGCGTATTTTTTAATATAAATGAATACCAAACTAGCGTTTTAATTCGTTTTGAAAATCTTGATGATCAAATAGTAAAAAAATCTAACTTTGAAGCTAAGGGGAATAAATATCATTTTAAAGTAGGAAAAGATTACAAAATTCAAATAACTGGTATTGAAAGAGAAAAAGGAAATATTAATGCGAAATTGTGTTAATATTTCTTTTTTTATAATTTATAATTTTAATTATGCCAAAATTAATTACTAAAAATAAATTTGCAAAATCTGATTATGAGATTCATAGCATTTATGAAGCAGGAATTTCATTGCTAGGTTGAGAAGTAAAAAGCTTAAGAGCTCAAAATGTTAAATTGGATAATGCATTTTGTTCAATTAGTAATAAAAATGAAATTTGGCTAAATAATATGCATATTTCACAATATATGCTTGTCAAGGGCGAATTAGATCGATCAAGAAAATTATTAATGCATAGCAAAGAGATATTACGTTTAAAGAATCTAATTGATCGTTTATCACTAATAATTATTCCGATTTCAATTTATTGAGTTAATAATCGAATAAAAGTAGAAATTGCACTAGCTAAAAGATTAAAGAAATACGATAAAAGAGAAAAAATAAAACAAGAAGAAATAAAAAGAAGTCTTAAAACCATTTATTAAATTTGGGGATGTAATGGCTTCGACAGGCATTTAAGTGTTTTTGTGGCAGTGGTCTGGTAAACCTAAAATACTTCTAGGCTTCTTAAATGCAAATTTAGAAGAAAAAAACAAAAAAGATTTCATTATGACAAATGTTATGATGAACAATTTAAATCCAGTTTACGCTTAATTTGAAACTGGTCAAAATCTTATTTTGCCCAATATAAGATTTTTGTTGGTTAGGGCTTTTGATCTAGTGAAATTTAGCTTATTTCTAGATGACATCCGTTAGCTAAAGCTTATTATGTTTTTTGTTAATTTTAAATTAATAAGTTTATTAAAAAATTTAACTAAACTGTAGAAGCAAAACCACAAGAATGTGTGGACCGGGGTTCGATTCCCCGCATCTCCACCAAATGATAAATCACCTATTGATACAAATATTTTGTATCAATTTTATTTTAGAAAATACATGGAATTTTTAAAATAAAAAACATTATTAACTTTATAATAATATATAAGTATTTTAATAATATAAATGGAGGAATTATGGCAGTTAGATTAGTCGTAAATCATCCTGATGGATGAGCGGTTAAAAATCCTAAAGGGCAAAGAGCTTTAAGAGTTTTTAAAACTCAAAAGGAAGCTATGGATTATGCAAAATCTTTAAAAGATACCACTTCAATTAACGTGCAGAGTAGAACTGGCGCATTCAGAAAAGTATAATAATGTTTAAAATATTAGATGGTAAACAAACTAAAGAAAAAATTAAAAATAAAATCCAGAACGAATTAAGCAAATTGGCAGAGAAAAAAATGCCAATTTTAGGTATTTTGCAAGTTGGCGATCTTGAGGAATCAAATATTTATATTAGACACAAATTGAATATGGCTAAAAATTTAGGAATAAAAACTAAATTTATTAAATTACAAAAAAATTCAACTGAAAAAGAAATAAAAAAAGCTATTAAAATTTTAAATATTGAAACAACAGGATTTATTATTCAGCTCCCAGTTCAAACAAATAAAATAAAAAACATTGATAAATTATTAAATAAAATAAAAATTTCTAAAGACATTGATGGATTAACAAAAGCAAATCAAAAAGCTAATTTTCATTTAAAATTCAAATCTTTTTTACCAGCAACAGCACTTGGGATAATTATATTACTTGAAGAATATAATATTGATTATAAAAATCTAAATATCGGTGTTATAGGACAAAGTAAAATAGTCGGAAAACCCTTGTCAATTTTTTTTGAACAAGCTGGAGCAATTGTAAGAAGATATGAAATAAATACTCCTAAAGATGATATTTATTTAAATGATCTATTAATTGTTGCAACCGGATCAAGAGGATGTTTAGATAATATTAAATTAAAAAATAATGTTATTTTAGTGGATGTTGGAATTCATCGACTAGAAAATAATACAATTGTTGGTGACATTAATTTAGATAACATTAAACAAGAAATATCTTTTTTAACTCCAGTTCCCGGTGGTGTTGGACCAATGACAATTATTGGTCTTATATTAAATTTAATTAAGTCATATGACATACAAAATAAAACAAATTTTTATAATAAAATTCTTAATAAGTAAATATTTTAATTAATTTTTAGATTTTTTAAAAGTGTCTTAAAAATTAATTAAAATATTTATTTTTATAATAAAAAAATATAAGTTTTAGTAAAATAATTTAAATATTTTTAAATCAACGTGGAGGATTATGATAATTGGAATAAGTGGAATGATATCAGCTGGTAAAAGTTCACTATCTAAAAAATTAACAAAACACTACAGCAATTCTTTACTTTTAAAAGAATTTGAAGAAAATGATGAAGTTTTTAATACATTTTTAAAATGATTATATGAAAAAAAACCTAATATAACAATAGGATTTCAAAGTTATATAATTGAAAACCACTCTTCAAAATTTAATTTAATTCTTAAGCAATTACTAAAAAAACCTAATAAAAATAGACACTTATTTTTGGATCGATTTTCAATTGAACATTATATTTTTGCAAAACTAATTTTACAAGAAAAAGAACCTAAATATTTAGAAGCATTTGATGCTTTGTTTAATAAATTAATAACAAAAAACGAACTACCAGATTTAGTTATATTTTTAAATATTAATTTTGAAACATTTAAGAAAAGAATCTTTAAAAGAGGGAGGGAAACAGAGATAAAAAATTGAGATCTAAATTTTCAATATTTTAAAAATTTGCACGAAAATTATTATAAAATTTTTAAAGAACTTGCAGATAATTTTCAACTTAATTTTAGAATAATTGATGTTAATAATTTAGATGAAAATCAAGTTTTTGAAAAAGCAATTAAAATAATTGAGGAAGAGGAAGAACAATGACAAAAAAAACAATTGATCCAAGAATAGAAAAAGTTCTTTTTTCTCAAAATGAATTAGAAGCAAAAATTTTTGAATTAAGTAATTGAGTTAATGAAACATACAAAAATTCAAAAAATTTAATAATTGTTGGTTTATTAAAAGGTTGTCTTCCTTTTTATGCTCAATTAATAAAGACAATACACATTGATTTTGTATCTGATTTTATGATAACTAGTTCATATGATGGAACAGATAAATCCTCAGGAAATGTAAAAATTGTTTTAGATTTAGTAAATAATATTGAAGGTTGTGATGTTTTGATTGTTGAAGACATTGTTGATACTGCTAGAACAATGACAAAAGTTGTTTCGATTTTAAAATCAAGAAATCCTAAATCATTAAAAGTTCTTACTCTTTTAAACAAACCGAGTGGAAGAGTTGTTGAATTTGAACCAGATAATTTTGGTTTTTTAATTAATAAAAATGATTTTGTTGTCGGTTTTGGTTTTGATTGAGAAGAAAAAATGCGTCAATTACCCTATATTGGAACAATAAAAAGAAAATAATCCATATAAATGCAGCAAAAAGTTAACATTGCAATGTGTTAACTTTTTTTATTTTTAGCGAAATATTTTAAATATGTTTTTGCATAGTATTGATTGTTATATTAAAATCATTTTTTTATTTTAAGTTATTATTAATATAAGTATATTAGTTTATAATTTTGAGTATGAAAAAGAAAATATTATTAATTACCACCTTATTAAGTTTAAATGTTCCTTTAATGACACTTTCATGTGTTAATGAGCAAAAAATAGATAAAAAAGGTGAAACAAAAAAAGAAATACAAAAAAATGGAGCACCAGAAAATATCATTGTTCCATCTGTTGAATTAATCGAGGGGATGAATTACATTAGACCTACTAAAAGAGATCCTTTAAAAACAATAGAAAAAGGTGAAACAAAAAAAGAAATACAAAAAAATGGAGTACCAGAAAATATCATTGTTCCATCTGTTGAATTAATCGAGGGGATGAAATTACATAAACCTACTAAAAGAGATCCTTTAAAAACAATAGAAAAAGGTAAAATGAATAAACCTTTAAATGAGGATGATCCAAATAAAAAAATAATTGCTCGAAAGGAAAAAGAAGATAATGCAATTATTGATGATGTAGATAATAGTGTTGAAAATAAAATAATGTCCTTAAAAAATGAAATTGGTTATAATTATTTTAATACCAATAAATATCATTTTAATTATTTATTAAATGACAATAATCAACTTGAAGTGTTGCATAATGAACCGTTAGAGTTAAAAATTTATAATAAGGAAAATGAAGTAGTAAAGAATGTTAAATGATATTTACAAAAATATTATCCTTTGGATGAAGTAAAAAAATAAGTGGCGATAGTGTAACATTGACTAATAATACCAATACATCATCTCCAATGAAATTATGGGCGTTAGTTGATAAAGAATTATATGGATTTGATGTAATGGTATATAATCCCAAATCTTCACAAAACATTAAAGAATACAACCAATCATTACAAAGGGTTAAAGAAATAATTACCCAAGGCGGATGATTAAATTTACCACCTGTAGAAAGAGCATTAAAAGCATATGAATGATTAGGTAATAATGTTAGATATCAAGATGGTGAGTTTTTAGGTGATGATCAAACAGCATACAGTGCAATTATTGGTTTAGCAAGTGTATGTACTGGCTATGCTAAGGGCATGAAAATGTTTTTGGATGAATTAAAAATACCTAATCTTTTAATAATAGGAGATGTAGGAAGAGAAAAACATATTTGAAATATGATTGAACTTGAGGGCAAGTGATACCATGTTGATGCCACTTGAGGAGCCAAAACAAGTCTTGATAATAAAGTAAATTACAATTATTTTTTAGTTAATGATTATGATTTACAAAGAAGTAGACAATATATTAAAAAAATACGACCAGAACAAATGGGGCAAAAATACAGAGGATATAAACTACAAAATTTTATCCAAGAAAAAAAAGATGTAAATAAAATATTAGAAAAAATAGTAAGTAGTGATAATGGTAATAAAGTTATTTTTACCACACCTTATTATCGTAATAATTATTTTGAAGAGTTAATTGAAAAAAGTATTGTTGATAAAACAAAAAAACATCATACTTATAAAAAACGTTATTCTAATCGTAATTTTGTTACATATCAGTATTTATTGCCAAGGGTAGAAGATAAACAAAATGTTAATTTAACAATAAAAAAATATCAAGATGAAGAGTCACATTATATTTTACAAATCACTAATCCCGAAAACACTGTTTTCGACGATGAAAATATTTTTATAGAAAATGCCGAAATAAAAAAAGTAGTAAATCAAAACAATTCTACATTAGTTTATTTACATAATTTTAATAAATTAAATCCGAAAATAAAAATAAATATTTATAAAATAGGATATAAATTTATTTATAATCAAGAACACTTTGATTTTGAAATAAAACATCATCCTTTACCTCAAAGTATTTTTAGACCAGAAAATGAGCGTAGCGGTTATCTAACAAATATTGAAAAAGGAATGAAATATAAAATAAATAACAGTGAGTGAATAAATATAAATGATAATAAAGATATTTATTTAGAAAATATTGATACAAAAACATTATATGTTGTAAAGGAAGGAAAAGGCGAATATTTAACTTCTTTAATTCAAAAAATTGATATCAAAAAAATGCCTGATATTAGAACAATTAGAATATATAAAGGTTATGTTACAGGAATAAATCCTTTAATGGAGTATAAAGAAATAAACGAAGATAAATGAAAAGAAGTAACCGAAAATAAAATAAAACTAGGTTCTGGAAAATATTTATTTAGATTTAAAGGTAAAAACAATGTTTTATACTCAGAATCTTATTTGTTAAATATATAAAAAAATAAACTATGTTATAAACAAACTAGAATACATAAAGTTAATAGTTTATTTATATTTTGAAAACCATAGCAAATTTATAATAAACCTCAAAAGTTTTCTAATTTACTTAGCTTAACTTTTGAGGTTTATTATTTTTAATATTAGCCTTCTTTGTTTTAATTTATTACTAAAATATTTTTTGAATTTTTTTTATATATTAAAAAATCAAGAAGTGCTTTGAGGAATTACTATCTCGGAATTATTGTCTGAATTAATTGATATTACTAAATCATAATTTAATTTAAAGTAAACTCTATTTTCTTCAATTCTATCAATTTCTACATTTTTAAAATTAGCAAATAAATAATTAATTTCAAAATTGTCATCCTCATTTCCTGAAAAATTTATAATTACACCATCTTTAATTACTTCTTTAATCGGTTTTCCCAATGCATTTAGTTTTAAATTTGGTAATTCTCGAATTTCTAATTCATTATTTTGAATATCTTTATTGTTTCTTAAAAAAATATGTTCATTATTTGTGGTATTTGTTAATAATGCAATATATTTTTTAGAATCTAAATTTTGATTTTTTAGATAATCATCTTTCATTTTATTTGTAATTGTTTTAAATTTTTCACTTGTGGAATTAAAAATTAATTGAAAATTACTTAAATAATCAGAGGTTATTTTTTTAAGATTATTAATTTCTATTTCTTTTGATTTTGAAATAAAAGTTTTACCTTCATTTTGATATTTTAGGTTAAAACTAAATTTCAATTTTCCTTCAAAATCATCTACTTTTAAACTTTCATCTGAAAATTGAATTATTTTTTCTCCAGTTCCAAAGTAATTTTCATTGTCGTTTTTAATAAAAAAGTATGCGATTTTTTTAGAATCATTAAACGGTTTTAAAAAAGCTGAAGGAAATTTATTAGATAAATTATGAGCAATTGTTGTTATTGAATTATCAATAATATAATCTAAAATTTCTTTTTCTTTTATGTTGTTATTTTTTATTGATTTTCTTAAAAGTTCAATTTTTTGAATAACTTCTTCTTCAGCTTTATTTAAGTCTTTTTTCTTATATGAAATTATTATTGTTAAATTGACATTTTCTTTTTTTTGTTCATTTGAAAATTTAGGTTTATATTCATATTTATAATTAAATGATTGATTTTCTATAAGCTTAGAAATATTTATTTCTTCTCCTGAAGAATTTATAGTAGTAATAATTAAATATTCATTTAAATTTTGATTATTTAAATCTTTAATATTTTTTTTCTCTTTAATTAATTTTTCTTTATTTAAAGAAATAGAAATTAAATCTTTATTAAAAATTTCAACTTTTTTAAAGCCGGATATTGAAGTTTTATTGTTATCAAATTTATTATTTTCAATTTCATAACTAAAAGAAATTGAAATTGTTCCTTTTGTTTCATCATACTCGTCGAATTTTAAATTATAAATTTTAAAATCCTTTTTATTTTCATGTTCTTTTAGCTTATTAATTGCTTCAGTAACTGTCATATTTTTATTAAGTTTTAAAGAACTTACTATATTTTTAAAACCAATAATTTTTAAGCCATTAAGTTCAATTTCATTATTACTTAGAATATTATTTTTTGAACTAAAATTAAAGTTAATTTGTCTTTGCATTTCAGAAGATGAAATATTTTCTTTTGTATTAATTAATTTAAAAGTTAAAATAACATTATTGCTATCTTTCTTATTTATTTTAGTTATTAGTAAAGTAATTTTTGAATCAGAAAAAGAATCATATGTGTAATTATCTATTTTTAAGGCTTGTTCAATAGAATTAATCCCTTCTTTAGGTTTAATATTAACTTTTTCAGCTAATTCATTTAATTGATTTTTTAAATCTTCATTTTTTAATTTTTCTTTCTCATTTTGTTTATTTTGATTCCCTAATTCATTATCTTTAGTTTGATTTGGAACTGGTTTTTGCGATTCATTATGTGTTATTTCATTCGGTGTTTCAATTTTAGGGTTTTTATTTTCACACTTAGAAGAAATAATTGATAATGGCACAATAAAAGATGATAAACTCATAATTTTAAATAAATAATTTTTTATTTTTTTCATATTATAAATTCCTTTTTTAATACTTAAGTTTGCTAATTATCAAGGTAAAAATTATATATTTAAATTATAAAATTTAATTAATTTTTTAAATCTTATTTAAGTATCTTTATAAAAATATTTTGTTTTAAGAAATTATAAATTTAAAATAAAACGATATTTTAAGGTTATTAATCTTTTTAAAATATAAATTAATAAAAATATATAATTATTTTTATGATTGAAATTAAAAAACTTAGTTATAAATACCCAGGTAGTCCAAGATTAGCATTAGACAGTATAGATTTAACAATTGAAGATGGACAATATGTAGCAATTTTAGGTCACAATGGCTCTGGAAAAAGCACATTTTCAAAATTATTAGCAGCAATATATAAAGCATCAGGTGGAAAAATAATTATTGATGGTATTGAAATAAATTCTGAAAATTTAAAAGAAATTAGAAAAAGAATAGGAATTGTTTATCAAAACCCAGATAATCAATTTATTGGTTCAACGGTTGAAGATGATATTGCATTTGGGCTAGAAAATAAAAAAATGAACCATGATCAAATGGAAGAAATTATTAAAAAATATGCCAAAGAAGTTGGAATGATTGATTTTTTAGAAAGAGAACCACAAAATTTATCAGGGGGACAAAAACAAAGAGTTGCTATTGCCTCTACTTTAGCTCTTGATCCTAAAATTATTATTTTTGATGAAATAACATCAATGTTAGATCCAAAAGGTAGAGCTGATATTTATAAAATTATTCATGACTTGCATTCAAAAACAAATAAAACATTAATTTCAATTACGCATGATATGGATGAAGCTTTATTGGCTGATAAATTAATTGTTTTTTCTGGTGGAAAAGTTATTGCTCAAGGAAAACCAATTGAAATATTAAATAATAAAGAAATTATTGAAATTGCAAAAATAGATTCTCCTTTTATTTATAAATTAAGTGAAATGATAAATGGTATTGAACCAACATATGATGAAGATAAACTTTTGGAGGTTTTATGCAAATTAAAGTAAATAATTTAATAAAGGAATATGACAAAAAACTTCCAACATATATAAGAGTTTTAAATGATATTTCACTTAAAATTAATGAATCAGAAGCAATTTCAATTATTGGACCTACTGGTTCAGGTAAAACAACGTTAATTGAGCATTTTAATGCTCTTTTAATCCCTGATTCAGGTTCAATTGATTTTAATAACGTTCCATTATTTAAAAAAATAAAAAAACCAAAAAAACCTAATAAAAAAAGTTTTAATACAATAGAAGAATACAATAATGCTTTAGGCGAATATAAAAAAAAGGTTGAAGAAATAAAAAAAATACCTAAAAAAGATAAATTTGAAATTATTTTTACTGATATAAATATAACTAAAACTAAAAGAAAAATTAAAAACATAAAATCTCTTAGAAAACAAGTTGGTGTTGTTTTTCAATTTGCTGAATATCAACTATTTGAATCAACAATAGAAAAAGACATTATTTTCGGTCCAATCTCAATGGGGATTAAAAAAGATAAAGCAAAACAATTGGCAGCTAAGTATATTGAAATGGTAGGTTTACCACTTGATTATTTAAAAAGAAGTCCGTTTAATTTATCTGGAGGACAAAAAAGAAGAGTTGCACTTGCAGGTATTTTGGCAATGGAACCAAAATTTTTAGTCTTAGACGAACCAACTGCAGGTTTAGATCCTCAAGGTGTTGAAGAGATGTTGCAACTTTTTTATAATCTTTACAAACAAGGAACAACAATAATCATTGTAACTCATGACCTTGATAATGCATTAAGATGAACAAAAAGAACATTATTTGTTAAAGATGGAAAAATCATAAAAGATGGCGATACATATGAAATATTAAGTAACAACGATTTACTTATTGAAAATAGTTTAATACCGACTAAATTATTATCATATGTTGAAAAGTTAAATAAAAATGGATTTAATATTCAAAAAGTAACTAATATTGAAGAGTTAGCAAATGAAATTAATAAACAGATAAAAATAAAAAGAAAATAAGGAGGGTTAATCAATGAATAAAACAATTATAGGTAAATACTTAAACATTAATACACCAATTCATAACCTTGACCCTCGATTAAAATTTTTAGCAAACATTTTATTTATTATTTTATTTTTTGTTTCATCGCATTATATTACTTTAGGTATTTTAATTATTTTTAGTATGGTTTTATATGTAATAGCTACCAAATCAGTAAAATCATTGTTTCAAAAAATAAAATTACCTATTTATATTGCTTTATTCTTACTTATTATTAATATGCTTACTATTAAGGGAGCAATAATGTATTATGATGCTGATAAATATGTTCCTTTACCTTCTGAAATAAATTCAGATGCTTATGTTATTTATCGAGGAAAAATAATTATAAATTTAGTATTCTTTGCGCCTAAAAATGATATTAATTCAACATTTCAATTAACGTTATTTTCAATACATAGAACAATATCGATTATGATAAGAATTTATGGTGTAATTTTAATAACAACTATTTTAACAGTTACAACAAAGTCGGTTTTATTAACAAGAGCAATTAATGATTTGTTGTATCCTTTAAAATTGTTCAAAATTCCAACAGAAATAATTACAATGATAATTTCAATTGCTTTGAGATTCATTCCTACTCTTTTGGATGAATCAAATAGAATAATGAAGGCTCAATCAAGTCGTGGTGTTGATTTTAAAAACGGTAATTTTAAAGATAAAATTAAATCATTTATTGTTTTGATGATACCTCTTTTTGTTTCCTCTTTTAATAAAGCAAATGACTTATCAGATGCTATGACTTCAAGAGGTTATGAACCTTATTCAAAAAGAACGTATTATCGTAAAATTTCACCAAAATGAAAAGATATTTTAGCCTCAATTATTTTATTAGGGCTAACAACTTTAGTAGTTGTATGTTCTATCGACTCAATTAATTTACCATCTTGATGATTAGCAACATTTCAAAAGGTTTAAAAATGAAAGAAGAAATTAATAATTTTAAAATAAAAAAAGAAATTACGGATTTACAAAACAAAATTAAAGAATGAGATAAATATTATTATGATTTAGATAATCCTTTAGTTTCAGATGAAATATACGACGTAGAAATAAATAAATTAAAAAAGCTAGAAACTGAATTTTCTTATTTATTTACAAAAGACGAATTAAATAATTCGCCAACAAATAAAATTAATGCTCACGCTTCAAAAATTTTTACAAAAGTAACTCATGATACTCCTATGCTTTCTTTAAATAAAGCATATAAAATTGAAGAAATTGAAAAATTTATTGAAAATATCAAAAAAATAACAAATAATTTTTCTTTTTTTATCGAACCTAAAATCGATGGTTTGTCAATATCATTGAAGTATAAAAATGGTAAATTAATTCAAGCTGTTACACGTGGAAATGGAAAAATTGGTGAAGATGTTACAAACAATGTTTATCAAATTAAAAACATACCAAAAACTATTTCTTATACTAATGATATAGAAGTTAGAGGGGAAATTTTTCTACCAATTGATGAATTTAAAACATTAAATAAAAAACTAATGTCTGAAAATAAAAATCCAATGGCAAACCCAAGAAATGCTGCTGCAGGTACACTTAGACAATTAGATCCAAATATTGTTAAAGAAAGAAATTTAGCTTCATTTTTGTATTATATCGTTAATCCTGAACAACATAATATTAAAACTATGGAAGAAACATTTTTATTTTTAAAATCGTTAAATTTTAATATTTCAAACTATGCAAAGAAAGCCTTAAATATTGATCAAATAAAATCATATATTTTAAATTTCAAAAATAAAAAACAACATCTTTTATACGAAACTGACGGAATTGTAATTAAATTAAACGAGTTAGAATTTTATGAAAAACTTGGTTATACTTCAAAGTTCCCACATTCAACTATTGCTTTTAAATATGAACCCGATATAGCTTCTACATTGCTAAAAAATATTTTTGTTACTATCGGTAGAACTGGTATTGTTACATATAATGCTTTATTAGAAGAAGTTGAACTTTCTTCGACAAAAGTTAACTATGCAACATTAAATAATTATGAATTTATAAAAAATTTAAATATTAATATTAATGATGAAGTTTTTATAAAAAAATCAGGTGAAATAATCCCTTGTGTAGTAGGCGTAAGCAAAAAAAATAATTTAAATTTTTTTGAACCTATAAAAATATGTCCTTTTTGCCAAAGCCAACTTTATTTTAATGAAAGTGGATTAGAACAATATTGCTTAAATGAAGAATGTAAAGAAATAAAAATAAGAAAACTAATACATTTTACTTCAAAAGATGGCTTGGATATAAAATCTCTTGGTGAAAAAAATATAATTTTTCTTAATAAACTAGGCTATATTAATAGTATTGAAGATATTTTTAATTTAAAGAACCATAAAGATAAATTGGTTAAGCTAGATGGTTTTGGTGAAATTTCAATCAATAAAATTATTAAAGCTATTGAAGATTCAAAAACAAAATCACTTGAAAAATTAATTTTTGCCTTATCAATTCCTTTAATTGGTCAAAAAACAGCAAAGTTTATTGCATCAAAAATAATTAAATTTGAAAATTTATTAACTTACGATTTTTCAATCTTTGAAAATTTTCATGATATAGGATCAAAAATAACCTTAAAATTAGTTGAATGATTTAACGATAATAAAAATAAAAGTCTTATTTCAAATTTAATTTCCTTAGGAGTTAATCCGACTTATAAAAAAAATATTAAAAGCAATATTTTTGATGGCTTGTCATTTGTTATTACAGGAAAATTATCGAAACCAAGATCATTTTTTGAAAAGATTATTTTAGAAAATAATGGACAGGTAATGTCTTCGATTTCATCAAATATAAACTACTTACTAATTGGAGAAAACGCAGGTAGCAAATTACCAAAAGCTAAAAAAATTAACATTAAAATAATTAATGAACAAGAATTCAATGACATGTTAGAAAATTTTTTTAAATAAAACCTTGCTATTTTTTATATAGAAAGGTTTTATTTTTCGCTATTTTTTCTTTAATAAACAAACAAGTGATAAAAATAATTACAAAATTAAAATATGAAATTTAAAGTTAATAAGAAGAAAATTATTTTAACAACTAGTCTATTTTTAATTTCTTCAATAGTTTTAATTTCATCTATTGTTATAAAAAATGAAATATTAAAAAATGAAAGAAATAAAAAATTAAATAAAAAAGAAATTAATTATATTAAAGTAAACGTTGCTGGAGCAATTAAATATCCGGGAGAATATTTTTTAAATGAAGGAGCAAAATATGTTGATTTATTTCGAGAATCTGTTTTGGTAAGCGGTGCTGATTTAAAAAATATAAATAAAAATCAAGAATTAAAAAATAATGAAAAAATTTTTATTCCTTATTTAAAAAATAAAAAACTAAAAATAAAAGATATTAAAAATGAAAAAATCCTTATTAGTTTAGGAATAAAACCAAATATTGCAACTAAAATTTTTGAATATATTAATAAAAAGGAGATAAAAACTTGAAATGAAATTTTAGAAATTCCTGGTGTTGGTGAAAAAACCTACTTAATTTTAGTAAAAAACATCGATATATAGATTTTATTTTTCCTTCTTGTTTAACTTCTTTTTTATTAGTTAGTCTATTTTTAAATATTGATAATTATTTAATTATCGGGTTATTAATTTTAGTTTTTATTTTTAATTTTTTTAACTATAAATTTTGAATTTTATCTTTAATATTTTTTGCTATTATTTTTTTAAGTTTATCTTGCTATTTGATTTATTTTAATTATTATAATTTTTATCATATTGAAAATAATTTTAAATTAGAAAAGAATTATGATAATTTTCTTTTATTTAAATTAAAAAATATCAATTTTATAGTTTGAAAAAATAGTAAATTTAAAAAATTAAATATTAATATTAATTACGAGACTAAATATCAATATTTTTTCTTTTTAAAAGGTATGCTATTAAAAATAAAAAATCCTAAACTATTTAATATAAGCAATAAAATTTTATTTGAACTAAATCTGCAAGAAATTAAATTTTTAAATAAGGAAAGCACATTTAAAATATTTTTCTCAGAAAATAAAATTATAGAAGAGTACATTAACATAATTGTTTTAAATAAATACGAAAAAAACTCATTAATATATAAAAAACTTGTTAATTTAAATATTATTCATTTTTTTACAATTAGCGGATTCCATTTTAATTTAATATATTTAACAATAACTAAATTAATTAAAAAAATAAAAATTAAAATACCTATTGATGATTTTTTTGCATTTTCTTTTTTGATAATATATTTAACGATTTTAGAATTTAAAATTAGTGCTACAAGATCATTAATATTTTTATTACTCATTTTTTTAAACAAAAATATTTTTAATAAAAAAATGAATAATATCAATCTTTTAAGTATAACTGCTGTTTTATTAGCCACATTAAACCCTTTTGCTATATATGATTATTCTTTTATTTTATCTTTCTTAATAACTTTATTTATTTTTATAACAGTATATATTTTTAAAAATAAAAATTTTTATTTTAAATCAATAATGGTTCTTATAATAGCACATTTATTTTCAACATTAATTATTCATACATTTAACGATAAATATAATGTATTTTCTTTTTTTAATCAAGTTTTGTTATTGCCATTAATTTCTTTAAATTATATATTTACATTAATATTTTTTAAATGAAGCATTGTATCAGAAAAATTAATATTATTTTTTGACACTATATTAAATTTATTAAATGAAGCAACATATATTGTTAAATTTGAAATTTCAAATTTTATTTGCATTTATTTTTGCTCAATATTTTTGATTCTAAGAAAATTAAAATTTTATAAATCAATAAAAATAAACCAATAATTTTATTTGTGCAATATATTTTGTAATCTAGATAAAAATAAAATTAAGTTATATTAAACTAACTTTACTTCCATTTTTATTTTAAAAATTTTAAAACCTATTAAATAAATATTATTGTCAAAATAATTAATATTTAGCTTATCAAGCTTACGCTGATGAAGGGTGATAAGGGAGTCAAAATAATTAAAAATATATCCAACAAGAGATTGCTCTTTTAGTGATGGAATACGGACATTAGTATTAATTAAATCATTAATTGAAAATACGAATCTCTGATTGCCTTGACAGCGGAATATCAATTGATTTCTTACGGCAGGAGTGTTTGTAAAGTAATTACTAAAACTAATATCAATTTTTTCGGCACTAGGTCTAAATCTATACAAATGATATGAATACACAGCATTTACAAGTGTTTCAGCAATACACAATGAATGTCCTATATCTTCTTTTGTTTCAGAAGACGGGGTAAAAAATATATCGCCTTTTATAATGTTTTTGGTTTTAATTTGTTCGTTAGAGGCAGTTGTTACCATTAATTTTTTATAATTTTTTTCAGTTATTTTTTGCTTCTTATAAACATCCATGTAATTAAGAAGATACACCTCATTTTCATTAGTTTTATATTTTTTATCAACGCCTGACGCACTTGCAAAACCTATATCACCCAACTTATGTTGTTCTCAATCGTTTGTAAATTATTAATAAATATGATTTAACAATTTTAAATTTCTTACTTGTTTTATTCCAAAATAACCTAAAATAAAAATTGTTTTTAGAATTTTTTTAACTATTAAACTTATATTTTAAAATATAGTTTTTTACTATTTTAGTATTAAATTTTGCCAAATTCAAAAAAAGATAATAAAAATAAAAATAGCTAATTTAGTAAAAAAATAAATAAATCAAGTAACCAGCGTTGCACGTAGATTTCTTTTTAAAAAAGTTAATTACTGTGTGATGTTAACTTTTTTTTGTCCATGTTTAAATAACAAAATGTAGAAAATTTAATTATATTGGCTATTAAAATTTACCAAAATAATATTATTTTTTAACCAAAATTATTAATAATAAAAAAATAAGTTCGAACATTATAAAATTACGAACTTATTTTGTTTTAAAAATTAAAAATATATCAATAAATATTATTCAGAAAAAGTAGCATTATGTCAAACTTCTTGAATATCTTCATCATCTTCTAACAAGTCAACAAATTTTTCAAGTTGTTCAGCTTTTTCTTGCGAAATTTCAGTTTCTGTATTAGGCAAATAAGTTACTTCTGCGGTTGAATAATTTTCAATATTAAATCCTTCATCTAAAGCTTGTTTTACTTTTTGAAATTCTGATGGTTGAGTAGTTATAACATACAAGTCGCCTTCAACGCTAAAATCTTCAGCGCCAGCATCCAAGACAGTCATCATAACTTCTTCTTCTGAAGCTAAAGAACTTGAAAATTCAATTATACCTTTTTGATCAAATACATATGGAACCGTTCCTTGCTTTCCAAGTTGGCCGTTGTATTTATTAAAATAGTGTTTAATGTTTGAAGCTAAACGATTAAAATTATCTGTTAAACAGCTAACAACAAAATTTACACCACCAAATGCTGTTCCTGAATATAAATAACTTTGAAAATTAGCTCCTTCTTTTGATCCTCCTGATACTTTAGAAATAGCTTTTTCAATATTTGCTTTTGGCATTGATTTAGCTTTAGCTTTAGCTATTGCTAATTTTAAAGCAGGGTTTGAATCAGGGTCTGGGCCTCCAATTGTTGCTGCAACAATAATTTCTTTTGAAAATTTTTGAAACATTATTGCTCTCTTAGAATCCATAGCTGCTTTATGGTGTTTAGTTGTTGCTCATTTTGAATGTCCTGACATTTTTATACTCCAATTCGATTAATAAAAATAATAAGTAATATAAATATAATTAATATTCTAATAATACGATTTATTATACCAAAAATTTAATCCTTTATACTATAATAAAACATATGTATTTAATAAAAGGTGAAGATGATTATTTAATAAATAAAAAAATTGAAGAAATAATCCAAAAAGAAAGTTCATTATCAAATCAACAAATTGAAATTATCAAATTTTATGATTTTTTTAGTTTAGATAATCTTTCAGATGCATTAAATAATGAAGGTTTATTCTTCAATAAAAAAATAATAATATTTAAAAATCCTTTTATTTTTAATCAAAAAAATAAATTATCTTCTAAATTAATCAATGATTTTATTACTCTAATAAAAGATAATATAAATGAAAATGAATATGACAATGTTATTATTTTTAGTCAAGAAATTTTTAAATATGATAAAAATTTCTTACCTTCTTTAGCTTTTAATTTTATCGACAGAAACAGTAAAATTATTGAAATACCAAAAATTAGCGAAAAAAACTTATTCTCTTTTGTTTTTAATATGATTAAAGAAAAAAAGGGCAAGATTTCTGATCGTGTTTTAATTTCTTTTCTTTCAACAATGCCAAACAATTTAAGCTTAATTGAATCAGAAATAAATAAATTACTTTTAATAAATAAAGAAATTAGTCAACAAATGGTTGATGATAACAATTTTTCTTTATCTAATAATCTTGAATTTGCTTTGCATGAAGCTTTATTAAAATTTGAAAATCCAAGAAATATTATTAAAAAAATTAATGAACAACTTCAATATGGTATTGACGGAAATAGCATTCTTTTACAGATTTCTTCAACTTTAGCTAATGCAAAAAATATAGCCATTTTAAAGAAAATGAATATAACGAATGACGAAATTTCAAAAATTATTAATATTCATCCATACCGAGTAAAATTGCATTACGAATTTTATAATAAGATATCTGAAAAAAAGCTAAACTCTTTAATTAAAGAAATTTCAAAAATTGATATTGAATTTAAAAAAGGAAATATAAATGCTGATTTACTAATTGATTTAATATTAATAAGCATTATAAAATAAAATTAAAAGCTAAAAAGGAGGGTTTATTTATGAATTTTAAAACACAAAAAATAATTTTATATGAATTAAAAATTGACAATTTTTTAGATACAAAAAAAAATGGATTTGGCGATTTTCAAGGAATATTAAATAAAATAGATTATTTTAAAAATCTTAATGTTGATATTGTTGCATTTGATGATATTTTAAATCAATATCAAAATCAATTTAATTTAGATTTAGTAAAATCAAAATATGGTTCATTAAATGATTTTGCTAAATTAGTAAAAACTTTCAATGAAAATAAAATAAAGATTGCTCCAATAATAAATTTAGAAAATATTAAACAGTCATTTATTAATTGAAACAATTTACTTAATTTATATAATTTAGCTAAAAATGATTCTCAAACTAAACATTATTTAACAAAATTAGATCCTTATTTAGTTAATGAAAGTTTTAAGAAAACAACACTTAATGAAATATCAGATTTTATAAGATATTTTGAATCAATACTAGATTTTTATTTGAAATTTAATATAAATGCTATTATCTTAGATAATTTTGAGTTTTTAGCTTTTGATAACCTAAAAGACGATAAAAAAATAAATTATATTATTGATTTATATAATCTTATAAAAAGAAAAAAACCTAATTTAACAGTTATTTTTAAATCTATAAATAATAAAATTAATTTATATAAAAAAATGCTCGACAAAGAAAATAAGTGTTTTGATTATTTGTATTTAACTTATATTTCAAAAATTGGTAACAATAGTTTAACTAAAATGAAATATAAAAATAAATCAAACTATAATGAAATATTTAAATTTATTAATTTTTTTAATAAATATTCAAGTGTTATTCTTTGCTTTGGTTCTGATCAAAACGGACGTTTTATTTCAAAATGAGGTAGTGAAAAATCATATTTTAATGAATCACTTCGAACCTTTTTGTTGCTTCTTTACAGTGGCAATAATTCAATTGGTTTTTATTATGGCGATGAAATAGGAACATTGAAAGCAGATTTTGATAAAAAATTTGATTTTAATGATGAAAATTACAACGAAGAAAAAAGATATTTTCAATCCAAAAATATTACTTTAGATCAATATTTTTTATTTCATTCTCTTTTTAATAAATGAAGTTCTTATACTCAAATGTCTTGAAATAGAAATAAGGAAAAAAATATCAATAATTTAAATTTGTTTTATGCCATTAATCACAAAAATAATAATGTTGAAAATCAATTAAAAAATAGAGATAGCGGATTAAATTTTTTAATTTTTTTAAATAATTTTTGTTTTTTATCTAAATATAAAAGTTTTTTTGAAAACAATAACTTTAACGTCGAATATAGCTCTGGGATATATAAAATAAAAAGAAATTTAGAACAAGCAAAAATAATTTTCTTAATTAACATAACTAATAATCATAAAAAAATAATCCCCTTAAATGATTATTCAATTTTAGTATCATCATATGCTAATAAATTTTATTCAGAAGCTCCTAGAGAACTATCACCGTTTGAGAGTTTAATACTATTTAAAGAGAAAAACTAATTGATAAGTTTTTTATGTTTTTAAGTATATAATTTTTATTATTATTTTAAGAATTTGGAATGAGGTGAATTATGAATAATATTGTTAATATAAGTAATTTAGGTAACGACATAAATGGAAATCAAGAAAATGGAAGTTTTAAATATGTTGCATATGTTTTACTTACATTAATTTTAATGTTCATTGTTGCTTATATAGCCTGAAAAGCAACAAAAAAGAAACGTGAAAAAAGAAAAATGGAAAAAATTGAAAATAAAAAAGCTAATGAAACTTTAATGCTTTATTATGAATTTATTTTAACTTATAAATTAATTATTGATTTTACTCAAAAGGAATTTCAAAAATTTGAAAATAAAGAAACAAACTATAAAATGGGACAAATTAAAAGTGGTGCTAAAAAATTATTAATTAAATTAATTACTAGAGATGATTTTGCTTTTTCATTTCAAAATGATGAAAAATATGCAGAATTTGTTAGAAATGCGGAATTATTAACTCTGACTCAACCTAATTTATGAAATAAAAAAATTGCTAATGTATTAACATTTTTTGAAAATCAATTTAATAGTATTCCTAAAGAAAAATTTAATGAAAAATTAGAATTAATTACTATTGATACAATAAGAAAGCAATTTTATGAAAAATAAAAAAAATAAAATTAAACAAAGCTCCGCAACTAATAAATTTGGAATTGCAAATTGATTAACAATTCTTAGAATTATTTTAATGGTTCCTTTTATTATTTTTATGACTTATTCATTTATTTTGATAACCAAATATGGTGGAACTTTTTGATATTCACAACTTAAAATAGTAGGTCAAAATGAACATAAATTAACTTTAACTATTCTTTATTGATTAAACATTGTAATTTTTATACTAGCTATGATCACTGATTTTGCAGATGGTCATATTGCAAGAAAAACAAAAACTATTTCTGAGTTTGGAAAAATATTTGATCCAATAGCTGATAAAATTGCAACTTCGTTAATGCTTATTTATTTATCATTAATGAATTATACTTTTTTGCCTATTGTTATTCTTTTTATAATTAGAGATATATTAGTTGATGGCGCTCGTGTTTATGCTGTTAAAAAAGATATTAAGGTTTCAGCTAATTGATGAGGAAAAATTAAAACAATCGTTGTTTCTTTCGCACTTTTAGCAATATCTTTTTCAGCACCGTGAATGACATTACAAAATAACGGAAAATTTGTCACAAATAACCTTTATTTATTTTATGTAAATATTCCTTTATTAATTGGTCTTATTTTTTCTTGAATAAGTGGAATAATTTACTTATTAAAATATCTAAAAGGCATATCAAAACAATATATTTTAGATATTCAAAAACAAAAACAAGAACAATTAAATACACAAGATGATAGAAAAAATAATTCAGATGATAAAAGTAAAAATTATGAAATAAAAAAAGAAATAAATAATTCTGAACAAATAAAATATGATGAACCTTTTTTTAATAGCTAATTTTAAAAGTTAGCTATTTTATTACTTTAAAAAGTAAAACTATTAATAGACAAAAAATATTAAGAAAAGCGATTTTATAATATAATTTATAATTATTTTTTAATTAAATTTATTAATTAATAGCAAATTAAATTTAAACATTTATTAAGTAAAGGAGATATATTATGCCAAGAGAAGGTTTAACTTTAAGATGTGAATCTTGTAAAATGGAAAATTACATTACAAAGAAAAATAAAAAATTACATCCAGAAAAAATGGAAGTAACAAAATACTGCCCAAAATGTAATGCACATACTGGACATAAAGAAAAAAAATAATTTAGGAGTTTTAAATGCTAAAACAAGAATTAACCAAAATTTTTGAAGAATTAAAATTAGATGCCGTTATTTCTGAAGCGCCACAAACAAGATTATGATATGCTAACGTTCAAACAACAGATGGTTATATTGTTATCGAAAAAGAAAAGGCATATTTATTTGTTGATGGTAGATACATTGAATACGCAACAAAAAATGCTAAAAACGTTGAAGTTATTTTATTAGAAAAAGATGTTTTATCAAATTTCCTAGCGAAAAAAAATTATAAAAATGTAGGTATTGAAGAAGATTATTTGCATGTTCAAACCTATAATTACTTTAAATCACTTTTACCAAAAGCTAATTTTACAAACGTAAAAGCTAAACAATTTAGAATTAAAAAAGACGAAGAAGAAATTGCTAAAATTGAAGAAGCATGCTTAATATCTTTACAAGCATTTGAAGAACTTAAAAAGATTTTAGTTGAAGGTATGACTGAATTAGAAGCATCAAATAAATTAGGTTATTTAATGCGTATATTTGGTGCTGAAAAAGAATCATTTGATAGCATTATTGCTTTTGGATCTAACGCAGCAGAACCTCATCATCATCCAACAAATCGTAAATTGGTTGACGGAGATATTGTTAAGGTTGACTTTGGTGCTCAATTTGAAGGTTGAGCTTCAGATATTACTAGAACATTCTTTTTTGGTAAACCAAAATCAGCAGAATTAGTTACAATTTTAGATGTTGTTGTTGAAGCACAAAAATTAGGAAGAGAAGCAATAAAACCAGGAATTGAAACTTCGGAAATTGATAAAATTTGTAGAGACTATATTGAATCTAAAGGATATGGCAAATTCTTTACCCACTCAACAGGACACGGTGTTGGAATTGATGTTCACGAGCTTCCTGGCGTTGGCAGAAGAGCTGGTAATGTTGTTTTAGAAGAAGGGATGGTTATAACTGTAGAACCTGGAATTTATGTCGAAGGTTTAGGTGGAGCAAGAATTGAAGATACCATTCTTGTAACTAAAGATGGTTCAAAGGTTTTAAGTCGCCCAGAAGACTATAGATAATAAAAAAATATATAAAAAACCGATTTAACGTCGGTTTTTTATATAAAAAACTTTTTAGTGATTATTAATTTCATTTAAAACTACTTTTAATTTATCTAATGAATCAATATTAAAACCTGCCGAATTTTTATGCCCACCACCGCCAAATTTTTCAGCAATTAAACTAACATCATAAGAATCTATTGATCTTATTGAACAACGATAAAAATTATTTTTTTGTTTTAAGATTACTAATGAAACTTCTGTGTTTGTTATAGCTAAAAATTGATTAACAAGCGGTCTAACAATATCATTTGTAATTTCAACCTCTGAAACTATATAAGAAACAATACCTTCTATTTTTAATTTAGAAATGGTATTAAAAATTATCTTTTTTTCTTCATTATTTAATTTTAGATTTTGCAATACTTTTTTATATTCTAAACCCTGATTCAATAAATAAGACATCGCATCAAAAGTAGTAGATGTTATATCTCTTTCTGTAAACTGTGCCGTATCAGTAATAATTGCTACTGCTAAACCTTGTAATGCTTTTTGATTAGTTTTTAAATTTAATTCAATAACCATTTGGGTTAAAAGTTGACCAGTTGCAGGTCAATAATCTCCACCTATACCAAACATAAATTCATCAACTACTGGATGATGATCAAATTTTATTGATTCTTTTGCAACAACACGTTTATCATAAACACGGTTTACTGTTGATGTATCAACTACTACCTTTAAAGATTTATCAAACATTTCTTGATCAACGAGGCTTAGATGATTATCAAATAAAAAATTAAGATTTCTTGGACAATCTCCACCACTTATTTCAACTTTTTTAACACTAGGAATATTTAATTGAATAATTTCTTTGAATGCTACAGCTGAACCTATTGTATCACCATCAGGATTTATATGTGTACATAAGGTTATGTATTCATATTGACTTAGTATATTTCAAAATTGCTCAAATTGCTTTTTCATAGTATTAATTATATGAAAATAGGTATATTTTTTTCTATTTTTTATTTGCCTTAATTATTTTTAAATAATAAATTAAATCATTAAACAAATTAAAGTAGCAAAGATAAAAATGAATAAAAAGTTTAACATTACAAAGTATTGTTTTTTTGTTTATGTTTATATTAATTTATTTTTTTTATATATTTAAATTTAAAAAAGTATTTATGAATATTTTACTCTTATTTTAAGCTATTTTTTTAACTGATTCATTGTAATTTTTACATATTTAAATTTAAAAAAATTTCTAAAAAAATAACAGTTAAAACATAATTTTTTTGCTAAATTCAAAAAAAAAAAAAGAATATAAAATTCTAACTATTAAATAAATTTTGAAAGGAAAATAAAAAATGAAAAAATTAAGTAAATTTTTATTAACTACCGGTTCAATTACATCTGTAGTATCATCTCCATTAATTTTATTAGCTTGTGGTAATACACAAGAAGATAAAAAAGATGAAACCCCACAAACTGGATCAACAACCCCAGAGGCACCTGCTGATTCAAAACCAAATTCAGATACTACTGCTGAAGAGCTAAAAAATAAAAAAGAATTAGAAAATAAAAAACAAGAAATAAAAAAACAAATTAATAGCTTGGCTACACTATTAGAAAATCATAAAAAAGATTTTGAACAAAAAATTAACAGTGCAAACGATTTAGAAAAATTAAATTCAATTTTAGGAGAAGCTGAAAAATTAAATAACGAAAGAAAAAATAAATTTACATCAACTTCTAGCTCTACATATATATATGGAAAATTTCAATATTTAAAATTCAAATTTATAACTTCTAAACAAACATTTGAAAACTTAAAAGAAAAAAAAATAAAAATAAATTTACAAGTTACTGGCGAAAAGGGTGAAAACTATGGAATTCATGAAACACATACAACTGGTTTTCAAAATCCTAAAACTAAAGAATTTAATATTCACCTAGTTTTTATAAGAAAAGTAAGTGAAGATTTAGTTGAATTTTCAATCGATACGTACGATTACTATGACGCTAACACTCAAGTACCTAAAGGAAAATATAAACCTGTAAAATTATGAAATTCAGAAGATGAAAATAAAACTAATTTATTAAATGAACCAGCTAAAGAAGCAATTGTAAATTATTAATAATACGAAACATAATATAATTTAAAAATTATAATTTAAGAAGTATTAACATAAAAAATGAAATATGACATTATAATAAGCTCCAAAAGTCAAATAAAGTAAATTTGAAAAACTTTTGGGGTTTATTATATTTTAATTTTAAATTTTTTATAAATAATTCAAAGCTGTATTTTTTAACAACGGTAAGAGATATTATTTTTTTATATTTATTAGCCTTTATTTCACCATAATAAATTATTAAGTGGCATTATTTTTTCAATATATAAAGATGGATAGCAGTGCCCATTAGTTGGGTCGTAATTAATTGAAATATCGCCCCAAACTATAACATCAATTTCAGCTTCTAAATTTAAAGATTTTTGATAAATTTTTTTAATAATTTCATTGATTTTAGAATTAAAACAATAACAATTTAAATAATTATTTTTATTTCATTTATTCTTTCAAAAGAAGCCGAAGCCGCTTAATCTTTCTTGTCCTAACGCTGTAATTTTACTTGTTAGTGTTTTAAATTTAATAGTTCCTAAATTTATAAAAGCACTCATTTTTTTACCTCTCTTTTTTTTGTATTTTGGTTAAAACTAATATATATCCATTTTTTTCTAGCCTACTAATTCCGCGAAATTTTATTTATAATAAAATTCCTAATAAAAAAGAAATAAAAAATATAAAATTAAATTAAATAAAAAATAATTAACTAAAATGAAAGTTATTTATGTTTTTATTTAAGTTAAATAAATTATTAAAATAAAATCTAATTTTAAATCTTAAAAAGGGGAGATAGAATGCAAAATAATAACAGAATCACAAAACAAAAATTGGCTTCTATAATTTGAGATTCAGCAAATAAATTAAGAGGAAATTTAGATGCATCAGAATATAAAAACTATATTTTAGGACTTATTTTTTATAGATTTTTATCAAAAAAACAAGAAGACGAAATGATTGAACAAGGTGTTGACCGTTTAGATTTAAAATATTTTTCGTCAAAAATTAATTGAGAAGAAATTGATTTTGAAAAAGCTGAAAGCTTAAATGATTATAAACAAATGGAAACAATCAAAAAAAGAATTAACACTAACTGTGGTTATTTTATTTACTACGAAAACCTATATCAAACATGAACAAGTCAAGATTCAAAAGAAAAAAATAAATTTAAAATTAATGTTCTTTCCGAAGCTATTAACGAATTTAATCGTTCAATATCAGATGAATGTAAAGAACTTTTTGAAGGTATATTTTTTGTATTTGAAAATGAGTTAAGCAAATTAGGAATAAATTCAGATGATCAAACAGAAAAAATATTAAACTTAATGGAACAAATTCAAAAAATACCAACTGAAAATCAAGATTATGATGTGTTAGGTCATGTATATGAATATTTAATCGGTAAATTTGCTTCTTCTGCCGGAAAAAAAGGTGGAGAATTTTATACTCCTCATGAAGTTTCAACATTAATGGCTGAAATAGTTTCTTATCATTTAAAAAATAAAGAAAATATAAAAGTATATGATCCAACATCAGGTTCAGGATCGTTACTCTTAACAATTGGTGAAGCTTTTAAAAAATACTCAAAAAGTTCAAGTCCTGTTGTTTATTATGCTCAAGAGCTAAATAAACAAACGTTTAACATAACCCGTATGAATCTAATTATGCGAGGAATAAATACTGCTAATATTAATGTGCGTAATGCTGATACATTAAAACAAGATTGACCGTTTTTTAATAAAAATGGATCATATAAATATCAAAGTGTTGATGCTGTTGTTTCTAATCCTCCATACTCTCAAAAATGAGATAATACAAACATGGAAAGCGATGACCGTTACAAAAGCTACGGTGTTGCGCCTGCTTCAAAAGCTGATTATGCCTTTTTATTACATGATTTATACCATCTTGATCCAGATGGTATTTTAGCTATTGTTCTGCCTCATGGTGTTTTATTTAGAGGCGGAAGTGAAAAAGAAATAAGAACACAGTTAATTAAAAAAGGTCAAATTGATACTATTATAGGCTTACCAGCTAATATTTTCTATGGTACAGGTATTTCTACCATTATCATGATAATTAAAAAAGAAAAACAAACAAATGATATTCAATTTGTCGATGCTTCACAACTTTATGTTAAAGATGGTAAGGATAATAAATTAGAAGCTAGACATATTAGAAAAATTATTGATGTTGTTAATAATCGAAAAGAAATTAAGAATTTTTCAAGGATAGTTTCATTTGAAGAAATAAAAGAAAATGATTACAATTTAAATATCTCACGTTATATAAATAATTTCAAGGAAGAAGAATCACATGATTTATATTCATCAATGTATGGTGGAGTAAGTGAAAAAGAACTTGAAAAATATTCAGACTTTTTAAATGAATTTCCAACAATAAAAGATTCATTATTTAAACTAAACAAACAAGGTTATTATTCAATTTTACCTAACGACAATAATCAAATTAGAAATTTAGTTCTTGAAAATCATCAGATAATTGAATACAAAACTAAGTTTAATAAAATATCAAACGATTTTTATAATTATTTATTTAATACTGGCTCAAATTTAGATAACTTAAAGAATATCCAACAAAATCTTGAAGAAAATTTAGTTGATTATATTTTTAATAAAATGGATAATTTACCATTTATTGAAAAATATAATATTTATCAAATATTGATTAATAATATTGAAAATATCAATAATGATCTTCAATTAATATCTTTATTTGATTTTAATAATTCAAGTCTTGATGATTTATTACAAGATCCCGAAATTTTGGATATTAAAAGAAAAAAGATAAATACTATTATCGAATGAAATTCAAGTTTATTTAGTAACGAGTTTATAAAAGATAAATTCTTTTTTGATAAGAATAATAAAATTAAAGAACTTAATGACGAATTAAACAACATTGATTCACAAATTAACGAAATAATAGAATTAATTGATGAATCAGAAAAAAATGAACCATTATTTATTGAAGGTAAATTAGTTACTAAAGAATTACAAAAATATATTAAAAGTATTAAAAACACACAAGAAAGCGAAGATTTTGAATCTCAAATATTAGAAGTTTATAAATTAATTAATGAAAAAAATAAAGTTAAAAAATTAATTACATCATTAGAACAAGAATTAATTTTTGAATCTTATTCAAAATATATTTCTCTTAATAAAGATGAAATTTTTTCATTATTAATTGATAAATGATTCTTACCTATAATGAATCAAATAATTAAGCAAGGTGAAGAAATTGTTGATGACTATATTGCTAAATTCGAAAATTTAGAAAGCAAATATAAATATACTTTAAGTGATATTAATGCCGAGATTAAAGAAAATGAACAAAAGCTAGTTGAGCTTCTAAAAGAATTAGGCGGCGAAGACAGCGATATGAAAGCAATTGATGAACTAATCAATATTTTAGGCGGAAAATAATGTCAAGTTCATTAAAACCATCATTAAGATTTAAACAATTTACAAACGATTGAGAACAGAGAAGGTTTGGAGAAATTGCAACATTAAAAAGAGGTTTAACATATAAGCCATCTGATTGTGTAAAAAATGGAATAAGGATTTTGAGGTCATCAAATATCCACAAGGATAAATTTATATTATTTGATAATGACGTCTTTGTTAATAAAAAAGCAATAAATATAGATTTTGCTAAGACTGGAGATATATTAATTACAGCATCTTCTGGTAGTGTAGATATTGTGGGGAAACACGCTATAATTGAAAATATCCCTGAAAAAACTGCTGTTCATGGCGGTTTTATGCTTTTGTGTAAAACAAAATACCATAATTTTCTAAATGAATCAATGAATATGAATTGATATAAGAGACTTATTATGTCAAACATATCCATAACATCGGGTAGCATCAATAATCTAAAAGCAAGTGACCTAGAATTTGCAATTCTACCTATTCCAAACAATCCGGAAATAAGTAAGATTTCTGATTGTTTCAAATTTTTCAACACCCTAATCACCCTTCATCAGCGTAAGCTTGATAAGCTAAAAAATATAAAAAATCAACTTTTAGAAAGGATGTTTGCAGACGAAAAAAATCTAAAACCAGCTATCAGATTTAAACAATTTACAAACGATTGAGAACAACATAAGTTGGGTGATATAGGTTTTGCAAGTGCGTCAGGCGTTGATAAAAAATATAAAACTAATGAAAATGAGGTGTATCTTCTTAATTACATGGATGTTTATAAGAAGCAAAAAATAACTGAAAAAAATTATAAAAAATTAATGGTAACAACTGCCTCTAACGAACAAATTAAAACCAAAAACATTATAAAAGGCGATATATTTTTTACCCCGTCTTCTGAAACAAAAGAAGATATAGGACATTCATTGTGTATTGCTGAAACACTTGTAAATGCTGTGTATTCATATCATTTGTATAGATTTAGACCTAGTGCCGAAAAAATTGATATTAGTTTTAGTAATTACTTTACAAACACTCCTGCCGTAAGAAATCAATTGATATTCCGCTGTCAAGGCAATCAGAGATTCGTATTTTCAATTAATGATTTAATTAATACTAATGTCCGTATTCCATCACTAAAAGAGCAATCTCTTGTTGGATATATTTTTAATTATTTTGACTCCCTTATCACCCTTCATCAGCGTAAGCTTGATAAGCTAAAAAACATAAAAAATCAACTTTTAGAAAGGATGTTTGCAGACGAAAAAAATCCAAAACCAGCTATCAGATTTAAACAATTTACAAACGATTGAGAACAGAAAAAGTTTGAAGATATATTTTTCAATATTAAAGAAAAAAATAATGGTACATTTGATATTAAAAAATATATTTCAGTAGCAACAAACACATTTAAAACTGATTTAAAAATTAATAATGTCAAAACTATTGCGGGTTATAGCATATTTAGGGTTGGTGATATAGCATACGAAGGGCATACTAACAAGGAGTTTCCATTTGGGAGATTTGTGCAAAATACTTTAAAAAATGGCATTATTTCTAATATTTTTACAGTTTTTAGACCTAAGATTGGTTTTTCATTAAATTTTTCAAAATATTGAGCAAATAATAATAATGTAATGCTAACTGCGTTAAAAAGAAGTTCAAAATCAGGAATCATGATGAACTCTTTAGATATAGAGATAATGAATAAAGAAATCATTAAACTTCCAGATTTTGAAGAACAAAAAAGAGTTGGTTGATTATTCTCTGACCTTGACACCTTAATCACCCTTCATCAGCGTAAGCTGGATAAGCTAAAAAATATAAAAAATCAACTTCTAGAAAAGATGTTTGTCTAAGGAGAATAACAAATGAATAAAAATAAAGAAAATGAATTGGAATTTCAAAAAGATCTTATACAAGCACTTAAAGAAAACGGATGAAAAAACTTAAATAAAGATGTTGAAACAGTTTTAGATTCGTGTACTATAGAAGATTTATGAAATAACTTTTTTAAAATTGTTTACCATAACAATAAAGATAAACTTAACTTTATTGATTTATCAACTGATGAAAAGGAGCAATTAAAAGAGAGAATAAAACAATGTAATAATGCCGTTGAAGCTAATAGATTAATAAATAGTGAAACTATATTAATTAAAAGAGATAATATAAATGATAAAGAAAATTTTGGTAAAGAAATATATTTAAAAATTTTTAGTAGAAAAGCAATTAATTCTGGTGATTCTATTTATCAAATAGCTCAACAAGTAAAACTACCTTGAAAATCAGTTAATAGAAACCATGTAGCAGATATTATTTTATTAATAAATGGATTACCTTTATTTCATATTGAGCTAAAACGTAAAGAATATGATTTGTCAAATGCTATTTCACAAATCAAAAACTATATTGTTTCAGATGGTTTTGATGAAATTTTAAAATTAGTTCAAGTTAGTGTTGTTATGAGCCCAAATGAAATGAAATATATGCCCACAGATTTTTCTGGAAAATCTGTTAATAATCAATCTTTTAACTACTGACATGATGATCGAAATAATATTGTAAAAGATTGAAGGGATGTTACAAAATATTTTCTTTCAATACCAATGGCTCACAGACTTATAGCTGATTTTACAGTTTGTCAAGAAAATGAAAAATCACTATTAATTTTACGAAGTTATCAATTTCACGCAATAGATAAAATAGAAAAAAAATTTAAAACTGATAAAAAAATTTTTAATGATCCTTTACGTACTGGATGTGCTAAAATAGGTCATATTTGACATTCTACAGGTTCAGGAAAAACACTAACAAGTTTTAAACTATCACAGTTATTATTAGAATGAAATATTGCTGATACTGTTGTGTTTGTTGTTGATAGAACTGAACTTGGTTCGCAAAGTTTTAGCGAATTTACTAATTTTAAAGGCAGCAAAGTAAATGTAAAAATCGCTTCAACAACAGATAATCTTGTTTCTTTAATGAAAGAAGAAAACTTAATAAATACAATAATAGTAGGTTCGATCCAAAAACAATCAAGGGTAAATAATAATAATTTTTCTGCAAAACAAATAAATAAGATAACTAATCAAAAAATTGTTTTTATTTTTGATGAAGCTCATAGAAGTACTTCTGGAGAAATGATTAAAAATATAAATGAAACTTTTCCCGATGCAGCTATAATTGGTTTCACAGGAACCCCTCTTGGAAGAGAAAATTCAAAAAATGGTCTTACAACAAAGGAAATTTTTGGTGATTTATTGCATAGTTATACTTTATTAAATGGTATTCAAGATAAAAAAATTCTTGACTTTAACATTATTTACAAAGTATTTGATAAATACACAGCTGATGCAATAAGTTTTGTTAACTCTAGCTCAGTTCCTTATAATTTAGTTAAAAAAGCAGTTTATAATCTGGCTCATTTTAGAGATTTGAGTGAAGTAGAAAAAGAAGCTAACCGAAATATAGAAGAAAATTTATTAAAGAATGGATATTATGATGATATCCGTTTTAAAAGATTAGTTGTTCAAGATATATTAAATAATCAAGAATATTTTTTAGATAATAAAAAATATAGTGCTATTTTAGCAGTTAAAAGCATACCTGATGCAATTAAATATTTTGAATTATTTAAAGAAGAGTGTGAAAAAAACATAAAATATAAAGACTTTAAATTCACAACATTATTTGATCAAAGTTTAGACCGAGAAGAAGACTTATCCAATTCAGAATATAAAGCTAGTGCTATAAATAATATTATCGAAAGATATAACAATGATTTTAATACAGTAATTAGAAATACCGATAATGTTCAATTTAAAGCTGATTTATCAAAAAGACTGTCACAAAAAGGGCAATTTATTAATATTGAAAATAGTGAAAAATTACAACTTTTAATTGTTGTTAATCAAATGCTTACTGGTTTTGATTCTAAATATATAAACACAATATATTTTGACAAAGTTATGGAATATGAGCACTTAATACAAGCTATTTCAAGAACCAATAGAACTCTTCCTAATAAAGACTTTGGTAATGTTATTTTTTATAGACAACCAAACACAATGAACTATAACTTAGAGCAATCTCTTAAAATGTATGCTGACATTAATATCGATACAATATTAACCTTGAGTTTTGAAGAAAGGCTTGAAGATATCAATAATAAATTTAATAAAGTTGAACAAATATTTTCTTGATATAACCAAAACTGATTTGAAAGCATTCCTGAAGTAAAATTAACTGATAATAGATTTTTTGAATATTCTAAGAATATGAAAGAGGCATATTTTCATATAAATAAAATAGTTAATGATCTAAGGTCAGCAAGAATTATGGGTTTTGATTGAGAAAGAGCTAAAAATGAAGATGATATATGCAATAAAATTCAATTCAAAGAAGAAGATTTTGATGCTTTAATAGCGAGATCAGAAGATATAAAACACTACTTTAAAAAAATCGAAAGCCAAAAAGAAATAAAAGAAATAAATAAAACTAAAAATAATGAAGTTGAATTTCAAAATTTATCAACAGAATATAGTGTTTATAATGAAAATATTAAGTTAAATATTGTAAGGCTTCAAGAAATTATTAACAATGAACGTACAAGAGAACATATCGGCAAAGAAATTTCTAAATTTACGCGTGAGCACCAAAAAATATTATGAGAAATTTTGGAACCTTATTTTAATAACGAAAAAAATTGAGATTATTTAGATATAGCACATGAATTTGCAGAAGCTATTTCGGATAAAAATAATAAAATAATAAGCGATTTTTGTAACGAATGAGAATTAGATTTCAAAAAAATTAATAATATTATTAAATCAACTGAAACAATTAATGTTAATAATAGACTAGAAGATTTATGTAAAAATTCATTTCCAATAATTAGAGAAAAATTAGCTATAAAAAGAAATAAAAGTCCTAAAAAAACATTATTAGCTGAGTTTACTACGATGGTCGAAGAATGGATTGAAGAACAAAAAGAAATAAAATAAGCCACTAATATGGCTTATTTTATTATTTTCTTGAATAATATTAATTCAATATTGAAATTGATCTCATTACTAAATCAACATCTTTATTTTCTAGTTCATTAATAATATGTAAATAAACTTTTTCTGTTGTGTTCATGCTAGAATGTCCTAATCTTTTTGCAACAGAAGCAATTGAAACACCTGCATATAACAAAAGTGAAGCATGCGTATGTCTTAAACTATGAACAGAAATTATAGGAATTCCCGCTTTTATGCATCTTCTTCTTAAAAGATCATTAATAGTTGAATTATAAGTTTTTTCTTTAAAAACAAAAATAGGTCTATTTTCGGGAATATTTTTAATAATTCCACTAAATTGTGTAACTGTCATTCAATCAAGTTGAATTTTTCTTATACTTGATTTGTTTTTAGTAGGCATAAATCCTCCATCTTCTTTATAATTTCAAGTTTTAGTTATTGTTAATGTTTGTTTTGCAAAATCAAAATCTTGTGGTGTTAAAGCTAATGCCTCAGAATATCTTAACCCTGTTTTTGCTATTAATAATATTAACCAATCTAAATTAATTGTTTCATTCAATTTAAGTGTTTTTATTAATAACTGAAGCTCAAATTGACTTAAGAATTTGACTTTTTTATTTGAAGGATTTTTTCCTTTTATTACAACTTTTCTTGTTGGATCACTACTTAAATAACCGTCATCAAGAGCATCTAATAAACAACTTTTTAAATGATGATGAAAATCCATAGTCGTTTGTCGCTCATGAAATTCAGCAAAGTTATTTAATATAGTTTGATATGTTATCCTATCTAAATCACATAATCTAATTTCTCTTGCAATTTTAATTATTCAATCTAAAGTTAACTCATATTTCTTAAAACTAATTTTTCTTATTGAACCTTTTTTATAAATATTTATTCAATTTTGAAAATATTTATAAAGTAATATTTCTGATTTTTTCATTTTTTTCCTTAAATATATAAATATGTAAATAAGATATTTTTTAATTTAAAATATCTCTTTCTTATTAGACCAAAAAAAAATTTTAGTTTTTAAACTAAAAATAGTAAAAAATTATTACA